>CAYUXV010000192.1:0-20542 GCA_964448875.1 uncultured Verrucomicrobiota bacterium
GATCCTCCCATTGTCGAACCACCACCGATTGATCCTCCCGTCGTTGAGCCGCCGGTAATTGGCGGAGGTCCAAAGCCACGCGCGATTCCTAATGGAGCAAAGTACATTCCGGCCGATGCCATTGCTGCACTTGAAATTTCACCCAAGCAAATCTTGGATAAGCTTGGAGGTCTTGATGGCCTTATGACTCAGATGATGGGACCGAATGCAGAAGAGAGTTTACCGCCTATCGCAAAAACAGCGCTAAACATGTTGAGCCCGGCCAATTTGGGCATGGCAGTCGATCAGCCAATTTATTTATTCCTCAAAAAACCTGCAGGCGGCCTATTACAGGAACCACCTCTTGTAGGGTTGGTATTACCTGTCACAGACTCCGACAAATTCGCTGAAACCATCACATTGACAGCGACTGCCTTAAGCCTCCCTCGCTTAGAGGCAAAAGACATGGGTGGATTTAAGGGCATAACCGGTCCCGGATTGCCAATGCCGTTACTTGTGGGAATGGCCCCGGACGCAGCAGTTATTCTCACAGAATTTGAAATGAATCCGAATGGCCTTGGAGGCCCACCCGGTGAAGATGCTCCACCTGATTCTGGTTTTGATCAAAGCGGCGACGAAAACGAATGTGATGTGAACCTTCAAGCCAATGCAGAAGTTCAGGAAAAGGTCATAAAGAACCTGATGCCTGCAATGAAAATCATCCTGGATAAAAATGCCTCACTCATTCAGGCACGACCGCAGTTTGGCGAAGTGCAAAAGATATCACTCGATGGTGGCGCGTGGATCAACCTCACCGAAATTCTGAAGTTCTTTGCCTCTCAGGAACCCGGGCTGCCTGCGGACAGCCTGGACGAAATGGGCAATGTAGATCTCGCCATTGGAGCGCTCTTTGGCCAGGGACAGGTAATCGTAAAGAGTAAAATCTTCTATGACGAAAAGCTCGTGCCCAATTTAAGCAATGGCAAGCCTACCGAAAAGGCCCTGATTGATTCATTGCCAGGCAATGCAATCGTGGCACTTGCAATCTCTGCAAATGCTGATGCAATTGGAAAATTCCTACAGACACAAGTACCCGACGAAGCTCGCCAAGAAATACAACTGGTACTTCAGAGCATGGGCCTAACATGGGATGATGCACTTAACATTCCCGGCGACGATTTCGCCTTAACGCTCACCGGAATTAAAGTAGGAGCAGGAGTCGCCCCAATGCCGGAGTTTGTCATGGGCCTCACGTTGCAAAACGTGGATGCCGTCAACAAATTGATCAATTTTCTCGGCGAGAACAATCAGCTAACCGAGGCGAATGCCCAGGGCCTCGAAATTTTCGTCGTCGACAATCGACTATACATTTGTTCGACAAAATTCCGGCCACAAATTGAATTGGGCTTGGCACCCGAGCCTCCTATGGCATCACAGGCACAAAAGCTACTTGAGCAGAATGATGCAGCACTTCACGTCAACCCGGACAAACTTGTCGAACTAAGCAACCTGTTGCCTCCAGGCGAAGTGCCCCCGGTCATAGTAGACTTCTTGAGAGAGAACCTGAACAATACAGCGGCAATCCATGTCACGGCCAATGTCGAACCGGGTGCAGTTGGAGCACAATTTTCGGTCACTCTAAAAGATCGTAGCGAGAATTTTCTGAAGGTCGTTTTACGCGAAGCAATGAAGGGAGCCCAAGGTGGGGGATTTCCTGTAGATCCTGGAGGCGATTTCCCCGGCAATCCCGGAGAGGGATTCCCTGTAGATCCTGGAGTTGAAGTGCCAAAACTTCCAGAGCCTATTGACGAGAGACCGGATTTGCCTGGCCTACCGGAACCCAGCGACAAGGTTTCCCCGGCAATCCCTGAGAGCATCCCTGTCCCAATTCCTAACCCTGAGCCCGCACCGAATGGAGAAACACCGTCTCTTCCTGATAGTGCACCCAAGGTGCCGGAGATAAATCCGTTCGAAAAAGAGGGTTGATTTCGATTAGAGATATTCACAACGGTCGACACGCCCAAAAGCCCTTTGTTTTTCATAATTTCATGTGGCCTTTTGGACAATTGCCGTGTATTCTCAAACATATGAAGCAATTCTTTTCAACTGGATGCGGTGCTATCGCTGTGCGTAAACCCCTCTTTATACACAGGTTCTCCACACTTTTGGCAGCCTTCACGTTGGCGATCATGCCCGCATTGGCCCAAGACAAGCCGGCCAAGAAGGTCGATGCCGCCGTAAAATTCATCCCTGCCGATGCGCACATGGTACTGTCCATCAACATTGGCCAACTGCTCCAAAAATCTGGCCACGAGACCTTTCTCGATCTGCCGGGGATGAAAGAAGCCCATAATGAATTGAAGCTTGAAAATGAGATGGCGGCCAAGTTTCTGGAAAAACCTGAGCTGCTGGGTATCGATCTTGATCAACCGATCCATCTATTTGGAAGCCTAAAGGCAGCAGACGCGGAAGATGAATTTGGAGAACCAACCGGTTGGGGTGGCATTGTAGCCACACCGCTAAGTGCAAAGAAATTTGAGAAGGGACTGCGCAACCTGGCAAAAGTAGGTGGTGATGAAGGCGAGCAAATGGCTGCCTTGCTTCTTGATACCATGAAAAAGGAAGGAGATTTTCAAATCTTGGCCGGCGAAGGCATCCCCGCTGCAATGGGTTTCAGTGACGAAGTCATTGCCATTGTGGGAGGCACCCCGGATGTAGTCGAGAATGCAGCCGCCACATTGATGAAAACATTGAAGGCGAAAAAAAATCTCTCCGCCGCAGAACCAACCTTCCGCAGCTACCTTGATGGCGATATCGACATGGGCGGCTGGCTCAATATCAGCGAGTTGATGAAACTCGCCACTGCAGATCCTGAAGTACCAAAGGATCAAATCGATCAACTAACCAAGATACTGGGCAACATGCGCATGGCAGGTGCGTTGCATTTTGACCCGGGCGCAGTGAGTTTCGATGCGTTTATTAGCTCGGACGCGGAATACATGAAAAACATCAAGCCGGCACCAAAAAAGGAATTGGTTGATCTCATTCCGCAAAAGACTCTCGGCTCATTAGCGTATTCGTTCGACATGGAGGGCAGTCGCAAATGGATGAAGGAAGAATATCTTCCTGCCCTTAAAAAAATGGATGGTGGCGAAGCTATTGCTGTTGCTGAGATCGCGATCATGGGCATGCTCGGACTGACCTTCAACGCCCTCATGGACATCCCGAAGGGCGAATTCATGTTTACCTTTATTGACATGGAGAAGCGCGTGGATCCGGATTTTGGATTTGAAGAGCCGCGACCGAAGCTGCTCTTTGGCATGACTGTAGCCAACCAGAAAAACCTCAAGACAATCATCGATAAGGTCACTGAAGAAGGCCTCATTGAGGGGATGGGCGAGGTTGGCTTCGGGTTGGTAACGGTAAACGACCGTTTTTTTATCGGCAACAACGAGCTGCTTGATGCCGCCAGGCTCGGTCGACTACCAAACGCCGTAAAAGGCCCAAAGCGGAACGTGCTGACCGATAATGAAGTATCGATGGTCATTGACTTCGAACAGATTCTCCGCCTTGCCCAAGACTTCGACGCACCGGACGAGGCCGTTGACGTGCTACGGATGTTCGACCAGTTTCAAGCGTTGGGCAACATGAAGAAGGATTTATATAAGTACCAAGTTAAACTTCTCTTTCGCGACAAGAAAGCTAACGGCCTGAAGCAGCTTATCAAGCTGGCTGAAAAATTTGCCGAACAGGAAATCGGACTCCCAGAACCCGATGATGCACCAGCCGTTCAGATCGAGCGCTAGACCGGTAAAATATCTTAATCGGCCAAATTTGTGATGGTGTCCCGCAATTCTGCGGAGTAGCCTCCTTGGATGAAGTACTGGGTTCACCAAGCAGGAACAACCTCTAGCCGCACATTTACCCTAGACGAAATTAGCGAGCAACTCGACTCCGGCCAACTTTCGCCTCGAGATCGAGTCTGTGAGGAAGGAAAAACTGAATGGGTGCGTGTGGAAGATGCTATCCCAGTGCCACCCCCACCAACTCCCCCACCACCCCCAGGTGATGGTGAATACGGCCATTTGCCACCACCTCCAGGCGCCAAGCCTCGGGGAAGCCTGGCGATTGCCGCAACCATTACCGCCGCTATCCTGTTGGTGGCTGGTGTTGTCACGGGCATGTATTACCTTCTGGGTGGCGGCAGCCGATCATTGCCGTCCACAGCCAAATATCTCCCCAAGGACAGCATGGTCGTAGTCACCACTTATGTAGGCGAACTTTACCAGAAAGCGGAAGTGGATGACCTCCTCGACAAAGGAATGCTGCGTGCCATGGATAGGCATATGTCGCGTGAGATTGAGGACAGCATCAAGGATTTTCTCAAGGACCCGGACAAACTGGGCATCAACCTTGGGGAGCCGGTATATTTCTTTATGCAGCCTCCACCGAAGGGGGATGACAATCCGATCTACGGCCTCACAATCCATTTGCAAAGTCGGGATACATTTATAAGCAGCTTGAAAGAGCTTGAACGAATTGTAGACGATCGCGAGTTCAGCGAGTTTACGGACGACTTGGAAAACGACGACTTTTGGCAACCACAAGAGTCACATGTTTTTGCGATCAACGATGATGTCCTGCTGGTGGTTTGGCAGGACATCTGGTGGGATGACTCTCCCCAGGTTGACATGATGGACGTAGCGAAGGATCTCCTGAAAGGCGAAGGCGGCCTTGCAGATGTAAATGCGGATTTCCTCGCGCACCAACAAGACTCCTTCCGTTTCGACGTGGGCGGCTGGGTGAACCTGATTCCTATTCTTGAAATGGCAGAGGACGAGGGCGCACCGGTCGGGGACCTGGGCATCCTGAAAAACAACTTCGCCATTTCCGGCGGCTGGAAGTTCGAGGCTGGTGAAATTGCCGCCAAGCTTTCCATGACCTACGACGAGGAACTACTGGAAGACTGGGGCGGTGGCGGAGTGGCCAGTGAATTGCTTGATGCGGTGCCTGATGACTCAATGATGGCGACCTCCCAATCCATGAATATGGATGTCCTGAAAAAATGGATTAAATCGCCACACCGAAAAGGCTTGTATGAGGAATTGAATGACGAGTTGCAGGATGAGCTCGGCCTTTCGATCGACGCCCTGCTCGATGCCTTTAAGGGCGATGTCGTCTTTGCCTTGGACATGGAAATGAAGAAAACCGAATGGGGCAGCAGACAACCCCAACCGAGAATTATGGTAGGTGCAACCATCAACGATTCTTCCACGGTTAATCGCCTGTTGGGTGATGACTTTGAGCGCGAAATGGAGCGTGGCGATCACTCGATCGTAATGCGTGACAATGTGGTTTTCGTTTGCCCGGATGACCTTGTCAGCAAGCTTGAGAAAGGTGCGGTGAGCAAACCTGTCACCGGTGAAAAACGTAGTGTGTTGGCTGATAATGATATCGGATTTTTTGGCGACTTCAGCAAGCTCGCCAGGATGATGGCCAAGGAAGTTCGCCGTGGATCAGATGATGAACTGGCTTTGGACATGTTGAGATCTTTAAAACTCATCACCCTCACAGGTGAAGCGGTGGACGGGGCACAACACTACGTGGCCCGCGCAAAAATGGACAATGACGAGGATAACAGCCTCAAACAGATCGTGGACACGGTTGTTAGCTTCGCAAACGCCCAGCGAAGGCGTTGGGAAGACGAACCTCGCGATGCCGGCACCGCACCGGCGGATTCGGCGACTGGTGTTGAACGCTGGCCTGAGGAAATGGAGGGGGAGGACAATATTGATATAGAAGAACCTGAAATGGAGGACGGATTCGGAGACGATGAGGGAAATTTTGATCCCCGAGATCACACCCCCCCCCAAAAACCCCGTAGATTCGATGACTCAGGAGTTCCAGACGACAGCGACACGGAGGGATTTTCAAGGGAAGAGCGGTTTTCAAGGGAAACAAACAGAGGGTCAGACGCTCTTAAGACCCCCGAGAGACTTCGTCCCAGATAGAAGATTCAATTAACTTGGGAACAAAGCCACGTTGCGCCGGCCCGCATATGCAGCTAGGTTTATCTTTGTGAAGGGTAGTTTAATTCTTCTGGCCTTGGCGCTTACCTTAAGTGCTTGTTCGAAAAAAGAACAGAAAGGCATCGACTCCAGCCGGGTCGCTGCGGGACCCAATGGCCGCTTGTACCTTGATGGGAAGCCGTGGACAGGACCGCATGTGGAGTATTTCGGCGATGGTCAGGTGAAAGTTGAGGGTGAATTTCTCGATGGCAGAAAAAATGGCCGATGGGTGTTTTACTACCAGAACGGTAAAATTGAGTCGGAACATTTTTTTAATAAGGATGCACAGGACGGCAACGAGACACACCGTTACAATGATGAACTCAATACCCGGAGCATGGTGAAGGAGTGGAAAAGCGGCAGGCTAACCGGCCGCTACGAATGGCAACCCGACGGCAGGCGAGTAAAGGCCAAGCCACCACCCAACCTCAACCCAATGGCTTCACCCGTTCCTTGAGGCAGGGTTAATCCAATTGGTCCTGACCTTTTTTCACAAAATTATCGAAGAGCACCTCCGGCATCGCCGGATGAAAATCGCCCGGGATATTCTGCCCACCAGACAGGTAAAGAATCGGCAATTGAGTTGCCAAGACAAGGTTCCAGCATTTGCTCCAGCGGGTTTCCTCATCAAGATGCGTCAAAATCAACCCACTCAATGGCAACACGGAAAAGAAGCGGGCATGGTTCAACAGCAGACCCAAATCGTACGAAGCGTTTAACACCAGGTAGGTTTCCGTAAGCGGCAGTGCCTTTACTTGCTCCACCAAAGCGCGCCTAGCTTCACGGTCGCCGGCAGAAACGCCAGGTAAATCCACAAAACGCATCGTATCCCCGGGAATCTCCTCAGTGTCATCCCAAAACCGCTCCACAGGCACTCGCAGCACTTCTCCATGCACATTTAGGAATTCTGCAGTGTTCGCCATGGAACCGTCCAGACGCCATGCTCGGACCGATTTATTACGCAGCAGCACCTCTTGCGTCATCCACTTGCACATACAGGTGGTCTTGCCAGTGCCCGGCGTTCCGACCATCAATCGGACTGGGTTCCCCGGCTTGGTTTGCCGGCGCACCAGTTGATGCCAGTAGTCGGTAAGTGTCTCGCGTACGAGTGCAAATTCCTCCGGCAAATTGCGTGGCTTGGTGAAACCCAGATAATTGGTCGCCTGTCCTGAAAGCCAACGCGCATGTGAAGGCAGCAGGCCCAAGCGTTTAAGTATCTTGACCGCAGGCATCACCCCCCCCTCCCCTTCAACCGGCGAACCGGCTTGAGAGGCTTTAATCAATTCAGCAGCCTTGGACGGGAAGTTTACCTGTGGTTCCGGCGAAGGTTTCGGAACGGGGTTCCGCAACAGTTGATCCTCCAATTGTTCGATTTTGGAGTTTAACTGCGCGATCAATTCGTGATCATCACTTTTGGGCTCCGGGCCACTTGCGGTAACTTCCACCTGTGCCTTCGTCCAAAGTTTTTTAACGCCACTTGCCGGCAGTTTCCGCACATCAAGCACTACGGCCTCCGGACCCAGTTGCTTATGCACCTGCTCCAAGGCCTCCTGCGGGGAGTCTGCGGTAATCTTAACGACGTTCATGGCCGCGATGTCTCCAGGTTAATTCCGGTCAATTAACCCAAGCTGGGGATGGTGCTGGCAGGCTCAATCTCCACCTTGGGCGGCAACTCCTCATAAGAAAGGAACGCCAACTCAGGGAACTTCGCCGCAAAGACCCGTCGTAGTCCAGAACGAATCGTTGCCGAACAAATCACCACAGGGGATTTGCCATCGGAAATCATCGGCTGCATGCCATCGTTGAGATGGTGAGAAAGATGCTCAGCCATCTTTGGATCAATCAGCAACATGGTCTCTGTCTGAGAGGGTCGCAGGCCCTTTACCAACTCTTCCTCGAGCCACGGATCCATGGTGATGGCGTGCAACTTGCCGGCTTCATCTTGATATTGTTTAACAATTTGAGAGCCAATCGCACAACGCGATTGCTCAGACAACTCATCCGTGTTCTTTGTCGTCGAGGCGTAATCAGATACACGCTCAAGAATTCCAACCAGATTTCGGATCGACACTCCCTCTCTTAACAGATTCTGCAGCACACGCTGCACCTGACCGACCGACAACATATTCGGCACCAGCTCGTTGATGAGTGCAGGGTTCTGTTCCTTTAAATTGTCCAGCAAAACTTGCACGTCCTGACGACTGAGAATCTGGTGACAGTTACGCTTGATAGTCTCGCTAAAGTGCGTAACCAGTACTGACGCGGCATCAACAACGGTGTATCCAGCCACCTCGGCATTTTTGCGTTCCACCTCAGTAATCCAAACCGCATCCAGCCCAAACACCGGCTCCACCGTTTGTACTCCAGGCAACACTTCGGTGCTGTTATTGGTGTTCATCGCCAGCCAATAGCCCGGCATCACCTCACCGGTTGCGATCATCTGTCCGCGGAAAATAAATCGATACTCGTTCGCTCCCAACTCCAGATTGTCACGCAATCGTACAGCTGGAATGATAAAGCCCATATCCTGCACAAAATTACGGCGAACACTTGTCACACGCTCAAGAATATCGCCACCCTTCTTCGGGTCTGCCAGCGTGAGCAACCCGTAACCTAACTCAATCTGAAGCGTATCTACATTTAGCAGATCTTCCAACTTCTCTGGACCCTCAGGCTGGCCGTCGGGTCCGCCATCATCTGGACCATCTTCATCACCTCCCGAGACGGCCATGCCATCTGGTCCTGTGCCCGGACCGCCGGCAGGTTGCAACATAAAATATCCTTTTTGCAGAAAACTCCGGTGCATGAACCCAAACAGCACGCCCATGCACAAGAAAGGAAACCATGGCAACATCCCTGTGATCAGAGAGAATCCCGAAAGCGTCAACATTGTCATCGATAGTCCCGACAGTACTTTGGGGTGGAAGAACAACTGCGAAGTAAGCGTTTGACCGAGGCTCTGATTCTCTGCCGCCCGAGTCACCAAAATACCGGCTGCGGTGGAAATCACCAGTGCAGGAATTTGTGATACGAGACCATCTCCGATGCTTAGCACGGTGTAGGTCTCCATCGCAGAATTCACATCCATACCCTTCTGGATGACACCAATGCCAATACCACCTAAAATGTTCACCAATGTGATGAGGATGCCTGCTATGGCATCACCACGCACAAACTTACTTGCACCGTCCATCGAGCCATAAAAATCCGCCTCTTTCGAAAGCTCATCCCGCCGCTTACGTGCTTGGTCCTCTTTGATGAGGCCAGCATTCAGTTCCGCATCAATCGCCATTTGTTTTCCTGGCATGGCATCCAAGGTGAATCGGGCCGCAACCTCAGCAATACGCCCCGCACCCTTGGTAATGACAACAAAGTTAATAACGGTCAAAATAACGAACACCACGAACCCAACCACGTAGTTGCCCTGTACTACAACCTGGCCAAACGATTGAATGATCTGACCCGCCTGTGCCTCGCCGAGGATCAACCTCGTCGAGGCTACGTTAATACCCAATCTGAATAATGTGATTATCAGCAGTAATGTGGGGAAACTGGTAAACTCTGAGGGGGCACGAATATAAATGATCACCAGCATTACCAACAAGCCCGACGAGATGGACAAGGCCAATAGCATGTCCAACATCCAAGGCTGCAGCGGCAGCACCATCCACAGCAACACACTGAAGATAAACGTAACCAAGCCTACCTCTGCCCAAACAGGCTTAGCTAGAGTCTTGGCAGGTGCGGCACTCATTGAATGAATGGGAAATGCACGGAGAAAGGGACATCCCCTTCTCTCCGCTCAGAGCCGGTGACCTTTACATAATTAGTTCCGTCCATGTTTTTTGGATCCAATCGGCAAGATTCTTTCCTGCCAAAGTAATTTCAGAGCAATTTGGGTGCCATCACGGGGTATTTAGCTGTTTTTTCACGAAAACCGTGCATTTTTAGATTATTTGGGCAATTCGAGCCCTTTTTTGTAATAGTTGTAACGATTAACCCTGTAAACGTGCGCTAAAATTTCTGCTACAGCAGCATAAAGTTCCGGGATGATTTCCTGACCCTCCCTACAATTTTTGTATAATAACCGCGCCACCGGCTTATTCTCCACGATTGGCACATCGTGCTTCTCCGCGATTTCCCGGATACGCAACGCGTTATACCGCGCACCCTTGGCTACCACACGGGGGGCACCCATATTCTGACGATCGTATTTCAATGCTATGGCAAGGTGTGTAGGGTTGGTCACCACCACATCTGCTTCGGGAACATCTCTCTGCACTTGCTCACGTAGCATTTGTTTACGACGACGACGCACTTCACCTTTCACCTCCTGGTTGCCTTCTGTGCTCTTTGTTTCCTCCTTTGTTTCCTGCATGGTCATCATGCTATCGCGTTCATTTTTCCAAAGCTGATAGGCATAATCGCCAACTGCGATCACGACCATTCCTGCCAACACACGAACAGTCACCGCTAATGCTGTATCCGCCATGAACACCAGTAGATAGCTGAACTCCATAGCCTGATAAAATATCGGGTCATCAAGCACACCGCGAATAACCGGATATGTGAATCCGAAGATGACCATGAACTTTGCCATCGCCACAAAGAGCCGTGCAAGAGATTGACTGCTGAAGATGTTTTTGAATCCCTTGAGCGGATTTAGCTTATTCCACTTGGGTTCAATTGCCTTGGGCGTAAACTGAAAACGACTCTGCACTCCCCCGCCCATCAAACCGGCAAAAAATGCACCAATCATAACAGGCAACAAACACGCCGCCGCCGTGCCCATAAAACTGGCAAACAGCTCTGGAAATGACTGCTCCGTTACCCTTGTGACTGCCAGCTTTGTAAACGTACCAGCCATGTAGATTTTAAAGTGTTCCATGATCCGCGGCAGCATAACCGTGAGGATCAACAAGCCCGCAGCGATCAAAAAGACCGTCTGGATTTCTGCACTTTTTGCAAACTGACCGGATTCCAATAATTCCTGCAAACGCTTCGGCGTTGGCATCTCAGTTTTTTCCTGGCCACTTTCGCTTTCCGCCATGGGTTATCCTCCAGCCAACAAGCGTACGACGTTAGTAAAATCAGATGTTAACTGATGCAGGTAAACCGCGATCTCTTTCGAAGCAAGATTGAACACTGAGCCAAGCAATAGGATTCCAATTAGAAGCCGAATACCAAAGCTCTCCATAAAGACGTTCATTTGCGGGACTGCACGTGCCAGCATACAAAGCAATAGATTGACCACAATACCCACAGCGATAATTGGCGAAGCAATCTTCACTGCCACCAAAAAAGTCCGTCCAGCAATCAATGTAACGTCATCAAACAACTGTTCGGACAACATCCCGCCACCAATGGGCAATACCTGAAAAGATTGCTGGAAGCCTATCAATAGCGCGTAGTGCATATCCATCGTCACCAAAAGCATAATCGCCAACATTTGTAGGATGATACCGACAGATTCCGTAGGATGCTCCTCTCCGGGAGCAATCATGCCGCCAAGTTGTAGACCGATTTGTGAAGCAATAAAATGCCCAGCCAACGCCATGCTGAAGCTCAATAGTCGGCACAACCAACCCATCAATAAACCAATGCCAATCTCGCGCATCTCAAGCCCGACCAAACCAATCAGAGTCTCTTGAGTGGGATCAACCGCTGGTGCTCCCAGCGTTGGCACCACCATAAGGCTAATGAATCCAGCTAAGGCAATGCGCAATCGCACTGGAACTGCTGCAGCAGAAAAAAGAGGGAAAACCGAAAGCATTGCCCCTGCGCGGGTAAAGACTAGGAACCAGTTGACAAAAAGTTGTTCCATTCATCATCTCCACGCCATCACTGGGCCATCAGGGGCAGTTTATTGAATATTTCAGTTGTATAATCCACCAAAGTGCGTACCACCCACGGCAAGATGAGAAATAAAAGCCCGGTTACTGCAAGTGCTTTAGGTGCAAATGCGAGTGTTTGTTCCTGTAGGGATGTAACCGCCTGAAAGAGACTTATAGTAAGACCTACTGCCATGCCCAATAATAATAACGGTGCCGCAACCATCACGATGTGGGTCATCATGCTTTTCAGAATTTCCACGCTAAAGTCTGGGCTCATCGTTATTCTGCGTTACATTTGAAAACTCAATGCCAGGGAACGGACCACCAACGTCCAACCATCCACCAGTACAAACAAAAGAATCTTTAATGGCAGTGAGATGGTAACTGGAGGCAGAAACAACAATCCCAAGCTCATTAGCACAATCGCCACCACAAAATCGATCAAGATGAATGGAATAAATAAAAGGAATCCCATCTGAAATCCTGTTCGTAATTCGCTTAGAATAAAACCTGGAATCACAACGCTCATCGGCAGATCCTCCACTTCTGTCGGCCCCATGTTCGCCATCGCAACAAATAACTCCACATCCTTGGGGCGAGCTTGACGCAACATAAAATCCTTCATATGCCCCTTGGCACGGTCAAATGCTTCCGTACTAGTAATTTGCTTCGCCTTGTATGGCTTAATAGCATCACGGTCGATGTTGTTATAAACCGGGGCCATGATGAAAAGCGTCATGAACAACGCAAAACCTATTATTAGCTGATTTGCTGGTACTCCCTGCAATGAAAGTGCGTTTCGCAGGAACGAAAACACGATGATAATTCGCGTGAAACAAGTGAGCAGCATGATTAGCGACGGTGCCAGCGCGAGCATCGTAATGAGAAACACGATGCGAATGGCCACATCGACGTCTTGTGCCTTCTTGGGAAGATTCAAGCCGATATTAAAATTAAATCCATTCGTAGATGATTGTGATGCCGCACCATCTTCAACGGGCACGGGTGCAACTGGCACCTCCTGCCCACGCAAAGGATTGGCACCTATCAGCACACCAACCAGCAGCACCATTCCGAACAGCTGGCGCAAAAGGCCTCGCTGCCGGAAAGGTGCTGGGTGCTGGCTTGGGTGCTGGGCTGTCATGAGGTTTTGCGGGCAAAAATGGTCTTGAATCGGCGAACGAAACTACCCATAGATGCAGACTCATGTTTTGGTCCTTCAATCACCGTCTTCAGCTTGTCGGCAAAGGAAGAATCAGCTTCATCTGTCGCATCTGATTCTGTCTCAGCAGGTGGTTCATCCAACGACGTAAGAAACTGTGTCCCTGCGGGTGTGTCCGAAATCATAAACCGCTGATTTCCGTAAGTGATCACGTGCAACGAATGACGTGATCCGAGGGATTTGCTCTCAACAATCTGTAAATTAGCCTGTTTTGCAGAAACCAAATTAAATAGTTTTGTGCGCTTGAAAAACCATGCGCCACCTAGAAACAAGGCAACAACGAGTAAGAGTGCTCCAAAGAGACGAACGCTGATTTCGGTAAGGCTCCCAGAATTCGGCGTGATAGTTTGATTTTCCCTTATGGGATGATAGACCTGCGGTTTATCCGCGGTGCTCGAAGCATTTGCTTCCGGCAAACCGGCATTACCAGTTGTGGGTGTTTCCGCAGAAACCACAGCACATATGGCCAATGCCACCATTCCGGCCAGCAATCGGTGGCGATTTATCCTCATTTTCAGGCCCTTTCCTGGGGCAATTGTATTCATCCGTGTTATCAAATCACCGAAGGTTCCATCCGTGGCAGCCCGTTGCACCCGGGTTTTCCGGTGATTTGCGATTGGCAGACGCTGCCAATCAACCATTACGCAGCATATGTCATGCCACAGCAATATTTGGGCTTAATATGAGAAAAAAGCGCTTATTCTAGCGTTTTTGAAGTTGGAAACTGATCTTTGATCAATCTAACTGGAAAGCTATTCCGAGTTTATGCTGCCGTTTTAGAGATTACTTCCTTTATTCGGATACCGAAATTGTCATCTGCTACCACCACTTCGCCACGAGCAACAAGTTTATGGTTCACATACACATCGACATTGGCGTTTGCCGGCTTATCAAGAGAGACGACCGAACCCACATTCAGGTCAAGAAGATCTTCCATGGTCATCTGGCAACTGCCCAATTCGGCGGATAACCGCAAAGGCACATCCATAAGAAATTCCAGATTTTGAGTATGTTCAGCGGTAGATTCCATATTAATATTGGGTTATTCGTTCTATAATTTGCACGGCAGATTTCTGATCAAAACTCCCAAGTCGGCCGCGAAATTTCGGCTTTCCAGCTATTGTTAGCTCAACATCACGCAGACGCTCAGGATCAAGAGGTATGAGATCTCCCTCCTTCAAATCGGAAAGACCACGGGTCGTAATGGGTATATCTGGCCATTGTGCAGCCACCTTCGCCTTCACCATGTCGTAGGCAGGATTCCACATCTGGCGGATGAATTCTTCGTGTTCTTCAGCTTCTTCCTCTGAATCCACCGTGGTATGTATGGCCAGATGACGAATGATGGAATCGATACCTCGCACGGGAAGCAGCATTTGAATCTGATCGATGCAGTCACCGATGCATGCCTCGATTGAGATATGGTAAAAACTTTCCTCCGGCCCACCAATCTGTAGAAACTGTGGATTTACTTCATGGCCGACCAACGTGGCACGTAGGGGTTCATCATATTTCCAGGAAGCACACCATTCGCGCATAGTAAGTTGACCAATTTGGTCAACAAGCGCCGTTTCCACCTCACGAATTGACCGATCCGGATTAACCGAAACAGCCAAGCCACCAAGCATTCGATCCGCTATAGTCAAACCAAGCGGCTTGGAAATATCCATTACACCAATGGCTTCCAGTGGATGAATTTTAAACAGAATCATGTGACGTGGGGCTTCAAACTCCTTGGCATACTTGGCCAAATCAACCACCTCCAACGATACCTGCTCAAGCGTGATTTCCTTGCGTAAAAAGAGCGACAAACGTGCGGCCAAGGAGCGCACGATCACAGAGTTCTGGCTCTGGAAACGATGGACTTCTGTAGACGAAAGCGATGCGTTCTGACCCAGAGTGAAAGTCCGTATGGTGCTTGAAGGAACCTCCCCTTTCGTCCCATCCGAACGATGCACCATAACAGATTCCTCTGGTGATGCACCTTCCAGATCAGCTTCGCCGCCTTCCGTCATATCCTCATCAGCATAAGCTCGAACGGCTTCCAAAGGGGCCGTCATATCGCGGAACAATTTAACGTCCGCCGTCTGGAATTCATCCTTCAACATCGCCACCTATTGCATTACCCACTTGCTGAAATAAATCCGCTTCACCGGTGCTTGATGTCCGGCAGCCTTCAGTTCATTATTGAACTTCGATAGCAGTGTCATGCGGATTTCCTCTTGCACATAACGTTTCTGTAAATCCTCAATGGTACGATCCTCCAATTCATAACGGGTAAGCTCCTCAAGCGCTTTGGTGTTTTTAGCCACACGACTTTTAAAACCCGTATCACCCTCATCGGAGCGCCTCAGGTAAATCTCGGCCACAAGATAGCGCGTGCCACCGGTGCCCTTGGGGTTAATTACAACAGCGTGCGCACCTGTGGGGTTGTCCGTGTTCACGATCGGAACCAATTCATCCGGGTCATCCGCCGCGCCGCCTTCGCCTTCTGCTGCTTCCTCTCCATGACTGTCACCACCACCATGGTCATCACCACCTTCAGCATGATCACCATCTTCGGCGTGACCATCACCAGCTGCTGCAGCACCATCCGCACTAGCCACCGTCGGCGGCCCGATCACTGCTTCAATCCCCTTTTTGAGGGAGTCAATCTGAGGTTTCATCACCATATACCAAACACCAGCCGCCATTCCGGCACAAAGCACGGGCATGAGTATGAGAGGAAGGAACGCACCGATACCGCCACCCTTCTTGGCTGGTTTCTCCTCCGCGCCTTCGCCACCTGCGGCGGCATCCGCACCTGCAGCAGCATCACCACCAGCAGCTGGATCTTGGGGCATTTGAGCTTCTTCTTCGGCCATGGTCTACTCCTTGTTAATCGGTCAAAATAACGCTAAATTTAGCTTTATTAGCGCTTTAATTGCATCATTTCCTGCAGAATCTCGTCACTTGTTGAGATCATACGGGCATTTGCCTGAAAAGCACGCTGCGTCGTTATCATGGTCGCAAATTCACGTGCCATGTCAACGTTGGACAATTCCAGTGCGCCCGACTCAATGCGACCCAGGCCGGAATTTCCGGGCGCCTCTGCACCACTCAAAATTTCCGTAGCCGAGGCGGAGGAACCGGTTGCGCCCAATGGACCTGCAGTCCCGAGGTTTGAGTACAGGTTACTGCCCTGCTTCATCAAAGCCTGGGTATTCTTAAAATTTTGCGCAAGCACTTGGCCACGCACGTACTGTGTGCCATCCGTCAGCAGCATGTTAATGTTGCCATCGGCACCCACGTTGAACGATGAGATGCTGGCTCCACCGGTCAGGGTAAACTCAGAAAAACTTTGGCCAGCCAACTCGTAGGAACTTTGGTCTGCAGCCAGAGAGAAAGAAGCCTGCTTGTTTAGTAATGTGTAGTTGGTTGCGGCACCGCTTAAATCCACTAAACCACTATTGGCTACAGCCCCAGCTGCAGAAGTATGCAACGTGACTGTATTTGCATCAACAGCCCTAGCATAATAGGTGGTTGCGAGGACAGCTCCGGTAGGGGCTGTGGTATCAAATTTCACTGCCGTACCTGTGGGGATACCGTGCCCGGTTTTCGTAAATTGATCTGTAGTAGCATTAGCCAGAGCGAAATCTGTGCCGTAAGAGGCGTTATCGGCCAGATTAGTCATACTGATTATGTTGGTGCCAGTCGTCGCATCAGCCGCACTTGCATGTAGGGCGAACTTGTTGGCATTGATCACACGCACATAATAGCTGGTAGAAGTATCTGCTCCGGCAGGAGGCGTAACGCTAAAACGAACCACATCACCCGTGGCAAATCCATGGGCGTTTTTGGTTACTTCATCAGTACTGGCATCCACAGCAAAACTGTCGATCGTCGTAGCTGTCAAATTGGCCTTATTGCCATCTGTTGGGGTCGGACCCGTATGAAGGCTAAAATTGTCGACATCGATCTTTTTGGCATAATAGGAGGTGATCGTGTCAGCGCCTCCCGGTGCAGTAGTCTTAAATTTAAGCTCCATCCCGTCAGTCAATCCGTGTGCAGTCTTCGTCAATTGATTGGCGAAAGGATCAACTTTATTACCTGTTAGTGAGACTGGGGGAGTCCCCGTTGTTCCTGAGAAATCAATCGCGTTGGTCCCAGCAGCCGCATCGGAAGCAGTGGTGTGCAATGAAAGTTTGTTGGCTGCATCAGTCGCATCCGCACGCACATACATCACTGTACTACTGGTAATAGCCGGATCTGCAGTCGGCACGGTGCCTGAAAATTTAACCTGCATGCCGGTGGTAAAACCGTGCGCGGTCTTGGTCAATGATTCCGTTGTCGAATCGAGTGTCACCCCAGTTCGATCGGCCATATAAGTGCCTACATCCAACATAAGGTCTCCGATAGATTTCTTATCCTCATCCGAATAAGCAGGAGCCAGTTTGTTCAGCCCTTGCACCCGCTGACCACCGTTGGACACCAAGTATCCATTCTTATCGGTACGGAAATCACCCGCTCGGGTGGCAAACAGCTCGTTGGTCGTTGAATCTTTAACTAGGAAAAAGCCTTCGCCCGCAATGGCCAAATCTGTAGCCACGCCAGTCTGCTTGATAGCACCCTGATTAAACGAGTTTTTGATTGCGGTAATTGCCAAGCCGTTACCAACCTGCATGCCCGTGCTGCCAGACGAACCCGCTGTATCAGGCGTCGGTGCACGTAGTGTCTGGTTTAACGTGTCCGCGAAGTCAACTCGCGCAGATTTGTAAGCCACCGTGTTGATGTTGGCCAGGTTGTTACCGATCGCATCTAGGCTGGTCTGGAAAGTCCGGATGCCTAAAACCCCTGTGTTTAATGAACGGATCATGGTTTATTCCTCGTTTTTCGGTTCTTTGATGCCGTCCGTGGCACTCACATGAATCACATCCTGTAAATCAAAACTCTTTCCATCGATGATGAGCTTAGGCTCATCTCCCTCTTTTTGCACTTCGCGCACAATACCGCTATGCCGCTCGCCTTCGCCAAACGCCACCGTCACGTGCTGTCCCATAAGGCTCACCGCGTGCTGCATCCCTTGTTGAGTGCGCATCTCCGCCATGTCGCTACCCATTTGACGCGACTGCTCGAGGCTGGTGAATTGCGCCATTTGTGCGATAAATTCAGTGTCCTGCATCGGTGCCATCGGATCCTGATTTTGCATCTGCGTGACCAGAAGCTTCAGGAATTCATCCTGTCCAAGCATTTTCACAGGCACACGCGGATTGGCCTCCGGTGGTGGCGTGTTCTTGTTGGCAATGCTGATTGGGTCGATCATTTTAAATTTCCTCAGGCCCAGCTTTCCCACCCATTGTGGCTACTAGTTGTTTGCGCAGGCTGACGCACGGCCTTTTCGTCCTCTGATTTGGGCTGCCAATTATTTAAATCAAGTCCGTCTTCTCCTTCTGCTTCGCGTTCATTGAACTGAGCAGAAGTTTGGTTTTGTTCTTGGCCCATGGCGTCGGAACCTGCGGCCAAGGCATCCTTAAAATTCTCGTCTGACTCCAAGTTTTTCAGCGAAACACCTCGCTCAGAGAGAGACTGCTGCAATTCGCCCCAACTTGACATCAATCGCCCCATGTCCCCCTGTTGCATTCGCGTTTGAATCTCCAACCCTGCTGCCCCAACCTTGATTGTAAGTTCTAATTTCGTGTTGTCATCAGGCCGAATCTGGACTGACCACTGAGAATCACCACGTGTTCGGAATTGTGTCACACGTGACCAAATCGCCTCCAGAACGGATGAAACTTGAACTGATTGTTGTGCAAAAACACCTGGAATGCCTGAAGACTGCCCTGTAGCCGTTACTCCCTGCACATTCGATGCAGGCTGTGTTGTCTCCGTCGAATGATCGCGGGCTAGATCGGAACCAGTCCCACTACCCTGTCCAGATGCATCTTCGCCTCCAAACTGGGCATCAGTCTCAGGCGTTACACTGCCAAGTTTTTCTGCCTGTTGGATGGATTTTGCCTCCGTAAACATGTTCTGTAGTCTCGGAGCATTATTCGTGCCGTTCGGTACGGGCTTTTCGTCGGCATAAACTTTCGCACCCAAAACTGAGGTGACTTGAGCTCGTTTCAATTTTTTGGCATCCGTAGGATTTTGACGTTGAGTCTGCTCCAAGTCAGAATCTTCCGGATCCATTCCTTCCTCTCCGTCTATTTCAATTTCTTCAGGAAGCTCCAATTCTGTTTCGTCTTTCAATTCGGGATCTGCTTCAAGGGTCAAGTCAGGTTCCAAATCAACTTCAAGTTGGGCTTCACTATTCTCTGGCACTTCAGCATCCATATCCGTTGATTTTTCAAGATCGAGCACCTCCGTATCAGATTCTTTCAACGGATTCGATTCCAACTTAACAGCCTTTGCTCCATCATTTTCTTGCTTAGCAAGGTTCCCCGAAATGTCATTCCGTTTGGATTTCTCATTCTCAGTCGAACTTGTTTCAGAATCCTTAACAATCTTGGTCTCAATATTTTTGTCTGCCTTCGCGAGGTCAGTTTTACCCTTTTCAACTTTCGACTCAGCCTCAGCCCGTTCCGTACCCTGCTGCGCAGAATCAAAGCGTGCAACAGGCTGTTCGGCTCGTCGCGTATTGGACTCAGTTTGAGATTTTTCAGCAAAATCCACTGAAATTTGGGAATTCGTTTGTTGACGCCAATCCAATGCTTGGCCAATCAATTCGTCATTTTCCTCCGAAGATTTTTCCGACACTGCGTCACGGAATGTTGCATTTTGAAAAAGTCGCTCAAATTCACGACTAGCCGTCTTGATCTCAGCTATCTGAAAAGATGAAGCTGACGTAGCCTCGGGAGCAGAATTCTGTTGAGGAATATTGGGGGTTGCATTCATCACGGCGTGCCCGTTGGCGGGCTGGATTCCTTTTCAATGATTATTTTTTTGTACGAGTCCTGAACTAATTTCATCAGTGTCAGAGTGGGATCAGTCTCATCTGCAGCAAAGGCATTCATCAATACAGCTCGGTTGGTCGGGGCCATGTAAAACATGATACGCGCAATCTCATTCGGCTGGTTCAACTTGAGCGAAGCCATTGTGTTGGGCATAGAATTGGCCATCATTGTCTCATTTAACTTTGCCAACTCAGTTAGTCGACCAATTTCAGAGCGTTTGATTAATTCCCTGTTCGCCTCAAATGTTTTTTGCAAATCAGCTTGTGCCAAAGCCACTTGATTGGTGTGCGACGACAGGTGCTTGAGTTGTTTTTCTATCTGTAAGTTTAGGTCATCCAAGCGCTTTTGCCTTTCTTCGAGTTCCATCAACTGGCGACCAAGACCATCTACGAGTTTCTTTATGTCAGCATTATCAAACTGGAGAGAGCCCGGGTCACCACTTGTGCGAATATTGTTCATCGCCTTTTTAAGCTCGATCATATCCCGCCTGTGCTTTTCCCCTTCCTG
>CAYUXV010000193.1:0-4196 GCA_964448875.1 uncultured Verrucomicrobiota bacterium
TACAGCGTTGCAGCTTAAGCATGGGGAGTTTTTGTCTCCTCCGATAGCCACTTACTAAGGCAACCAAATGCCCCTCGGCATTCAGTCCGATGGCATGGTTCATGCGGATGCCAAGAGGTTCCTCGGGATGACTCGAAATCTTACTACGGAAGGTCCAGTTGATTCCCTTGTCCTCTGAGATCCATAATTCCACATCACTGTTGTCTCCGTAGCCGTGGCTGGGATGGTTGTATACAGCAGCAGCGATGTGACCATTCTTAAGTCGGGTCAGGTTGGGCCAGAGTCCCTTGTTATCGATTCCAACATAAAATTTTGCACCGGACAGCATTTGACCACCGTTGAGATTTTTTGGAGTGACCGGCTGATTGCCTTTCACTGCCGCCGCCGCATTACCAATTATAAGCGGTGCTGCAATGACAGCCGATGTATGATGCAGCAGTTGCCGCCGATTTAAAGGGCCAGAGATTTTTGGGATGCTCATTTATCGGTGAATCTTGATGCGCGTATCATCTGTAGTCAATCGAGGTGAACGATACGGGAAAACATTCTGAATATTTCGGATAAAACCAGTAAATGGACCGCGAGACCAGCCTCCGGAGCCAACATTATGATCTTAATCCGGAAGGATGATTGACTTTTTGAATGAAAAAGCCTCCCACTCGGAAAAGCGGGAGGCTTCTTCTTTTGTTGTCCCTATTTTTTAACAAACGCTGGGGCTTGGATGTTGAACTCATCGCCGATGTGCCTCAGTTGTTTCAGGAGATTGACTACTTTCTTCATGCTTCGGTGCACACCTTCCAATGACTGATTGGCTATCTCCAGATCACCGATAATTGCGGCAGCCAGGAAGTATTCCTTTTCGTCCTTAATTTCTGGAAGTAAATCCGCCAATTCCCCGTTGGTTTTAAGAACCAGTTCCGCGTTCTTGCCGATCCTGGCGGCCTTGTCTGATGCAGCCGTTGCAAGTTTCTTGTAACGATCGGCCAAGGCTTGGTTCTTCTTAGTATTAGCGGTTTTTTCACACCAATCAGCCTGACGATTTGCCAAGCTAACTGCAGATGCGATTTTCTTACTTAAGGCTCCCTCATTTGAAGTAACCGTAATGCTGTACTGAATTTGAGCCAGAATGTTTTCAAACTCAGCCATCTTCTCCTGCTGAGAACGGTTAAGCCCTTCAAAAACACCCAATGATCTCTCAATGCTGACGACCATTTGATCGACTGCCTGTTTCAGGGTTCCATTTGCTTGAGATTTTGCATGTGGGTTCTGGTTGAACTCGACTGCATTTGTGTTGTTCGAAATGAGCAGGGTTGCGGCAATGATGGTTGTGGTTGCGATGAGTTTTTTCATTTTAGTTTTCCTTTCCTTTTTAATTTTTGCCCTTTTGGTAAGGGCTTTTGCTGCCTATGCCCCTAGTCACTCCGCCGTCGGGCAGGTTCTTTCATCGAATCCAAAATAATTTAACTGCGGAAACTGGATATTCGGGAGTTTTTGGTCTATATTTATGATGTTGGGTTGCGCGCGGATGTCTTTCTCACCAAAAATTCCCGATTATGATTTAATCAAGCTGGTCGGTGAAGGTGGATTTGGCCAGATCTGGATGGGAAAAGATGCCTTGGGTCTTTATCGAGCCATCAAGATTATTCGTTACGATGATTCCAAGTCGCTGGAATCCTATCAGGCCGAACATAATGGCATCCGCCATTATGCACCTTATTCCCGGAAATATGACGGATTAATTGATATCCATCACGTTGGTATTCGAGAGGATGAAGGCTTCTATTACTACGTAATGGACTTGGCTGATGACCTTTACCTGGACGATCAAGATGCCGAGGATTATCAACCCAAGACGCTGCGGGCTTACCTTGATATTCGCGAGGACCAACGATTACCTACACGGGAGACGTTGCAGATTGGGATTGAGGCTGCCGAATCACTGGGATACCTGCATTCTGAAAACTTGGTGCATCGGGATGTTAAGCCGGAAAATTTTATTTGCATCAACGGTAAGTGGAAATTGGCTGATATCGGGTTTGTGACAGCCAAGGGCGGCAAGACATATGTAGGATCATTGGGTTATATCGCGCCGGAAGGCCCTGGAAACCCGTCGGCAGACATCCATGGGTTGGGTAAAATTCTTTACGAAATTATAACCGGCAATGAGGTTTCGGATTTCCCTGAGTGCCCCAGTTGGTGTTTCGATTCATCGAAAGAAGCAGATCTGTTCAAGGCCTTGAACAAGATAATCCTCAAGGCTGCCGACCCTATTGCGCAAAACCGTCATCAGTCAGGGCAAGAACTTTTCGCAGACCTGAAATCCGTGTTGTCGACGGAAACAGAGTTGGTGCAGGCAAATCAAGATGGACGTGGATGGGGCAGGCATGTTTATGCGATGTTTACGTTTGTCTTAGTTCTGATGGTGTCTCTTTATGTCAGAATAATTGACGATGCACTGGCAGAGGCCGTCGACCGGAGCGGCGATGCGCAAATCTATCATCGTTCACTTCTAATTGATCAGAACAAGACAATTGAGGAGCCTGAGCCTCCAGATGGCTCCATTGCAAAAAAATGATGCTGCCTGAAAGATATTCCCAACAGATGGCGTGTAAAGGGGCATGGATACAACAACCGCAAAAAACAATTGGGTGAAAACTCGCCGAACACTGCTTAATCGGCTGCGTCGCACCTGTACAGATGAGACCTGTTGGCATGAGTTTTTTGATGCATATTCCAAACTTATTTTCAGCGTGGCCCGCAAGTCAGGATTATCCCATGTGGATTCCGAAGACATAGTACAGATTACTGTCCTTAAAATTTCAAAGTACATCGATCGCTTTGAGTTCAATCCGACCCGTGGAAAATTTCGAAACTGGGTCTGTATGATTACAAAACAACAAATCGCAAATCATTATCGCAAGGTGAACCGTCAACCTCCAATTGGAGAATTTGAATCTGACGATCCAGAATCCATGCCGGAAATCGAGGACCCTGTAAACCAGTGGAATGAGATTTGGGATAACGAGTACATGGGTTATTTAAATGGGATAGCGCTTTCTGAGGTGAAAAGAAAGGTTAGCCCAAAGCAATACCAAATATTTCACCTATACTGCGTTAAGGGTTTGAGCGTGGAAAAGATCGTTGAAACTCTGGATGTCAGCTCAAATGAGGTCTACCTTGCAAAAAACAGAGTCATGCCGATATATGAAGAAGCGACAAGGAGGTTCGCAAGTGATATCGAAGGAAGCCACCTCGCAACTTAAGATTTTGTAAGGCATGTCTACGTGCCTCTGGTGTTTCCAAACAGTTCAATGTGGAGCCTGTTGCAGTACCGGTACCCCTCTTGTTTACAAATCTTCATCAGTGTGTCGTCTCTTTCTCGTATGGTCTGGGTATCGGCGCCTTCGGGCATCAGTAGAATTTTACCAGGTGGGATGGGGCATTTCATTGCGTTCAGCAGTTCCTTAATTTCCGTTAAATCTGTTTTGCCAGTGACTACAAATTTTAACTGGTAAGTATATTGCTCCACCCATTCCTGAATTACCCCATGTTGTAACCGAGTTTTTTCGTGCCGCGAAAACCAAGGGCCGGCACGCTCTTCAGAAGGTGTTGAATTGCTGAGTTTAGGGCTTAATGAAGCCAAGTCGCAGGAGATATTTTCAGGCAACACAGTGCCTGCAGTTTCAATAGTAATGTGTTTGTCCCGTTGCTTGATTTCACTGGCAAGTTCATGGATTCCTTTGGCAACCATTGGCTCACCTCCCGTGATCACGCAATGATTGGCGGGATAGTCGTCCACTACTTCGAGAATTTGCGCAAGTGACATTTCCTCCCCTTCGGGTTCCCAGGAAGCATAAGGAGTGTCGCACCAGTCACATCGAAGATTACAACCTGAGGTACGGATAAAAACCGATGGAACCCCTGTTAGTTCACCTTCGCCTTGAATGGAATAGAATATCTCGGAAATCAGCATAGATTTACCAGCGCAATCTAGGTGCTCACCGTCGTTCTGTGCGTTTCTTGTAGAGCCAGTGCTTCCTGCAGAATTTCGTCCCAAGGTTTTACGTATGGGACAGGATCGGGCACACCCAGGTGATGGAAGGCCAGAATGCGTTCCACATCGGCACCTGTTTTGCCGCTCGCTCGTCCTTCATCATCCGGATCGTAGCTGGTATTTGTATTCCTGAAGATCACGT
>CAYUXV010000194.1:0-7665 GCA_964448875.1 uncultured Verrucomicrobiota bacterium
GAGCTGTTCTATTCCTGTGCCATCGCGCCTCCCATCAATACCCGCGTTCGTGCCGTATTTGCCAACCAGCCTCCAAAAACGATGGCGGATATTGTGGAGGGCTATGGTAACCTTTTTAAAGCCATCGACGCCGAGTGGAAAAAACAGCGAGGCGAAAATTTCTGCCTGTCCGACATTAATGCAGAGGCTTTGCGGCAGGTCCTCTACGGAAAAGGCTCGCCGCCGATGATCCCGCGTCGGATGGGCTGGGGCTTCCTCGCTCTCATTCCTGACCGGCCTGACCAAGCTGTTTACAAAAAACTCATCAAGGCCGTAGAGCAGTGGAGTATGACAGGCAAGGGCGCGCCGCCTCGTGCGATGGTGCTCGTCGACACTGATCCGCTGTACGACCCTGTCATCTTCAAGCGTGGGAACCCTCACCAAAGAGGCGAACCAGTTCCACGCCAATTTCTCCAGATACTTTCTGGCAAAGAGAGTAAACCCTTTAAAAACGGTGGCGGGCGACTCGAACTGGCTCACGCTATTGCCTCGGCTGACAACCCGCTCACCGCGCGCGTTATCGTCAATCGCGTTTGGGGGTGGCATTTCGGACAAGGTCTTGTCACTACCCCCAGTGACTTCGGTCTGCGTAGCAATCCGCCCAGTCATTCTGGGTTGCTCGATTGGCTCGCCACTGATTTCATCCAGCACGAGTGGAGTCTGAAACACCTTCACCGCCGAATCATGACCTCCGCCACATGGCAAATGTCCAGTACCCACCCCAACGAGAATTCTAAAATAAAAAAACAAAACCCAAGACTCATCGATGCGGACAACCGGTTGCTGTGGAAATTCAATCGTCGCCGACTTGGTTTCGAGGTGATGCGGGACGCGTTCGTTGCCGTCACAGGCCAGCTCGACACCAAAATAGGCGGTCTCCCCATCAACATCCTGGGCGGCTTTAATGGGCGTCGCAGTATCTATGGGCGCATCGACCGTATGGATCTTGCTCCGATCCTGCGCGCCTTCGATTTTCCTGATCCCAACATCACATGTGCTCGCCGTGAATCTACGACCGTATCCCCTCAAGCGCTTTACTTGATGAATAACAATACTGTTACTGATTATGCAAATCGTATCGTGGCGCGGAAGGATTTGCCGACGGGCCAAGTTGCTAAAGTGAGCCGGCTTTATGCAATACTGTTTGGGAGAAAGCCGACGGCTGATGAACATACATTGGCAGAAAATTATCTCGGCCAAAAACCCAATTCAGCCAAATGGCAAGACTTTGTTCACGCACTCCTTTTGACCAATGAATTCACCTTCATCGATTAACTCCACCGACCAGTGTGTGTTTTCGCGTCGCGAGTTTTTATCTCGTACGGGTACGGGCTTTGGCATGATGGCGTTGGCGGGGTTGGCGGCTGGCACGCGGTCACACGCACCCAAGTCGTCGCACTTTGCCCCGAAGGCGAAGCGGGTGGTTCACCTCTTTATGAACGGCGGTCCATCGCAGGTAGACACCTTTGATCCGATGCCAATACTTACGAAGCTGCATGGACAGCCATTGCCTCAGAAAAATTTTCGTACAGAAAGACGTACTGGGCATGCAATGGGCTCGCCGTATTCGTTTAAGCGATACGGTCAATCCGGGCTGCCGGTGAGTGAAATATTTGCAAAGACCGCTGCCGCTGCGGCAGATGATCTGTGCGTGATTCGGTCAATGAAGGCTGAGGTTCCGAACCATGAGCCATCTCTGATGTTGATGAACTGTGGCGATGGCCAATTGCCGAGACCGAGCTTTGGGGCGTGGGTCAATTACGGGTTGGGTACGGAAAATGAAAATCTGCCGGGATTTATCGTAATGTGTCCTGGTGGCTATCCCATCGTGGCAACGCGCAACTGGCGCAGCGCTTTTTTGCCTGGCGCCTATCAGGGCACGCATCTTGATACCAAGCACGCAGATGTCACCAAGCTCATTGCCAACATTCGTAACAGCCGCTTGTCCAACGTCGAGCAGCGTAAGCAGCTTGACCTGGTGCAGGCGCTCAACGCGCGGCACCTCAAGGAGCGCGCCGCCGACCCGCAACTTGAGGCGCGCATTCAGACCTTTGAATTGGCCTACCGCATGCAGACTGAAGCCGCCGATGCGTTTGATATCAACCGTGAGCCGAAAAACATCCGCGATGCTTATGGCAATGGCACACATGGCCGTCAGCTATTAATGACGCGCCGATTGCTGGAACGAGGCGTTCGTTTCATTCAAGTGTGGAGTGGGAATGGTCAGCCTTGGGATAATCATGATGGCCTTGAGAAAAACCACCGCAAGCTCGCCGATGACTGGGACCAGCCGCTGGCGGCGTTCTTAACGGATCTTCGCCAGCGCGGCCTTTTGGACAGCACGCTGGTTTTGTGGGGCGGCGAATTTGGTCGTACGCCGGTGGCGGAATACCCGCAGCTCAACGGTCGTGATCACAACCACTACGGCTTTACCTGCTGGCTCGCCGGCGGGGGCACGCGTGGTGGTTATGCACACGGCGCTACGGATGAGTTTGGGTTTCGTGCAGTGAAAGATGTAGTGCATGTGCACGACCTTCACGCGACCATGTTGCATCTCCTTGGCCTTGATCATGAGCGTCTCACCTATCGCCATGCTGGTCGGGATTTTCGACTCACCGATGTACATGGAAATGTGGTGAAGGAGTTACTGGCCTGAGCGTCCAATTTATCCGTGCAAAATGAAGGGAAAGTGTACAGACTTTCCCGCAAGTAATTGTCATGAAATTGGTGGCGCAAATATTGATTTTCCTTCTGATGGCAACGGTGTTGTCTGCTGCGGAGAAAATTGACGTTACAAAAGGAAGTGAGCATTGGGCATTCCAGCTAATTAAGAAACCTGCCTTGCCTTTAGTGAAGAACAAGGCATGGGTAAAAACTCCGATTGACCACTTTATTCTTGCCCGTCTAGAAAAGGCTGGTCTGCGACCGGCACCGCCTGCTGCCTCTAGCGATTTACAACGACGTTATCACTACAATCTTGTTGGGCTTCCGCCATCTCCGAAAGACGAGTTTATCAACCCTAAGGCTACGATTAGCAAACTAATGGCTACTCCGCAGTACGGTGAACGGTGGGCACGACATTGGTTGGATGTGGTTCGCTACGCAGACAGCAATGGGTTGGATGAAAATGCGGCGCATGCCAACGCCTGGCGTTATCGTGATTATGTGGTGCAGTCGTTCAACGCGGACAAGCCCTATAGTCAATTCCTTATCGAACAAATTGCCGGTGATCTTTTGCCAGCCAAGGATGATGCGCAAAGACGTGAGCAAAACATAGCTACCGGTTTCTTGTCGCTAGGCCCCAAAGTTTTAGCTGAGCCTGACAAGATGAAGATGGAGATGGATATCATCGATGAGCAGATCGACACACTTGGCAAATCACTTCTTGGGCTGACACTTGGGTGCGCGCGGTGTCATGACCACAAATTTGATCCTATCCCCACCGCCGATTACTATGCGCTGGCTGGCATTTTCAAGAGCACAAAAACGATGGACTCGCTGAAGACCATCGCTAAGTGGCACGAGAATTCATTTGCGACACTAGGGCAGATTAAACTGAGGGAAAAGCACGGTGTTCTTGTTGCAGCACAGAAGAAGGTGGTTGCGGCGTTTACAGAGAAAGCCAATCAACAACTGCTTGTCGACCAAAGACTCAAAAAGCTGCCGGAAAATCCAGAGGAAAAATATTCCAAGGGCGCGAAGGATGAACTCGTCAAGCTGCGGGATACACTCAAACGCCTCGAAGCCGATGTACCTTTACTGCCCTCCGCCATGGGTGTCGTGGAAGGGAATGCGACCGATCTCCCAATTTTCATTCGTGGCAATCACGAGACACCCGGAGCATTGCAGAAGCGGCGTTTCCCGAGTGTCCTCGTGACAAGCGAAACGAAACCAATAGGCGATAAGGCCAGTGGACGCTTGGAATTAGCACGATGGATTGCGAGCAAAGACAACCCGCTTACTGCCCGGGTGATGGTGAATCGCATTTGGCGTTGGCATTTCGGTCGAGGTCTCGTGGCTACCACAGACAACTTTGGAAAACTTGGCGAGAAGCCTACACATCCAGAGCTGTTGGATTGGTTGGCTGCCTGGTTCATGGAAAACAACTGGTCGATCAAGAAGCTAAATGAGCTAATCCTCACTTCAGCAACGTACCAAATGAGCAGTCAGGCTTCAAAAGCTGCTAGAGAGAGCGACCCAAACAACACCCTTGTTTCGCATGCTCCATTGCGCCGGATCGAAGCGGAGCCGTTGCACGATTCGCTGTTGGAAATAAGTGGTCTGCTCGACAAAAAGGTTGGCGGATACGTTTGGACTTTTGAAAATTTCAAACTTGTTTTCAATCACACTTCCGAGGATGCCACCACTTACGGCAGTAACCGTCGCGCGATCTACCTGCCTGTCATAAGAAATCATGTTTATGATCTTTTCGAGCTGTTTGATTTTCCAGATCCCGGCACGGTGAATGGTCACCGTAGCACCTCTACTATTGCGCCACAGGCGTTGTATCTCATGAATAGTCCACTTGTGCTCCGAACCACCGAAGCACTGGCAAAACGGTTAATAGAGAAAATAGGTGTCGATAATGCTCAACGAATTCAGTTGTTGTACGCATTAGTTTATAATCGGGTGCCATCTTCGCGGGAGACTGAAAAAGCACTTTCTTTTGTAAAACAGTTTTCTGAGGCACGTAATTGTGGTGATACAGCAAAGGATCAATCAGCAGCTTGGCAGGCCCTTTGTCAGGCACTGGTTTCATCCAACGAATTTCTTTATTTGAAATGATGACGCGCCGCGACATGTTGCGACAAACAGGATTGGGCTTCGGCTCCATTGCCTTGACGTCAATGCTTCAGGAACAGGTTTTTGCGGGGAATCTGTTGGCGCCAAAAAAACCGCATTTTAAGCCGCGGGTCAATCGGGTGATATTTCTGTTCATGAAAGGGGGCCCTTCGCAGGTGGATACCTTTGAATACAAGCCTCTTTTGCAGCGTGACCATGGTAAGCCATTACCCTTCGCCAAGCCGAAAGTGACCTTTGCCAAGACCGGCAACCTTTTGGGGTCCCCATGGAAGTTCAAAAGATACGGTCAATGTGGTCATAAAGTAAGTGAGTTGTTTCCACATGTGGCAAAGCATGTGGACGACATTTGCTTTCTGCATTCGGCGCATGGAACTAACCCGGCTCACGGTGGTGCGTTGCTGAAGTTGCATACCGGTGCAGACAATTTTATTCGGCCGAGTATGGGTGCGTGGGTCAGTTATGGGTTAGGCACGGAAAACGCCAACCTACCTGCGTTTGTGACCATCTGCCCCACACTCGCGCACGGTGGCGTAAATAACTGGGGCAGTGCATTCCTCCCATCTCATTATGCTGGCACACCAATCGGCAATGCGAGTGTCGCTGCAAAGGATGCAAAGGTGCATCACATCAAAAATCCGAAATGGACAGAAAGTCAGCAACGCAAGCAGTTGGATTTCTTAAAACAACTTAATAAGGACGATCTTGGAGGCGTGCCTAATCCTGTGCTCGAAAGCAGGATCAATTCTTTTGAACTTGCCTTTCGCATGCAGACGGCAATGCCGGAGATTCAAGACATCAGTGGTGAGAGTGAGGCCACGCGGAAGTTGTATGGCTTGGATGATAAGGTTACGGAAGATTTTGGCCGGCAATGCCTGATGGCGCGACGATTTTGTGAGCGTGGCGTGCGTTTTGTGCAGGTAAGTCACAGCGACAGCAAGGTGCAATGGGATCAGCACGGCAATTTACGTAAAGGCCACACAGAAAAAGCTAGCGAGGTTGATAAACCCATCGCAGGACTACTCTATGATCTCAAGGCGCGTGGTTTATTGGATGATACACTTGTGGTTTGGAGTGGCGAATTCGGGCGTACCCCCACGGTGCAGGGCGCGGGCATGGATGGCCGTGATCATAACCCATGGGGCTTTACTATGTGGCTCGCTGGTGGAGGAGTAAAGGGTGGCTATAGTTACGGCGCAACAGACCGGTATGGTTTTTATGCCGAGCAGGACAAGATGCACATCCACGATTTTCACGCCACGCTACTACACCTACTGGGCATTGATCATGAGAAACTCACCTACCCCCACGCCGGTCGCGACTTCCGGCTTACAGATGTTTCAGGTTATGTGGTTAAGGATATTTTGGCCTAAACGATTTAGGGCCTGCCGTACAATTCTTGTAACGGGAGGCTGCTTTGTTGTCGGTTTGCTATGTGCAGCAACACCGCAGTATCAGTCACCTGACATCAGCGTTCCCGCTGCTTCTGCCGAAGAGCCAGTGTTGAAAAAATTCTCGTTGGACAAGGCTAATGACTATCTTGAAAAGGGCGTATTGGCATGGGCACGAAAGCGCAATTGTGTGACCTGCCACACCGTCGGCACATATGTGCAAATTCGACCAGAACTCACTCCGATATTGGGCAAGCCTACTCGGGAAATTCATGATTTGTTAACAAGTCAGCTCAAGGAATTTAGCGCGGAAAAAAAGGAAGAATTGCAGAAGAGCACCAATCCAGCTCAATTGATTTATATTGCCTCCGGCTTGGCTGAGTGGGATCGGCACGTTGTCAAAAAGTTATCCAAAGAAACGGATGTGGCGCTTCGGTTGATGTTCAAGATTCAGGAGGCGAGCGGAACCTGGGGTTCGTTAACCTGTTGGCCGCCCTTCGAATCAAGTGCTTTTCAGGAAGCAACAGTGGCGGCTATGGCCGTGTCTGCTGCGCCGGGTTGGCGGGGAAATTTACAGGACAAAAAACTCAAAACTGGAGTGGCAGGCTTGCAAAACTATTTGCGGAAAACCGAGCCCCCCAATGATTATGGCAAAGTAGTGTTACTTTGGGCTGCAGCACGTATGCCCGATTTGTTGCCAAAAAACCGTCGACAAAAATTGATCGATACGCTTTGGAGTCATCAACGCAAGGATGGCGGTTGGTCTATCCGGACGTTTTCTACACCTGAAAAATGGGGTGGCGGTAATCGTGCAGATAAATTGCGTGCTGAGAAGGAATTTAAGAACCCACCCAGTGATGGGCATATGACTGGGCTAGCCGTACTGGTGCTGCGTGAGGCGGGTGTGTCTGCCAAAGATGTGCGTTTGCAAAAGGCCTTGAAGTGGTTGTTGGCCAATCAGCGCGAAAGCGGTCGCTGGTGGACTCGATCACTGAATACCGACAAGTATCATTACATTACCTACAGCGGTACCGCCTATCCGCTACTTGCGTTGCAGAAGTGTGGAAAGTTGCCCACGGAAAAGACGGCGGGCAAGTGACGCCGTTTTAACGCGGACGAGTGAGGTTCTCCGAGGAGGCGTCCCGGATATTGCCTCCGCGGGCACGGGAGTGGGCGGTCACTTTCTGAATGAGTCCGACATTGTTTGATTGCCCGGCACTGCCGTCGCAGTTGGCCACTTGTCCCTGGTTGGAATTAAGGCCGGCCATGACGCGGGAGTTGAAGTGGGTGTCCGCACCGAGAAAATAGACATGCTTTGGGTTTTTGGCGCGCAGCGTGCGGGCCAGGCGCGGTGTGCGTTCGCCTGAGGGATACCTGTAGGCAACCGGGTCATCCCCATCGAAGTTACGCGTCATGGTAATCATGGTCTCCGGCC
>CAYUXV010000195.1:0-3025 GCA_964448875.1 uncultured Verrucomicrobiota bacterium
ACCATTTTTGTCTAATTTCTTCATCATTGCTTCTCGGACGCCCTGACGTTGAGCAGTTCCACCACGACCGCCTTCACCACCACGTCCACCCTGTCCTGGACCACGCTGTTGGGCCTCTACAGATAGGCTAAAGGTCATCAGCCCGCCTAGAACGACGGGGATCAGTATTTGTTTTTTCATCATAATATAGGATTTGCTGTTGACTCACGATGCCGTTCAAGACCTTTCGAGTCAATTTTAATGACGTATAACACAACAAAAGGTTTCGTAGGAAAAAACTCGAATCAGGAAATACAATTGATTGTAACCGATTTATTAAGGTAGCGTCTGGACACTATAAGATGATGAATCGCAGTATATTGCTGTTGAGCGTATTTTTGGCAGCCTTCTTCCTTTCCAATGCGCAAGGTGAAGCTCCAAAGATTGCAGCTAGAGCCGAAAAGATCGCTTGGTATGGCACTTGGAAAGGTGGTTTAGCTGAGGCACAACGCACCGGCAAGCCGATCATGCTGGTTTCGGCTGTGCCTCAGTGCCACTCGGTTCCTGGAGTATGGTGACCGGGTAAAACCGGAATGGACAGGAGTTTCCTGGCCGACAAAGACGTTATCTCCGCTTCTCGTAAATTCGTTTGCATTCGCTTGGCAACCTACGAAAACGCCGAAGAGAATGAAGTGTTAAAAGGATATTTTGCGCGGGGAGGGAATCTTGAAAATACCGTTTTTACTCTCCTTACTCCTGATGGAAAAACCAAATTGGTGACGGCAGGCCGGAGTCCCGCTTGGGCTTTTGGTGGTATTAGTGGGCGAGGGATCAATGCTCAACCCGAGGAATCCATAAAGAAAATGGGGCAAACCATGGAGGCAATTGCGTTAGCCTATCCTGGTAAAGGGAAAGCGACCAAAGGATTTCCTCCCTTGCCTTACCTCGCTGATTTACGACTTGCACTTAATGTTACCGCAGCTGATCGCCAACCTCTGGTTGTGGTTTATTCAAAGAGCGCAGAAGAGCGGGAAAAAATGGAACAGGAACTTTCTAAGGTTGCTTGGTCAGATCAATTCATTGGAGATGCCCAGTATGTTTTTGCTAGTGACGTTTCAGAGTTTAAAACGGTCAAGAATCTCAAGGCGAAGTCCGGGTTTGTAGTAGTCCAGCCTGGGACCTTTGGGTTAACCGGTGAAGTAATTGATGTAATTGATGCGAAGATTTCAGCCAATAAACTTATAGAACCTTTGGCGAAAGCATTGGATAAACATAAACCCAGCACGCTGACTTACGATCAGCACCGCCGAATGGGAGCCCAAGCGGGTGCCCGTTGGAAAAGTGCAACACCCAATACCGATGGTTTAAGTCGTCGAGGTGGCGGGCGACGCCCTCGGCGTTAAGTTTTGAATGAAGGCTTTGTGGTACAGAGGGTTGGCTTTAACTTTCCTTGCTATTTTCACGCTACTACTTCACGGAGCACCTAAGCCGAATATCATATTACTTGTTTCCGATGATATGGGTTGGAATGAAGTGGGCTATCATGGCAGCAAGATTGCAACGCCCCACATCGACCGGCTCGTCAAGGACGGTATGCAGCTTGACCGATTTTATGTGCACCCTGTTTGTAGTCCTACCCGTGCGGCATTGATGACAGGTCGGTCTCCAGCGCGTTTTGGGGTGCTGGGCGCAATCGGTCGCGGAGTGGTCCCAAAGGACGAACACTTCTTGCCTCAGACTTTTCAAGCAGGCGGTTACCAGACCTTTATGGTTGGCAAGTGGCATTTGGGTGCCACTGACTTTGAACATACACCAAACGGCCGAGGTTTTGACCATTTTTTTGGTTTCCACGGTGGTGGCATCAATTACTACACCAACGGTGGTTCAGGTGCGCGTGGGTGGTTTCGTAACGGCCAGTCGGTAGCACCTCAGGGTTATTCTACTGATCTTTTGGCTGATGAGGCCATTAAACTTTTGAAAAACCGAAACAAGAAAAAGCCTGTTTTTTTATATCTGCCATTTAACGCACCACATCAACCAGCGCAGGCTTCCGAACGATTGCATGAGAAATATCGTAAGCTTGGATTTTTTGGCCGGCGAGTTGGACAAGCCGGTGCAATCGAGGCAATGGATATGGCGATCGGTCGCGTGCTGGCTACTATCGAAACCGAGGTAATCAGCAAGGAGACGCTTGTGATGTTTTTTTGCGATAATGGATCTGGAGGCGGTGGACGGCGTGGCTCCACCGCGTTGCCCGGGCAGTTGGCATTGCGGGGTGGTAAAGGCAGTGTGTTAGAAGGGGGGATTCGTGTGCCTGCAGTCCTTCGCTGGCCGGGAGTGATTCGCCCGGGCACAAAATGCGGTCAGTTGATTTCTGCGCAGGATCTTTTCCCCACATTCTCTGCTGCCGCGGGCATCAAGCCAGCCAATCAAAAGCAATTCGACGGTGTGAACTGTTGGTCGGCAATAGTCCAAAACAAGGCGATGAAACGGCCACCAGTGATTGTGGCCGGGCCCTCCGGCGAATTTGCGGTTCTCCACGATCAATGGAAACTGACTTGGAGTCCGCGGCAGATGAACCTATACAACGTGAAAGATGATCCAACAGAATCCAAGGATGTGATCTTGGATCACCCGGAAATTGCGGCAAATTTAGCCGGCGCCCTCGTGCCGTTTAGCAAGTTAAACATGTCTAATCAGCAGAGGGGGGGGCGTCAGCGTGGAGATCGCCGACCTTAGCGTAAATAATTTAATGAAAACAAAATTAATATACACGGTTGCTGTGGCGGCAATTTTTTCCGTCCAGATTGTGGACGCCCAGCAACGTCGACCGCGTGGACGATTTGATGGCCAACGTGAAGCCGCCCTTGCTCAGCCTTTCAAGGGTGTGTTCTTTCTGGATATTCCGCCGGCCAACCTGTTTCCGATAAAAAAAACCGAGGTGAGCACTGAGCCTGTACGTCAGGCAGCCAAGGCATTTCTCTCCAGCCTCAATGCGGAGGATCGCAAGAAGACTGTCTTTCCCGTGGACGATATTGAGTGGCGC
>CAYUXV010000196.1:0-4541 GCA_964448875.1 uncultured Verrucomicrobiota bacterium
CCCTGCAACGAACACCCAAACCAGATATAAACGATAGGTTGTCATGGCAAAACCATAACAATGAGACACCTAAGGTCCAGCACTTGTGGAAGCGATCATTGACCCATTTCTCTTCATGGGGCCAAAATAACCCGCATGCAGGATGAAACATTGGAAAAGACCGTTGAAGCGCTGGGGCTTGAAAGATATCAGCGGCACATTTTCCTCTGTACAGACCAGACAGAACCCAAGTGCTGTGATAAGGAGACTGGAGTCGCTTCATGGGATTTCTTGAAGAACCGACTGAAGGAATTGAGTTTGGTGGGACCGAAACCGATGGTGTATCGCACCAAGGCTAACTGCCAGCGGGTTTGTCAGCGTGGCCCCATTGCTGTGGTGTATCAGGAGGGCACTTGGGATCACTCTTGCACACCGGAGGTATTGGAGCTGATTATTCAGGAGCACTTGATCATGTGGCAAGTCGTGGCAGAGTATTCTTTTGCAAAAGCAAATAATTGCCAAACAGCCTAACTGTCAGTGCAACTCTTCACGTAATCAATAATGGGCTGATCTACATCACCAGCAGCGATTGTCACGCGCAAGAGCTCTGCAGGATCAACGTTCTTCTCACGGAAGAACTGACGATCGCCCCCTCAGCCATACATCAGGTCTGCCGGTAATTGTCCGGCCAACTTGGCGCGAGCCTTTAGAATCAAACGCGGAAGCCAAGCAATACCTTCCACTTTATCTGTCTTGGCCGGAAAATCATCCATCTCCATTCGGTGTGCGGCAGGTTGACTGTCCAGCTCCTCTACAAAATGCTCATAACGAACTGCCTGCAGAGCTTCAACATGCTCGTAAATGACATCATCCCAACCCACATAGTCATCGCAGAAGTCAAACATCTCCTGCGCGCTGCAACCGATGGACTCAAGGAAGGCGACTTCATCCCGTTCGAACATTGCAACGGGCTCATTAGAGCCCTCTTTACGCCTTTGAACGCCGGCATCAAACACTGCACGGAATTGGGTTTTCCAGTCGTGACTCATGCTTAGTTGCGAAGATTGACCTCAGCCATCAGTTTATCAGTAGCCGTATAGGCCTCGGTAACCCATTCAACAATCTTGGAGGGATCTGGCGCGTATTCCAGCTCAAGACTAATGGCGCCATCGAAATCAAGGTCCTTGATGGCCTGCAGGTACGGCACAAACTGTACCACACCACGGCCGGGCGGCAAATCGCCATGCACCTTGCCATCGCAGTCGGAAATATGTACGTGGCCCGCACGACCCTTGAGGGCAGCGAGACTCTCAGGCGGACTATCACTCAGCAACATATGACTGATATCTATGTTGGCCTTAACTGCAGGGTTATCACAATCAGTCAGGAAACGATCCATTTCGCCGATGGTATTCACAAGAGACAGATCGAAAGGCTCCAGTTCAAGAACAATTTCCAGACCTTTCTCCGCTGCATAATCACCAAGGATTTTACAGTTCTCCACGCCCCATTTCCATTGCTCCTCCGGCGGAATGACTTCCTTCTGCCAGATGTACTCGCCGATCACAAGCAGGTAGTTTTTCGCTCCCAATTCCGCTCCCATGTCCAAATAGCGTTTGCAACGATCCAGGTGAAACGCCTGCACGCTCGGGTTAAAATCAATCAGTCCCACGCTCACGCCAACAACGCTGATAATTGGCAGTTGCAACTCCTCGCAGGTTTGCTTAACGGTCACAATACGCTCCTCCGCGCCGTCATCCAGTGGGTCCTGAAAAATATCCACGCAATCAAAGCCAAGTTCCTTGGTCTTGTGCAGTCCATCAACTAGGCCTACGCCGTGCTGTTCCCAAGCCGAATTAATCATTCCTAGTTTCATAAATTATACCTTTGTAATTTCACTCAGCGAAACAGCCCGATGCTCTTCAGCACTCAAATAAGCAGCCTCAACCAGGGCCATGGTGTTTAAATTATCGCGGCCTCCAATGGCCGGTTCTTCCCCTGTTTCCAGCGCGATGAGCAGTTGTGCCATGGTGCCAGTGAAGGCATCGGGGAACCAGCTTTCCTTCCACTTTGGTTCGTGAAATTTCTCATCGCCTTTTGTGGCGTAACGGATTGACGAAGGTGTAGTGTAAGGATCTTGACACCAGCCGATGTCGCCCATGGCCAGGCCTTCCAGGCCTTCTATACGCCACTGGATACCGATATCAGCCGGAGTACCTTCTCGAGCTGGACCAGTCCAAGTGTCATCAATGGCGATTGCACGGAGCCCATTGGCATATTCCAGAATGTAACTGGCGATGCCATCACTATGTTCAAACTTGGTGCGTGGATCGGGTCGCGTGGTGCAATAGATGCGCTCCGGATCACCAAACCAATAGCGAAAAGTATCCATGTGGTGAATGGACATGATGCGCAAAGTGACCCAGCCCTGACGTTCCTGCCATGGCATCCAGTGCGGGATGCCACGCATGTCGATGGTTGCCAGCACGGGTTCACCAATAGTGCCATTCTCCAGCAGTGTCTTACCGGCACGCACGGATTGGTCGTAACGCATGTTTTGGTTCACGGCCAGAACGATACCGGTCGCCTCGCAAGTATCCACGATTTCCACAGCCTCAACATAGCTTGATCCCAGTGGTTTTTGAGCAAGAATGCCCTTGGCAGTGCCTCGCGCACAGGCGGCCTTTATGACATCAAGTTGGTTGTCCGGTGGCACGGCAATGTCGAGTACCTCGATTGATTCATCGTCCAGTAGTTGGTCGATGCTATCGTAGACCTTGCTGATGTCATTCTGCCCAGCACACTTGGCGGCGTTTTCGCTTGTTCGCGAAGCGATGGCTACCGGGTTGAAGCCGGCCTTGCGGTAGGCAATAAGATGACAGTCGTTCATAATGAATCCACTACCGACGCAACCGATACGCCAGTCTTTTCGCTCAGGAAGCTGGGAGTGGATATTGAGATTCACGAGGAGGCTTTTTCACCGGCACCGGTGGTGGCATCTGTGGAGGGATCCCAGAATTCAGTTTTTGCCTCAAACAGCTTCCCTCCCATTTCTTTAATCGCGCTATCAGGCAGTTTTTCAAGTGGCTCGTAAAAGGGGTGGTGCGATTCCTTATAGGGATTGTTGTGTTTGGTGTTGTAGCAGCAGATGAGTGACCAGCGAGGGTCCTCAGAAGTGTTCTGATCCGAACGATGGAGCGTGTTGCTGTGAAAAAAGAGTGTATCGCCCGGGTCGAGTTCCACGTACACCGTCTCCATCACTTCTGCTGCGGCAGCGGTTCGTTCTGGGTCCGCGCCGGTTTGATCCCCATATTGTCCGTGTTCGATCCGACCCATCTTGTGCGAGCTTTTAAGCACCTGCAGGCACCCGTTTGAACGTGTATTGGGATCCACTGCGATAAAGGCTGAGCCCATGTCCGGCCAAATGCAGCCGTTCTGATACCAGTAACCGTAATCCTGATGCCAGCTCCACGCACCACCCGTGCGAGGCTTCTTAATGCTCATCTTGCTGTGGTAATGATAGACCTCATCATCGAACAACTGTTCCATCGCATTGACGATGCGTTCGCTTCGGGCGATTGCCCCCCAGAGATCCTCGCCGGCCTTATTCCATAGCACAAGTTGAGCCTTACCGCCTTCGCCATCTTCAAGATCATAAGCGTTTTCCCCGAATGAACTGTCGGCATGCGCTGCTTTTCGGAGGATGTTCGCCTCTTCTGAATCGAAAAGGCCCGGCACGATGAGATAACCATCCTCGTGGAACGCGGAAACTTGTTCTTTGGAGAGTCCAGTCATAAGAGCGGGTCAAGCGAAGCTTGGCAACCGAAGAACTGGATGTCAAAGGGGATTCACCTCACGCCTATGGAAGAGCCCATTGAGGCGAGTCTTTCAAACGGTGTAACATCTCGCCGGCCTTCCGAACAAGCAGGACACCTTCATCCTCACGGTTCGCATAGTCCTCAACATTAATGGTCTCAGGATCACGGTATCCGAGGTTGATTTCTCGGCAAACTTGCTCAGGCAAACCTGTCGCCAATGTCACGCTTGCCCGCGGCTTTTCCACTCCATTCACGACCTGCCCAATTCCCTTTACGTGTGAGGAATGTGCCAACAATCCCCATGGATGGTGTTTGTATTTTTCCCAGTGCTCAAGCAGCCAAGCGGAGCAGTGGTAGCCTATTTCACGCAGACCCATCTCGTGTGTATGGCTGATGGAATTAATGTGCGGAGCGTAAATGATCAACTCGCCGCCATCAGCTAATACTGGCTCAAGCTTATACATGCACTTGCCGCCAACCCACACATCGTCATACATCGGCGGCGCGCAAGAGAGGATGGTGCGGAATGAGCGGTCCTTGTAAATAATGTGAGTCTTGTCCGACAAGTCTGCTGCAGCCTCCCATGCGCTTTCGGGAGTACCAAAAAACAATCCAGCCAGTGACTTGTCCGGACGCACGACCATTGCAAAGCAACGTTTATCAATATTCACCATCCCTCCGGCACGATCGACAACCTTGCGAACGGCTGTCCACTTATGCCCGATAATTTTTGGGTTGCTGATG
>CAYUXV010000197.1:0-3388 GCA_964448875.1 uncultured Verrucomicrobiota bacterium
GATGGAGGATGATTCAGTACACACCGGTATAGCAATGCGTCGCGGTGGCAATGCGGAGGTTTACCTTGGGCTGGATGGAAAGGAAATCCGGCTCGATAAACGGAAGATAAAGTCCAAGAACGAGGGTCGAATTTCTATGATGCCTGAGGGCTTGGCCCTCACTCTGACAGACCGAGAATTGCGCGACCTGTTGGCATTCCTGATGACACAACGTTAGGGCGCTTGCCCTTTGGCTGATGCCATTTACACTCATGCCATGTCCGCACGCATTCTTGGCCTGATTCTAGCTATCCTCGCACCATCCGTTTTCGCACTGCCTTACTGGATCTGGCAGGGAGACAAAGTCCAAAACGCCACCATTCACCACTCATTTAATGCATTGGCAAAAATAAAGTCTGCACGCCTTCGTATGGTCGCTGATTTTGCGAACGTACAATTGGTTATCAATGCCAAACCTGTGGCAATCGCCGAGATGTTTGGTCCGATTATTGAATTAGATGCAAGGCCCTGGCTGCGCGCAGGTAAAAATGATATTTCCCTGCGTTCGATTTCACACATTGAAAATCCTGCCGTGGCAATGGAACTTGTGATGGTTGATGTTTCGGGCAAAAAAACGGCGATTGCCACAACTCCTGAGTGGAAAGGCGTCAAAAGCCTGGGCGACCTCGGACAGGAAAAATGGTGGAACGTGCCGCCCTTGATCATTGATGAAACCGACGATTACGACCAATGGAAACGTGCCAGCAAAGCCAAGAACGGTACCGACCCGGCATCCTTAATGGTTATGCCTGGATTCAAGGCGGAATTATTACGCACTGCGGGCAAGGATGAAAATTCCTGGGTCAGTCTCGCATTTGATCCGGATGGACGCCTCACCATTGCTCGGGAGGACAAGGGACTGATCCGCTATACGTTTTCGAGAGATCGGAAGAAGATCATACAAGCAGAATCGATTAATGATGACTTGAAGGAATGTCGTGGTTTGCTCTATGCGTATGATAGTCTTTACGCGCACGCCAACAACTCCAAAGGCCTCTACCGGCTGCGCGACACCAACGGAGACGGCCAATTAGATGAAAAGAAACTGCTGCATGCCTCAGAGGGAGGCGCGGGTCATGGCCGCAATGACCTGGCGCTGGGACCGGACGGTAAGATTTACGCCATCCATGGAGACTCAATAAAACTGCCTAAGGGAATCCCCGACCGAACCTCCCCGCTCCGGAAAAAGTTCCAACCCTTCAGGGATAACGAGGGGCATGTACTGCGCATGAATGCTGATGGTAGCAACAAGGAAATCTTTTGTGCCGGAATGCGAAATCCGTACGGCATAGCCTTCAATGCAGATGGCGAGGCGTTTACCTACGATGCAGATGCAGAGTTTGACATGGGCACCCCGTGGTATCGTCACACACAGGTGAAACATCTGACTAGCGGTGCAGATTTTGGTTGGCGCGCGGTGACCGGGAGTTGGCCTTCCTACTTTCCAGATCATCCGGACAACACTCAGGCCACGTTGGATATCGGCAAAGGATCGCCGACAGGTGTTAAGTTTGGCACCAAAAGCAATTTCCCGCCAGACTACCAAAATGCCCTTTATGTTCTCGACTGGACCTATGGACGCATCCTGGCCGTGCATCTGCGTCCACGCGGTTCCACGTACATGGGGGCCGCAGAGGTCTTCCTTCGCGGTCAACCATTAAACGTCACGGACCTGGGTTTTGGACCTGATGGAGCCATGTATTTTGTCACTGGCGGCCGCAGGACCAAGAGCGCATTGTACAAGGTAAGCTACACTGGTCCTGGAGTGAAGGCACAGCCATTAACCAAGGCCCAGTCCACCCGAGCCAAGCAGGCTAGAATTTTTAGGGTGGAGCGCAAAAAAGCCGAATCACACCACCGCCAGGCTAAGTTTACCCTTCAGTCAAGCAACCTCGAGCCTCGTATCCGTCACGCATGGCGAATTGCGCTCGAGCACAACAAGCTGACTCCCCCGAAAGAGGAAACCCTCAATTTTGAAAATCTGAGCGCTCTAGCCAATATCAATTCAGTAGCGGGCAAGGCCAGCGTAACCCTGCTTGCTGACTGGACAAAATTTCTACCTTCAGAGCAGCTGGCTTATCTGGATTTAATCCGACGCAACACGGAGCGGCATGAACTGCCCGCCAATACCCTTGCGGACATTCAATCCAATCTGGAATTTCATTTCCCAAATTCCTCCACTGAAATCAACCTGGCTATTGCTCCACTCCTCATCCGACTCAATCCCGCCAAGGCCGTTGGCCAAACAGTCAAGCTCCTTGATTCCAGCAGCAACCAAAGGGAACGCATTTATTACCTTTACCACCTAAGACACGCGAAGGAAGGCTGGACGAACGAATCGCGAAGGATTTTTTACCGCATCCTGGGCACCTACGACACCTTTCTTGGTGGCCGCGGCCTGCCGCAGTCGTTGCAAAAAATTCGCAGAGACTCGGAAGCCACATTGACTGACGTGGAAAAGAAACAGCTCGCCACGGTGCTCAAGCAAAAGCCAGCGCTCCCGCCACTCCCTGACCTCACTGGACGCAAGCTGGTGAAACAGTGGAAGCTTGAAGATTTTAAGGATGCGCTGGATTTTGACGTCACTAAGCGCGACATGGCCAATGGCCGCAAGATGTTCTCGGTAGCCATGTGTAGTCGCTGCCATCGGCATGGGCGTGATGGTTACCCCATTGGGCCGGATCTCACCCATGTTTCCAGTCGCTTTGGTCGCAGTGATTTACTGGATGAAATCCTCAATCCCTCCAAGACCATCGCGGAAAATTACCAGACAAGTGTGTTGAACCTGAAGGATGGTCGCCAGCTTGCAGGGCAGATTATTCCAAACCTCGACTATCGCGTTTCCACACTTCAACTTGCGGAGAATCCGCTGTACCCGGACAAGATTACGAAGATCGCCAAGGTGGATATTACAGAGCGCAGCCATTCCAAGATTTCGTTGATGCCTCCAGGTCTTTTGAACCTCTTGACCAAGGAAGAAGTTCTCGATCTTTTGGGTTGGCTTGAAGGCGGGGTAGAGGACAACTAAGTCAGGGTATGATGCCCAAAAATCTAAAATAATTTTAGAACCAGAATTCTTACGGGGAACGCTTGGTGCGCAATCCCAGCCGAACATTGTCCAGCCCAGGGACAGCGCGACCGCTTGCACCCGCTGAGGTCACGCCACCTCGTGAGGATTTCTTTTTATAGCCACTTCCAACCTTTCTTAACATTCCGCCCGAAACTCCACCGCCGCCGCCGCCAGTTGCACCGCCGCCACCGCCGCCAGTTGCACCGCCGCCGCCAGCACCACCGCCGCCAGCACCACCGCCGCCAGTTGCACCGCCGCCAGTTGCACCGCCGCCAGCAC
>CAYUXV010000198.1:0-3974 GCA_964448875.1 uncultured Verrucomicrobiota bacterium
GGGTTATTTGATTTTTTGAGAGTTGGTTGTTCATCTTTTGAATCGTTGTCTCGTTTTCCTCCTTTAATTTCCGCAATCCAAGTTATATCACCGTTGGGTTCAATTTTGTAAACCCATGTAGAATTTTTTTCAGCATCAACATGAACTTCTTTTCCAGAAATCTTCCACGTTCCGTCTAAACGTTTCTCACCATTCTTGTAAGTCTCAATTTTTCTATTTTCAAGTAAGACAAGTTTGCGAGAAGTTTCACCTTTCTTTCGCTCATATTCTCCAACAACCTTCTTCTCTTCTGCTGTTAACTCTTTAACTGGCTTTCCGGCAGTACTCATGTTCTCATTATTTTCAGAGAGTTGATCTTTCTGATGCTCCCCGGAAAGATTCGTTAATCTCTCCCAAAAGATCAGTTTATGCTCCCCTTCAAACTTGATGATAAGGATATGGACCCTTTGAAGTCAAACATGGTAATATCCTGAGGTCGGGTTTTGGCAATTTCTGCCACTCGTTTATCTTCACCAAAACTGCCGCCCGGCAAGCACCATTCCAACCATATGCCCGCAGCTGGCTTAAGTTCTCCCAGATGATTGTCTATCAGTGTTTTGAGTGCTTTGTGTGTATATGCGAAATCGCCTCCTATCTTTCTTTCTTTAATACCTTTTATAAGCAGGCTTGGGAGCCCTTTGGCTGAGAAGGGGAAGATGCAATCCTTCAACTTATCGTAGTCTTCTTTTTGGGCTAGCGAGTGAATCTTCTTTAACAAGCCAGCCGGTGAATCCCCTCCCTCATGGATAAGAAAAAACCAGATTCCTGCTATCAGAGCCAATAACCCCATGCCTACACCAACTCCTATAAGTACCTTTCTTTTGTTTCCAGTAGATACAGATTGTGATGCAGGGATTGATGGTGCAGCAGAACCTCCGGGCATCACCACACCTGAAATTTGACTAACCGGCAACCAGTCAGTCATGCCATCATGCCAAGCTAGGTCTGTGGGAAGAAGTGTGCCGTTTGCCAAGTAGGCATTTATATCTTCAATGCTGTACGGTCCGTACCGTTCACCATTTCTATCGATATGTACCTGCATGAAGATTCAATATCCCTATTCAACACACCTTGTCATTGCTCGAGAACATCCTGCCCCACCATCCTGATTCAGAGAAGTTCAAACGAACCTCTCGGGAAACATCGAGATTCATTGAAGTGATGAATCAGCAAAAAATCGCTGCTACTTCGATTCCACTCGTCGGCCTGACTCGTTGGCCTCGTAGATTGAATCGATCGTTTTCAGCACGTTAACGGTGCTCTCCGGTGTGTTACGGCATTCGTCGCCTTCACGGACGGCACGAATCCAGTCCTTGAGCAATGCAACCATGGCCTTGCCGCCATAACCGGTGGTCTCATCCGGTGGCAGTTCAAATACTTCCTCCATGGCCATGAATTGTGGCTGTGGTCCATGGATCTCCAGTACACCACCGGTTCCGGCACGCCCCGGTTCCCAGTGCACCCAGCGTTCGGTTCCCCGAATGGTCCATCTGACATCGTTCATCCAGCGTGGGTGCCAATACCCGCCAGTAAAGGTTGCCAGACCGCCGTCGGCGAGATCTAGAATGGCGCTGCCACCATCCTCCACTGTGCTGGGTGTTTTTCCGAAAGTCCCGACCCTTGCGCTTACGCCAACAATGGCGTCCTGAGTGACGTATTGCAGCAGATCAAGATGATGACAGGCGAGCCAGTTAAAAAAACCGCCTCCGCTTTGGGTTCTATCGAACAAATAGTGCTCCGGTCCGCGTCGATCCACATTGCTGGTGGCCCAAGTCATCTCAACGCTGATGATTTTGCCGAAACGTCCGTCGGCCACCATCTCGCGCAATCGGTTGGCCAATTCATCGTAGCGCCAGATGAAGCCACTTTGGAAAGCCACCTTGTTTTCAAGAATGGCATCAGCCATGCGACGTCCATCCTTGGCATTGGCCGCGCCGGGTTTCTCCAGCAGGATATGTTTGCCGGCCTGGGCAAGTTGAATGACTGTATTCGGGCCGATATCATTTGGGAGACAGACCAATGCTCCATCGAATAGGTCACCCCCTTTGTCGATGAGTTGTTCTACCGTCTCAAAACGTGGCAGGGCGGCATGACGTTCCTCCAAGCTGGTGGTGGCGCCTTCAAAGCCCGGCATCAGTGCGGCAAACTCCAAATCATCTGCTACATGCGTGAGCGACTCACGCCAGCCCATCCCGTGTGGGTGGTCAATGCCTAAGATCGCGAGGCGTAGCTTGTTTGCCATGTGGAGATGCTACATTTGAGCGACCAAACTGTCATTCCTTAACGGAATAATTTAATTTGGCTGCAAATTAAATTGCCAAATGGCTCTGGCCAAAGGAGGGTCGGGTATCATGAAAATATCGAAGGCGATATACCTATGGGCCATTGCGGTGGCTTCACTGTTTTGTTTCTCATTGCCGGCCAAGCCGGTGCCTGCAGGGTACACGGCACTTTTTAACGGCAAGGATCTCTCCGGATGGATGGCTAAAAAGGGGGGGTGGATGGTAGAAGATGGAGTGCTGGCGAGGAGCAAGGGTTCAGGGTACCTCTGGACGGAAAAAAGTTATGGCGATTTCATTCTCGACGTTGAGGTGAAAGTGTCGCCCCGCTGCAATAGCGGCATCTTTTTCCGCACCGACCCAAAGAATGCCGTGCAGGGTGGATTTGAGATTCAAGTGATGGATACCACCGGTAAAAAAAAGCTCGGCAAGCATGATAATGGCGCGCTTTACGACGCACTTCCTCCCAGCGCAAATCCTGCTAAGCCGTTGGGACAGTGGGATCGCTTCGTAATCACCTGCAAGGGTGCCAAGGTGTCTGTAACCATTAATGGCACGGAAGTGGTAAATGCTGATCTGGACAAATGGACCACAGGCAACAAGAACCCAGATGGCTCGCGAAACAAGTTTAGGACTGCACTGAAAGATTTGCCCCGGAAAGGTCATATTGGATTTCAGGATCACGGCCACGACGTTTGGTATCGCAATATCTATATCAAGCAGTTGGATTAATGCTGCTGGAGGGCGATGCATTTTGCCAACGATTCTGGCTAAATGCGCTCCCATTTCAGAAGTTTGCGGCTATTAGATAAAATTTAAGGCCATAAAGTCAGTTATGCATTGTATCTCAGCACGCAGTTATCTGCGCTTTCTTTGGAGGACATGCTTGTGGCAGGATGCCCGCGCAATGCGGAAGATATCTACTTCCGTCAACTGATGCGTCCGATTGGAGAAATTTCCCGTGAAGAACATGCCCAGTTATTTGGGGATTATCTTTATGTGCAAGGTATTGCCAATGATATTGAGGAGGATGAGGGTGCATGGACAATCTGGATCCATGATGATGATTTGATTTCGAAAGCGGAAATCGAGTTGGCGCGTTTTCTTAAGAATCCGGAAGCGGCAGATTATCGGAAGCATGCTAGTAAAGCCGCTCGCATGCGCAAGGCGGAAGAAGAGGAGGCTGAACTCGCCCATAAAAGACAGGTGGATGTGCGTACCCAAGTGTTCAACACTCCGACATTAGGCACACCTCATTTCACCTTTGCGCTGATTGGCTTGTCTATTTTGGTTTGGCTAATGTTCATTTCGGAACAAAATGTGAGTTCTTTATACATATCCAACATCCACTTAAAAGTAGCGGCTCAGAAGAGCATGTCAGTAGAAGAGCAAGTCAAATACCGCCTCACGCATCAATTCCTGCCGGAGATCACAGGTAAGCCAATAAATTTGGAACGCAAAGAGCAGGTTGTTGGCCGAGGTGAAGTTTGGCGAGTTGTGACGCCTATTTTTCTGCACTTCTCTTGGATGCACATTATTTTTAACATGTACATGTTATACATCCTTGGGGGTTTGCTAGAGGGCCGATTGGGTTTGGGCTATATGCTAGTGTTTGTTTTAGTAACAGCCATCTTTAGCAATCTGGGACAATATTGC
>CAYUXV010000199.1:0-3639 GCA_964448875.1 uncultured Verrucomicrobiota bacterium
CATTTCCAATGCAGCTTATAAACAGGATAAGGGAGATAAGCTCTATCGGCGTGGCATGTATACCTACTGGCGACGTACAGTGCCTCCACCCACAATGATGGCCTTTAATGCTGCAGCGAGAGAGATTTGCACTGTACGCACGGACCTCACCACCACTCCGCTGCTGGCCCTCACGATGATGAATAATAAAACCTTTGTGGAAGCAGCACGGTTCCTTGCTGAGCGAATGATGAAAACCGATAGTTTGAAGCCGCGCCAGCACGTGGCAGCGGCCTTCCGCCGGGTGACCAGTCGCATACCGCGCAAGGAGGAGTTGGATTTGTTGATGGCCGATTATGTGTTTTACCTGAAAGATTTTAGGAAAAATCCTGAGGCTGCGAAGAAACTTCTGGTCGTGGGTGAAAAGCCGCGCGACCCCAAACTAGCCGTAGTGCAACTGGCTGCGTATACGCTAGTGGCCAACACCATCCTGAACCTCGACGAAGCCATCATGCAAAACTGATATGAGCCCGCTGAACGAATATCACACACAACAGACACGGCGTGTCTTTCTGGAGCGTAGCACACTTGGGCTCGGGGGTATTGCGCTTAGCTCGCTGCTCAACGCTACGCCCAGCCATATTGACCGTAATGCCGTCGACGGCATGAATAGCCTGCCGCACTTCACTCCCAAGGTGAAACGTGTGATTTATCTGTTCCAATCCGGGGGGCCATCGCAGATGGATCTCTTCGATTACACGCCGCATCTGGCTGCGCGTTATGGAGAGGAAGTGCCCGAGTCCATTTATCCCGCTGAACGCAAGACCACGATGACCTCTGGTCAAAAGTCATTTCCCTGCGCGCCCAGCACACTGAAGTTTACAAGGCACGGCCAGGCTGGCACTTGGGTGAGTGAACCGCAAAAGTATGTGGCTAAAGTGGTGGATGATCTATGCGTCATCAAAAGCATGTACACTGAGGCGATAAACCATGATCCAGCCGCAACACTTTTTCAGACTGGATCGGTGATTCCTGGGCGACCAAGCATGGGTTCTTGGGTGAGTTATGGACTTGGCAGTGAAAATGCCAATCTGCCGGCTTTCGTGGCCATGACATCCAACGGTCGTGCCAAAGCCGGCCAGCCATTATATGATCGCTTGTGGGGAGCGGGGTTCTTGCCGGGTCGTTTTCAGGGAGTAAAGTTTCGAGGCCAGGGTGATCCCATATTGGATCTCTATAATCCAGCAGGAGTGACTCGTGTACAGCGACGTCGCATGCTGGATTCCCTGAATAAATTAAATGAAAAGCAGGCTGACCGGTTCAATGACCCGGCAATTTCTACTAGAATTGCCCAATACGAATTGGCTTTTCGTATGCAAATGAGCGTGCCTGAACTCATTGATGTGAAGAATGAGCCCAAGCATTTGCTCGAAATGTATGGGCCTGATTCTACGGTTCCAGGCCGGTACGCTTATAACTGCCTGTTAGCTCGCCGTTTAGCCGAGCGCGGTGTTCGCTTTATCCAGCTTTATCACCGTGGCTGGGATGCCCATGGCAATGCCCCCAAACAAGTTGGGGTTCAATGCCGCGACACCGACCAACCCACAGCCGCGCTTCTTCATGATTTGAAACAGCGAGGCATGCTTGATGACACATTGGTAATATGGGGAGGAGAATTTGGCCGCACCATATATTGTCAAGGCAAGCTCACGCGCCAAAACTACGGTCGTGACCATCACCCGAACTGCTTTACCTATTGGTTGGCCGGCGGTGGTGTGCGCAAGGGAATCACCTACGGTGAGACTGATGATTATAGTGTCAACGTCACCGAAAAACCCGTACACGTGCATGACCTACAGGCGACTATTCTACACCAGCTTGGGATCGACCATAAGCGACTAACATTCCGTTACCAAGGCCGCTATTTCCGTCTAACCGATGTACACGGCAAGGTCGTAAAAGACATTTTGAGCTAATGAAAAAATTAATTTATTTCATATTGTGCATCTTGCCATTCTTGGCCGAGTCGGCTGACCCCAAGGTTTCTCTTGTATATGGCAGTTGGCTGCCTGGCGAGGGGGGACAACTAACCTCTCAACCAACTCCATTGAAACAGCCCTTTGGGGTGGATTTTGACGGCAAGGGCAATATGTACATTGTAGAACTGAAAGGCGGACGGGTACATATGCTGACCCCAGACAACAAACTTCACACTATCGCTGGTGATGGCAGTAAGAGCTACAAAGGAGATGGGGGCCAAGCAAAGAAGGCAACATTTAATGGGATGCACAATGTGGCTGTCACTCACAACGGCGTGATATACATTTCCGATTCATGGAATTATTGCATTCGAAGAATTGATGCCTGGAACGGATCAATCGAAACAGTGGTTGGAACAGGCAAGCGTGGCTTCAGCGGCGATGGAGGACTGCTCAAGAAGGCCTCTTTTAGTTATGTAATGTGCATCACCATGGATGCTTCTCGCGACAAGATCTACATCGCCGACATTCAAAACCGAAGAATCCGAGCAGCAGATCTTAAGGCGAACAAAGTGACCACTGTTGCCGGCAATGGTAAACGTGGCGTGCCCAAGGATGGGGCGAAGGCAACTGAAGCGCCGCTTTTTGATCCGCGCGCCGTAGCGCCGGATTCCAAAGGCAACGTGTACGTCCTTGAACGCAGCGGGCATGCATTACGAGTGGTGAGGCCCAATGGCCAAATTTACACGGTTGCTGGAACGGGCAAAAAGGGTAAGAAAGATGGCCCGGGCAAACAGGCCAAGCTGGGTGCGCCCAAGCATATTTGTGTAGATGATGCTGACAACGTCTACATCGCCGACGAGGCCAACGACCTTATACGCAAGTACGATCCCAAGACAGGCCAGGTTTCAACAGTTCTGGGGCATGGAAAGGTGAAACTTGATTATCCTCATGGGGTTACCTGGGAAAAGGGGAAGCTTTACGTTGTGGACACCGGCCACAACCGTATTTTGCGCGTGGAATAAAATAACAGGTTATTTCGGTTTTGCCGGTGTGTATGCCCGCAAGATGCGGCAGAATTCAAAAGGCTTCTGCTTGATGCCGGTACACTTTGGACTGGCCCATGAAGGGGTTGGCTTTTCGCAGGGCCGGTCGCGGTTGGCGGACCAACAGGAGAGCATTCCCAGGTTTTTTCCTTTAGCAAAGGCCAGCACCTCCCGCGCATTGACTAGCGTGAACGTCTCGGGCTTAACATCGTTGTGGCCCAGCATGGAGGTGAGGCCTACCATCGACCATAGTTGTGCATCGGTCTGCGCCACTCCGGCCTCGCGATGCAGGGTTTTCAGCTGGGCCTGCAGGCGGGTGGCGGCCTGGATAGCGTAGGCACCCATGTGGGTGGTTGGCTGCGGCGCGTTGGCTCGGCCGTAATTCATGGCCATGATGTTCACGCCGGCAATCACAACCCCGTGGCGCAGCCCAGAGCGTAGTATATCGAGGCCTTCTCGTGTGAGACCGCTAGGGAGCACGGGGAGCGTATACCATACGCGCAAGGCACGCCCCATGCTCTTGGCTTGCTTTTGCAGGCCGGCAATCGCGCGCGACCGCCGCTCGATGGATTTCGCATCGGCCAGCCAATGGCCTTCCACATCAAAGTCGATATACGTTATGCCGTATATATCGA
>CAYUXV010000200.1:0-3781 GCA_964448875.1 uncultured Verrucomicrobiota bacterium
AAAACTCCGGGAATGCCCGCCTCAACTACAGCCACGACAGAATTGGTTGTTCCTAAGTCAATACCTACTATCTTGCTCACGAACGGAAGATGACATGAGAATATCAAATTTCCAGCACTTCCTCTTGATATATAGAGAGAACAAATTAAACCATACATTGGACATTGCTAAACAGAGATAGCATTATATCCCCGTGCATTGCCTTGTAACTGCAGGCCCGGCGATAGAACCGCTAGATGAAGTGCGCCGATTGACTAATCTTTCAACTGGCCGCCTTGGATGCTTGTTATCAGATTCACTTTCTCGCGCAGGCAATAACGTAACTCTATTACTTTCTGAATTCGCTCAAAATCATCCTAAGGAAAAAACAAATAGTATAATAAAATTCAATACATCAAAAGATTTGGGGGTGAAATTATGTGATGCATCCAGCGAATACGTTGATGCTGTATTTCACGTCGCTGCCGTTTCAGACTTTTGCGTCGCCGATATTCGTAATGCAGATTCTATTTCCCCTGTAAAAGAACGTAAGATTTCATCAAGAAACGGAAATCTAATTGTCGAACTCAAACCAGCCCCAAAAATTATAGGTTATCTCCGGGGTTATTACCCAAAGGCTCAAATCATTGGCTGGAAATACGAAGTCGATGGTAACCGTGTATCTTCAATTGCCAAGGCACATGAGCAAATCCATCTATACAAAACTGACGCATGCGTTGTAAATGGCCCTGCATACGGTGATGGCTTTGGGGTGATCACCCCAAATGATTCCAAACATCTGAAATCTTCAAAAATGCTTCTAAGCGAACTTACGCAATCAATTGATTCGCTCAACCTGTCATTTAGGAAATAAGCCAGACTTCAAGTTGCAAGCAGGAATAGCTAGGCACTCTCACGAACATGCAGCCATGTGTGTACATGCGGTTTGCCGCGAAAATACCAAACCATTGCAGGGCCCTCTACCTGCCAAACATCCCACACTTCATCATTGCCAATATTTTCATCCTTGTAATAGGCGATATGCAGATTTTCGAATCCGTTTTTCTCAATAAGCATCATTGACTCTTTAGCATCCTTCTTGCGAAACGGTGCAAGCATATCTTTCATAACCTCACGCATAAGACCTTTCTGATCTTTGCTCATATCGGCAGTCCGCAAACCAGGTAAGCCAGATTTTTTTCCGGTCAACTCGACGGTCTTTGCTCCATGTTCGCCACGCGATTTACCAAGTAATGCAACTTTACGCTGCTTGCCATCCAATGCAGAAAAAAGTTCATTTGGACGCTTTGCCTGGAACCAGTAGGCATTTCCTTCATGGTCCGCCTTTTCATTAAATCCTCCTTTAGCTGCGTGCCCATAAAAAATAGGCCCGCCAAATGCAGCTCCATCAAGAGAATCACCATCACAACGACGCGTAACGTGTCTGCCTGTAAACACCAATTCAAATTTGCCCGTACCCGGCTTGCCAAAGATCGCTATTGCACTGTCATCAAATCCACCGGGTGAATCATGCTCAACCTGATCATAAACAACCTTTTGATATTCAGGGCTATGCAGTCCGTTGAATATGTCCTTCACCAAGTCAATCTGGTCATCTTCCATATCCCCCACAGCGAGTTTGGTTATATGCCAATTATTATTAATCGCCGAGCGAAGTGGATGTTCCCAAGGAAAGCAAATAGCCTTACGCTGCTTTTCATTCAGAGTCTTGTACAGTTGTGCAACCTGTGTCTCCGGCAAATGCGCATTTTTCTTTTCAGCCAGAAGCTTGGCTGTCATGGAAACCGAGACAGCAACTGCCAGCCCGGTGCCAGCATTTTTCAGAAAATTACGACGCGATGTTTCGCAGCAATCATTAACTTCGACACTTGGGGAAATGGATTCTTTCATGCCGAATGGTACCTTGAGCATCAGTGCTGGCAACTCATTTTAAATAAACAAAATTACCTCGCCAGATGGCCCGTTAAATTTAACATTAAACGCAGGTCAATATGGCCTTTTTATTATTATGAGATTTCTATCATTTTTGATAATTGTAACTTTTTCGTTACCCTTATGCGCACAGGAAAAAAGCCCCCTCAAGCAATCGGTTAAAAACCTTACAGAAAAAGCGTTGGCCTCCGTTGTGACTGTGGTACACATTTCAGGTCGCGGGTCCAACAGCGAAGGTACAGGCACAGGGTTTGTCATAGGCAAAAACCTAATAGCAACTTGCCTCCATGTGATTGGCGAAGCGCGCCCCGTACATGTCAGGCTTGGCAACGGCAAAAAATTGGAGGTGTCGGAGATACATGCATGGGATCGCAAGCTAGACTTGGCAATTTTACGTGTTAAGGGCGGCGAAGATTTAGCAGCATTACCACTCGCTGACTCAAGCAAACTTAATAAAGGTGCACAAATAGTCGCAATCGGAAATCCAATGGGGTTAACTGGCAGTGTGGTTCAGGGTGTGCTTTCTGCGCGACGCAAGTTTGAAATAGGCGAAATGCTGCAACTGGCAATTCCTGTGGAGCCTGGCAACAGTGGCGGGCCCGTCCTTGACCGAGCTGGCCAGGTGCACGGTATTATTACACTAAAGTCAACGGTGACAGCAAACCTTGGATTCGCCATGCCAGTTAACGCACTTAAACCACTCCTGGCAAAACCCAACCCAGTACCAATGTCGCGTTGGTTGACTATTGGCGCATTAAATGCGCGCGATTGGGAGCCGCTTATGGGTGCTCGTTGGACACAACGGGCTGGCCGCATTCATGTTCGAGAGGCTGGAATGGGTTTTGGTGGCAGATCATTGTGCCTCTCAAAATTAGCAAAACCTAAACTGCCTTATGAACTGGAAGTCACATTGAAACTTGCTAATGAAAATGGCGCAGCGGGGATTGCCTTTGGCTCAGATGGTGAACAGAAGCACTACGGGTTTTATCCTACCGGCGGAAAACTACGTCTTACAAGATTTGACGGCCCAACCGTGTTTACATGGAATATTTTAAAGGAATTAGATTCAAAAATTTATCAACCCGGGGACTGGAATACCATCAAGATAAGACATGAGAAAACCCTAATTAAGTGCTTTGTAAATGATACTCTAATATTTGAGGTAGAAGACAACGGCTTGTCAGGAGGCCGAATCGGATTAGTTAAATTCCGTGACACGGAAGCAGAATTTCAGCATTTTCGAATTGGCAAGAGCCTGAAGAGCCGAAACCCCTCCCCTTCCCTTTTGGGAAAGTTAAAAAAAACCATAAGCTCCTTAAATCCATCGGATGAATACGACCCGAAAACCATTGAGGAGTTGAAATTCGATGCTCGTATAAATAAAAAATTATTACACAAACGTGCCGAACAGTTGGAATCTCAGGCCAACCAATTTCGCAGGTTGTCAAATTTGATTCATGAGCGTGCCGTACAGCATGAGTTGACGAACGAACTGGCAAAAGACGATGATAAAATCAGCCTCCTGCATGCAGCACTTCTTGTGGGCAAGCTTGACAACGCTGATATAGATATCGCGCATTACGAAAAGATTGTTAACGACATGGCCTCCGAGATTCTTGCCGCACTCCCCGGTAAAGCCAATGCTTCAAAACGACTCACAGCACTTGGCAATTACATGTTCAAGGAGAATGGATTTCATGGAAGCCGGGGCGATTATTACAATCGCGCGAACAGTTATCTAAATGAAGTAATTGATGACCGAGAAGGAATTCCCATCACTCTATCGGTACTGTACATGGAACTTGCGCGCAGGCTGGATCTCAAAATGGCAGGCATTGGGTTGCCGGGG
>CAYUXV010000201.1:0-3307 GCA_964448875.1 uncultured Verrucomicrobiota bacterium
GTGGGGGATGAAGGTGAGGATGCCTCAGGCTTGCGTCCAAAAAAGGAAACAACCACGCCGACCCCTGCGGCTGAACCGGCTCCGGCATCCGTAACTTCATCTGATACACCAGATTCCATGGTGCAAGTTGCTGCTGCATCAACCGGAAGCTCTGAGGCTGGCGTGAGTCCGCGGGCACGCAAACTCGCTCTGCGTTCAGGGATTGAGCCAGAGAGTATTGCGGGAACAGGCCCGGGTGGGCGGGTAATTGAACGTGATGTGGAAGCGGTCGCGGCCGGGCGTCCGCGCCTGAGTGCCTCAGCTGCAGCAGCGGCGCGCGAAGGCGGACTGGAACCTCCCGCCCGCGGCAAAGGCCTGGCGGGTATGGCACTAGCCGGTGACATGCTTGAGCCCGGTGCTATTGAGGGGGCTAAAGTAGAACCGGTGAAGGGTATCCGCAAATTGATTGCCGAGCGCATGATTGCGTCCCTCTCCATCACGGCCCAGTTTACCCTGAATTCCACCATTGACGCTACTGCCATCCAAACCTACCGCAAGAGGAAGCGGGAGGAAGCCGGAGACGCTGGGGGTCCCAAGATTACGCTCAATGATTTAATCGCCCATGCGCTGATACTGACATTAAAGCGGCATCCTGATCTCAATGCCCACTTTCTAGGTGACCGTATCGCCCGCTTTGAGGAAGTACACCTGGGAGTGGCGGTGGACACGCCGCGCGGCCTTATGGTGCCCGTGTTGCGCAGTGTCTGCTCAAGGTCGCTGCAGGATTTGTCAGTCGGCATCAAGGAATTGGTCCATTCCTGCATTGAAGGCACCGTGTTGCCCGATCAATTGAGTGGAGGCACCTTTACCCTGACTAATCTCGGCATGTTGGGAGTCGATCACTTTACACCAGTCATCAATCTGCCTGAGGCCGCCATTCTAGGGGTAGGCGGCATCTCCCTAAAACCAGTCCGAGGCGAAGACGGTGAAGTCACGACTGCTGAATGTATAACCTTAAGTTTGACCATCGATCATCAGGCCGTGGACGGTGCTCCCGCGGCCCGTTTTCTCAAGGATCTGGTGGATACCCTTGAAAATTATCCGGCCGAGAATGCCGGACAAAATAATGGAGAAGAAACAACGTGAAGTATGACTTGGCAATAATTGGAGCCGGGCCAGCCGGCTACATAGCGGCAAAGAAGGCTGGAGGGGAAGGTCTCAAGGTTCTTTTGGTTGAAGGAAAGAAACTGGGTGGCGTGTGTCTTAATGAAGGTTGCGTGCCTTCCAAGACACTATTACAGGCGGCCAAGACTTACCATCACGCTCTCCATGGCGAGGCATTCGGGGTGGAGATGTCTGATATTCGTTTTAATTTCGAGAAAGCCAACGCGCACAAGACAAAGGTTATGGATGGGATGCGCGAAGGGATTGCGGGCCTCATGAAGAAACGCAAGGTGGAGGTTCTCTTCGGGCAGGCTACACTTTCAGAAGGGCGCAAGGTTACGGTGGATGGTGAAACCCACGAGGCCGACAATATTCTCATTTGTACCGGATCTTCGCCCACGCGTCCGCCAATTTCCGGCATCGATGGTGACAACGTAGTGGATTCCTCCGGCATTCTCGAATTGGAGGAACTCCCCAAAAGCTTGGTTGTGGTCGGGGGTGGCGTGATTGGGTGCGAGTTCGCCTGCTTGTTTGGTTCGGTTGGCGTGCCGGTTACCGTATTGGAAGCTCTGCCTGAGATCTGCCCGACCTTGGATTCCGATTTGGCCAAAATTCTGCGAAGTGAATTGGCTAAGAAAAATGTTACTTTTCATGTTGGAGCCAAGGTCGAGGAAATTTCCGAAAGCGAGGTTAAGTTTTCTGTAAAGGGCGAAAGCCAAACCGCCCAAGGCGAACTAATTCTTGTCGCCACCGGCCGTAAACCCAATGTCGCAGATCTTGGACTGGATGACCTGCGAGTCGACCATGATGAGCGCGGTGGCATCAAGGTGGACGACCGGTGTGCTACCAATGTGCCCGGGGTATGGGCGGCCGGAGACGTAACCGGCAGAGCTTGGTTGGCCCACGCCGCCAGCCGCATGGCAGAGGTCGTAGTCCATAATATTACCGGCCGGAATGACCGCATGCGCTACGACACTATTCCCTCTGTGGTCTACACCAATCCCGAGGTGGCCGTGGTCGGCTTGACCAAAGAGCAGGCCGAGGAGCGTGGCCTTAAGGTGACCACCGGCAAGATCCCCATGTCCATCAACGCCCGCTACCTTGCCGAGCACCCGGGTGAGCGTGGTTTGTGTAAGGTGGTGGTCGAGGAAGGCACCCGTCGCCTGCTTGGCGTGCACCTGATTGGGGGTGCCTGCTCAGAAATGATTTTTGGAGCGGCTGCCATGCTCGAGACTGAATAGCGCGAAGAGGAGATTGACGAAATTATATTCCCTCATCCAACCACCTCCGAAGTGATGAAAGATGTGTTCATGGCCGTCCGTTAAAACCATAACCAAAACTTTATTTACCCGCTTTAGTCATGCCCAAATCGCAAATCATCGAACCGCAAGAGGAACGTAAGGGAGGCAAACTTGTTTGCCCTGAAATTCCGCTCAACCAATACGCTGGAACGCCCGAGAAGGAACTAGAGGCCTACGGAGCCGAGGCACTAGTGGGAATCTACGAAGACATGTTCCTCATACGGGAGTTCGAGAGCATGTTGCAGGAGATCAAGACCCAAGGCGTCTATCAGGGCATCGAGTACGACCACAAGGGGCCTGCTCACCTGTCTATTGGGCAGGAGGCCGCTGCGGTAGGACAGTCTTTTTTGTTGAGGCCAGAGGATCATGTGTTCGGGTCGCACCGTTCCCATGGCGAGATTCTGGCCAAGGGAACCTCTGCCATTCGTAAGATGGAGGATTGTGACTTGCAGTCGGTTATGGAGACGTTTCTGGGAGGCGACTGTCTGCGCGTGGTGGAAAAGGAGAGCTCTGACAGTGTGAAAGACCTTGCCCGTGACTTTCTGCTCTATGGCGCGTTGGCTGAAATCTTTGCCCGGGCAGCGGGATTCAATCGAGGCTTGGGCGGTTCCATGCATGCTTTCTTTCCGCCTTTCGGAGTATACCCAAATAACGCTATCGTTGGTGGTTCGGCCGACATTGCCACTGGTTCAGCGCTCTTCAAGAAGGTTAACCGAAAGGGGGGATTAGTCATCGCCAATATAGGAGACGCCTCGATGGGATGCGGCCCCACTTGGGAGGCCATGAACTTTGCCGGCATGAGGCAGTACGATGAGCTTTGGGACGAGTCCATGCGCGGCGGCCTGCCCATCATCTTCAACTTC
>CAYUXV010000202.1:0-3395 GCA_964448875.1 uncultured Verrucomicrobiota bacterium
CAAGGCTGCGGCCCATTCAGTGCCGTAGAGAGATTCCAAATCCAAATCGAACCGAGTTAACTCCGCTTGGCGCGTCTGCCATTTTGGATGTTTCACCTCGTATTCCATCGTTTTGCCATCTGCCTGCGTATTATAGCCCCAGTAATGCTCGATGAAAAATTCCTCCATCGCCTCTGGCTCACGCCATTCACCATTGGGCTCAACCGCCATTCCCTGCCACTCATTTGCCTGACACAACTCATATTCGGTCCGTTCTGCGCTCACAGCACTACGCATGGGAAGTGTTTCATAAGGCTCGTTATAAACTGAGCGTGCCACCCACTCGACAATACGGCGTGGCGTCATCTCTCGCAAAAACACCACTCCGCGTCGCACTTCACCATCCACTTCACGCCTCACATAAAATCGCAGATTAATCTCCGGAAAATCGCGATGACCAAGTGCGGGCAACCTTTTCACAGCCAAATCCAAAAACCGAAAACCAACTAGGCTCACCCAATGCTCTCCCTCCCACGGGTCTAGATCTGTTCCCTCCGGTACATGCGACAGCAGCAACTCCGGCGCCACCCGCCAATTCAGCAGTACCAAATCGCGCCACTTAGCGGTGAGAAAAGAGCTGGGCATGGAGACAGTGTAAACATTTCGAAGACAGTTGCCAAAACGTTTGCCCTGTGGCGACTGGCGAATACACTTTGCCCATGAACGACGAACCAACGGATGAAACGCATCTCGAAGATCATCCAGCTAAAAAACCCGATCAATCATCCATCTCCACACGTCTGGCCGGATATCTTTGCCCCCCAGCAGGTATTTGGCTGCATTGGCGCGCCTCTAAATCCGGAGTGGCGGAGAAATTTTTCTCCACACTTGGACTAATTGCTTACTCAGTGCTTTATATCATTGTTGGCGTTTGGATTTTAAAGACCACCGGCAATGTCACTGTAGATTGGCCGGGATATGGATTTCCGCCTGGCCTGGCTTGGTCATCCCCTTCCCTCTCGACCAGTGACTGGGAAAAATCGACTGCCGCAATTGACGCCAATGCAACCGGGTCTTGGCCGGGCTTTCGTGGCGCCCAACGTGACGGCGTGTACACTAACAGCGCCATCCGTACCGATTGGGACCAGTCACCACCCCGACTCCTTTGGAAAACCAAGGTTGGCGAGGGACACTCTTCAATGACCATCGCGCAAGGTTTGGTTTTTACACAAGAGCAACGTACGGAAGGCGAAGTCGTCGCCGCCTACAATGTTGCCGATGGTAAAGGAGTCTGGAACCATGTTCACGGAGGAGAATTTACTGATAAATATGGCATGGGCGGCAAGGGGCCGCGCAGCACGCCTACCTGGGATGATGGCCACTTATACGTGATCAGCGCCGCAGGTCACCTGAGCTGTCATAACCCTGCGACCGGCAGGGTGCTTTGGGAGAAAAATATCCTGGAAGAAAATGAAACGCGCAACCTGCAGTTTGGAATATGCGCCTCACCTCTGGTAGTAGGTGAGAAATTGATTGTCACTGCCGGAGCCAAGGCCCGTGGACGCAACACAGTAATCGCATACAACAAAAAAACCGGGGAAGTCATTTGGAAGAGCGCCCGAGGAACACAGGCCTACATGTCCCCAATGCTTGCAACCCTGGTCGGTCGCGAGCAGTTGCTCATCACCGCCGGACGCGAGCTGATGGGCCTCTCAATCGAGGATGGCGCGCTGCTTTGGGACCATCGCTGGACCGTCAGTTACGACAACAACATCGCCCAACCGATTGTTGTCAGTGACGATCAGGTTTTTATCTCCGCTGGTTACAACAAAGGCTGCGCGCTACTTCAAGTTTCCAAGGACGGCGATGGATTCAACGTGAAGGAGCTATGGAAAAACGATCGCCTAAAAAACAAATTCACCAACTCCGTGCTGCACGATGGCCACCTCTATGGCCTCGATGATCAGGACGATAAGCGAACCGCGCTGGTTTGCCTCGAGGCAGCCACCGGCAATGAGACATGGCGTGGTGACGACTTTGGGCATGGTCAATTGTTACTGGCACACGGCCATCTAATAATCCTCTCAGAGAGCGGCGAGATTGCTTTGGTGAAGGCATCGCCCAAATCGTTCCAGCAAATCGCGCGAATCCCGGCGTTGACCGGCAAGACTTGGAACAACCCCGCCATTGCCGGCGGCCATCTATATGTACGCAACAGTTCCGAGATGGCCTGCTATGACATCAGCGAAGGCTCAACTGGCGGTTCGACCACAGTTTTGTTTAACACCTCTCAAACCATGCAGGTCATTGCTGCAGGATTGGGCCTGATGTTGCTGCTCGGCGGGGGTGCACTGTTTGCAATCGCAAAGATCCGAGGCGCTGCATCACCGACTATCCCAGAGGATACCGCTAGCATTTAGAATCCTCCAGCCATTCGGGGCAAATTCCACCCGCGTGCCAGCAACCTCCGTTGTATAAAATACTTGCGCGGCAACACCTTCCATCCGTGACTTGAATTGAGTCGAAGCACGTTCGCCTAACGGAAAACGACTGTCGTGCACCAAGATCACCGTCGGCCGAATAGCATCAAGTAGCCAAGGTTGGAGAGGCTCACCGTGATTGGGAATAGTGGTCACAACAAGGTCAGCACGAAGATTTTTCGTGCGTGTCACCAGCGTTTCTTGTCCCAACTCACCAAGATCAGACATTAAAAGAATACGTACACCATGGAATTCCGAACGCATCACCAACGCATCATCAATATTACGCGACTGATCCACATCGCGTGGTGGATGTATCACCTCCCACACACCGAAACGGTCGCCAGCACTGATCCTGTTCTCAAGATTCGGGGCTGACCGAAAAAGTGTGTCCAGTCCTTTTGTATACTCGGTAATTCTCATTTTTGAGTAACTACGATGCACCATCCGAGGCGGCAAAACTTGGATGAGGTTGGTAAGTCCCCCGGCCTGATGTTTAGATGCATGTGTCAAAACAACATCCTCCAGCTTGTCCACACCACGTGCGCGCAAGGCAGGGATGACAGTCGTGCTAATCATCCGAGGATCGCCAGTGTCAATCAACAGACTCGAGCAACCTACAAAATCCTCTTGGAAAATAGCCGGGGTCCCAGGCAAGAGGTTGAGCCGCACAGACTGACGGTCTTCCTGCCATTGGATGATCCCGATGATCCCCGCAATGGCAAGGCCACCCACTGCCCACCAGCGTACTCCTCGGCGCAACAACCAGCCTGTGCCCAAACCAAACAACGTGACGTAATAAACGACGAAAAAGAAAGTGTCAGGCACACGAACATACTGGTAAGCCCCCGGCAGCTTGGTCGCCCACTCACTCAGGATCATCATGCAAGCCATGAAAAACCAAGCGGAATGATTAAACAGTTCAGCGACAGGAAA
>CAYUXV010000203.1:0-3078 GCA_964448875.1 uncultured Verrucomicrobiota bacterium
CTCTTTGGGGTGGAGGGTATTTAAATTTGCGCAGCACTCAACACTACCGTGAGCGCGGCGAGGGCGTGCCTGAAATTCAAGGGGAACGCATCGCCGGCCTGCAGGCTTGGCTGTGGGCACATGAAGGCACCTTCGATTACCGGAAAGAAAACCTTTTGATCCGCGGCCCCATTCCTGCCAAATGGATGGAATATCATGGGCATTATCTTCACGGAAATAATCTGGTGCTCTCCTATTCCATCAATGGCCGTAACATTCTAGAGATGCCCACCAAGGCAGTGGGCTTTGGAGCCATCGTCCATACCCTGCGCGTAGCTGCAGGCACACAATCACTGAAACTGAGCGTGGGGCAATTGGAAATGCCGGGACTAACCAATGGCTTTCTCGATCCCAAAGCGCCAACGGTAAAACTGAATAACGCTGCAACCAGTGCCGCCAAACAAATCATTGTAAGCGGATTGCCCGCGAAACAGGGCCTTGGTCCGTTCACCGCTGCGGCTACCTTTGGACAGACCGATGACTTGCGGTGGAGCTTTGATGAACGCAATCGCATGGTGCTCACCATTTCTGCCTCCAGACAAAGTCGCCTCTTTCAGATCATCCGCTACAGCGGCCAGAGTGACGCGCAACTGCTTTCCATGGCCGGTTATCTTGGGCTCCTGAAGCTGAAGAATGAATTACCTGACCCTGCCCAACGCCTCAAGGGCGGCAAACAACGTTGGCCAGAAATCATCACCACCAAGGGCTCGCTTGGATCAAATGATCAGGCCTACACACTTGATACACTTACCTTGCCCGGGAAGGTTCCCGGCAACGTGTGGCTCCGCACTTCCGCCCTCGCATTTTTCCCTGATGGGCGCATGGCAGTGTGCACCCATGGCGGGGATGTATGGATCGTCTCTGGCATCGACCAGTCACTGGCAAACCTCAAGTGGAAACGATTTGCAGCCGGCATGTACGAGCCCTTCGGCCTGCAGGTGATAGAAGGCAAAGTATATGTTACCTGTAAGGATCGCCTTACGCGCCTTCATGATCTCAATAATGATGGTGAGGCAGATTTCTATGAAAGCTTCAATGCTGATACTGATGTCTCCACTTTTTTTCATGCGTTTAATTTTGACCTGCAACGCGACTCCGCCGGAAACCTCTATTACGTGAAGTCCGGCCAATACACCTCCCACGCCTTGCCCGGCGCGGTGATCAAGATTTCGCCTGATGGCAAAAGGCGTGAAGTGCACTGCACCGGCTTCCGCACACCCAACGGCATGGGTATCCTGCCTGATGGGCGCCTAACAGCAAGCGACAATCAGGGTAGCTGGATGCCTGCTTCCAAGGTTAGCCTGCTTAAACCCGGTGGCTTTTATGGCTACGTGCAGACCCACACGCACAAGGGTGGCCTCTGGGCACCCGATGGCGGCCGCATCAATCACCGCAAGGTCGTGCCGCCTAGGAGCTTCGATCAGCCCCTTATCTGGATGCCGCAAAATTTTGACAATTCCTCAGGCGGACAGCTTTGGGTGGATGACCCGCGCTGGGGACCGCTTTCCGGGCATCTCCTCCACACCAGCTTTGGCAAGGGCTGGCTCTATTACATGATGCTGCAGGAGGTGGAGGGGCAGAGTCAGGCTGCCATCGTACGCCTCAAACTCAATGCCTTAACCGGCATCCACCGTGCGCGTGTGAATCCAGCCGATGGACAAGTGTATGCTACCGGCCTCAATGGCTGGAATGGCGGAGGGCGCAAGGGCCTTTCCCAAGGCCACATCCACCGCTTCCGTTACACCGGCAAGTCCGCGCAGCTCTTGACTGATACAAAGGTGCGGCATAACGGCATTGAACTGAAATTTAATTTCAAGCTCGATCCCAAGAGCGCAAAGAACCCTGCGAGCTACCAGCTTAACGAGTGGAACTACAAATGGGCTGCGAGCTATGGCTCCAAACAGTATTCACCCAAGAGTGGCAAGGTCGGGCAGGATGCTGTAGAAATCAGTGGTGTGAAGTTGGCAAAAGATGGCCGCTCGGTGCTCTTGCAAATCCCGGATATCAAGCCGGTGAATCAGATGAAGATGAACTTGAAATTGCAATCGGCAGATGCAGAGCCCTTCAACGAACTGGTTTACCTAACTATCAACAAAGTGCCTAAAAATAAACCATGAGAAATTTGCTCTTTTTCGCCTTATTAGCATTTGTCTTTGCCGCCGATGCGGTGCCCAAAAAACACAACGTACTCTTCATTATTTCTGATGACCTGACGTCCACCGCGTTATCCTGCTATGGCAACACAGTCTGTAAGACACCCAATATAGACGCCCTTGCAGCCAAGGGCACGCGCTTCACTCGCGCCTATTGTCAGGGCACCTATTGCGGCCCTTCTCGCGCCTCATTTATGAGTGGCTATTATCCGCACGCGACGGGTGTCTTGGGTTACAAGAGTCCACGCCCACAAATCGGCAATCGCGCCACGTGGTCGCAGCATTTCAAGAATAACGGCTATCACTCCGCACGCGTCAGCAAGATCTATCACATGGGAGTACCCGGCGGCATTGAGCAGGGTGGTCACGGTGCCGATGATGCTGCTTCATGGAATGAACGATACAATAGTCAAGGCCCTGAATGGCGTGCGTCAGGCAAAGGGGAAACCCTCCAGAACAATCCGGATGGCAAACGGCCGGTGGTTGGAGGAAATACTTTCGTAGTGGTAGAGGCCGAGGGCGGTGACCTTGTGCATTCGGATGGAAAGACGGCCGCCAAGGCGTGCGAACTGCTGGGTAAGTATGCCAAGCAGGACAAGCCTTTCTTTCTGGGTGTTGGTTTTGTGCGTCCGCATGTTCCGTTTGTGGCACCAGAAAAATATTACCCCCCCTTCCTACCCTATTCAAAAATGAAGCTGCCACCCAAGATCAAGGGCGACTGGGATGATATCCCCAAGCCGGGCATCAATTACAAGACCAGCCTCAACATGAAAATGGATATTCGCCGGCAAAAGAAAGCGGTGGGTGGTTACTACGCCTCGGTGGCTTTCATGGATGCGCAGGTGGGCAAGGTAATGGCGACACTCAAAAAGACCCGTCAGGATGA
>CAYUXV010000204.1:0-5827 GCA_964448875.1 uncultured Verrucomicrobiota bacterium
AAATTTGAGGAGGCTCACCCGTTTCATTAGCACATGGATGTTTGTATCACGCATCCATCGTTATGCAGATTCCCAGACGGAGTGGACTGAGGCAGATCGCAGAGCACTGGGAAATTTCCTGAAGACACCAGCAGGGGCGAAAATGGAACGCCTTATGGTGGCAGATGATAAAAATCAGAGGCTTCTGGCGGCTATGTTGGCCTGAATTTCGGACATTGCCTCTGCCACGGGTTTCACGCCTTGGTCGCCCTTGCCATGGACGCGCACGGCCACCGATTCGGCTTCTACCTCTTTCTGGCCAACGATGTACATTGTGTGCACCTTGGCAATCTCTGCATTTCGTATTTTCGCGCCAATCTTGTCGCCGGTGCGATCCCAGTTTGCGCGGACGCCGGCAGCCTTCAAATCGTTGTGGATTTTCTCTGCATATTCCGCTTGAGGTGCGCTAATGGGTAATATACGCACCTGTTCAGGCGCGAGCCAGATCGGGAAATTGCCTGCAAAGTGTTCGATGAGAATTCCCACAAAGCGTTCAAAGCTGCCAAAGGGCGCGCGGTGGATCATTACCGGCTGGTGCGGGGCATTGTCTGTTCCGGTATATTCGAGGCCGAATCGCTCTGGTAGATTGTAGTCCAGTTGTACCGTGCCAAGCTGCCACTCGCGTCCGAGGCAGTCTTTCACCATGAAATCCAGCTTTGGCCCGTAAAATGCAGCTTCTCCCGGCATCGTCTCATGGGCCAGATTCATGTCATTGGCAACACGCTGGAGTGTTTTCTCTGCGTGATTCCAGTTGTTGGGGTCACCAGTGTACTTGTCACTATCGGGTGCCCGCAGACTCACCTGTACCCGGTAATCGTCCAGCCCCAGTGTCTTCAGGGTTTTCAAGGTGAGGTCCACCGTGTCACGCACCTCGGCCTCTACTTGTTCCTGAGTACAGAAAATGTGGGCATCATCCTGGGTCAGACCGCGAACACGGGTCATACCGCTTAATTCACCACTCTGTTCATACCGGTAGACTGTGCCGAACTCCGCCAACCGTACCGGCAGTTCCCGGTAACTGTGTTTGTCTGCAGCAAAAATCTGGATGTGATGCGGACAGTTCATTGGCTTGAGGAGATATTCCTCATTTTCCTCAGCCTTGAGCGTGGGGTACTGGCTGTCCTTGTAATAAGGGAAATGCCCCGAGGTTTTATACAGTTCTATGCTGCCAATGTGCGGAGTGAATACCGGACTGTATCCGCGTCGCATCAGCTCGCTCTGCATGAAGTTCTGCAGTTCTGTGCGTACAATGCCGCCCTTAGGCATCCAGAGCACCAGTCCCTGGCCGACCAATGGTGAGAGCGTGAACAATCCCTGTTCGCGGCCGATTTTTCTGTGGTCTCGCTTGCGCGCTTCTTCCTGAGCTTCCAGCCATTCATTAAGCTGAGTCTTGTTTTTGAATGCAGTCCCGTAAATACGTTGCAGTTGCGGGTTTTTCTCGTTTCCTCGGTAATACGCTGCCGCGAGCCGTAGTAGTTTGAATGCTTTAATGTTTCCGGTTCGAGGTACATGTGGCCCAGCACACAGATCAAAAAACTCGCCATTGCGGTAGAAGGTGATGGTCTCGCCTTCGGGGATATCATCAATCCGTTCCACCTTGAATTTTTGCTCTAAATTTTTGTAATGCGATTTTGCCTCTTCACGCGTCATTTCCGAGGACTCAAACACCTGGTTCTCCTTGGAGATTTTCTTCATCTCAGTCTCGATGCGTTCGAAGTCGTCGGGCGTGAAACGGTGTTCAAGGTCAAAATCGTAATAGAATCCCTCGTCTGTAGGGGGTCCTATGTCCAGCTTTGCATCCGGCCAAATTCGCAGTACTGCTGTCGCAAGCACGTGTGCGCACGAATGGCGTAAACGTTCCAGGTCTGACATCTGGTTGCGTTCTTCGAGCGTTTTTCGCTGGCCGTCTGTCTTGGGTCCTTCCATCGGCCGTGATGTGTAACGCATAATAGTTTTCGGGAAAAGGAAATTGGCTTCACCGTTTTTGATGTGTCATTTAAGACTGGCTCGACGAGTCTTTTTGGTTATCTTCCACACATGAAGGAGTGGGTTTCCAATTATATCGATGCGGAAAAAAGAGCACTGGACTCCATTCCCGTCGATGCAGTGGTAAAGGCTATCGAGACTGTTAAAGGTGCGCTGAAAGACGATCGGCAGATTTTTGTTTTCGGCAATGGCGGTAGCGCCTCGAACTGTTCACATTTTGCGACTGACCTCGGCAAAGGATCCTCGGACGCAATCGGGAAACGATTCAAGGTGGTATCCCTTAATGACAATGTGAGTTGGATGACCGCTATCGGCAATGATTACACCTATGAGGACATCTATCGGAGGCAGCTGGAAAACTATGGCCAAGCAGGTGATGTGGCCCTGACGATGAGCGTCAGTGGTGGCTCTCCTAATTTGGTTGAGGCGATTAACAGAGCGAATGACAACGGACTGCATACCATTGCGTTGGTTGGTGCTAAACTCAGTAAACTCGCGGATTTGGCGGAGCAGTGCATAGTCATCAATGATACGCACTATGGTCGAACTGAGGATTGCCAGATGGGCATCGCACACATGATATGTTATGCCTTCATCGAGAATCCGCAATGGGCCGAGTAGGTAATGTCGACCACCGACAAGATTCGCAGTAAGGTCAGACAGCTACCACACAAGCCCGGTGTGTACTTGATGAAGGATCGTCTTGGTACGGTTATTTATGTTGGCAAGGCGCGGGATTTACGTAAACGGGTGAGTCAGTATTTTCATCCCTCGCGTCGGATGGGTTGGGACCTCAAGTTTCGTGCTTTAGTCGACGCAATTCATGATCTCGACGTGCATGTGGTGCGTGGTGAACCGGAGGCACTGTTGCTGGAAGGGCGACTCATAAAGGAATATCGGCCACGCTATAACGTCAGCTTTCGTGATGATAAGCGTTTCCTTATGCTGAAAGTTAACCTGAACGATCTGATTCCTCGATTTACGCTAACCCGACTTAAAATTGACGACGGCGCCCTTTATTTTGGTCCGTTTCCGGGGAGTGGCGCTCTCCGACGGACGTTGAATCTTGTTCGGCAAAGGTTCAACCTTCGGGGTTGCCGTCCATTGACTCCAGGGGAGCACGATTACAAGCATTGTCTCTATGCTCACATAAAGGTATGCAGTGCTCCATGTGTGGAAAAGGTAACGCGCGCGCAATACCGTATGCAGGTCGAAAATGCCTGTGAATTTTTGACGGGTCAGTGCAAGGAGATGGTGACTGAGTTAGAGGCAGATATGGAAAAGGCTAGTATCGAGTTGGACTTCGAGCGAGCCGCTTCCATACGCGATCAAATCGAGGATCTTCGGGGAACCACACGAAAAACCACACGCTACAGACGCTTGCCACATCAACTTCCCAGCGGAGTTAATCCTGAAAAGGATCTTGCGGAGTTGGGCAAGGAATTAAACCTTCCGGGTCCACCTTTCCGAATTGAAGGTTTCGATATCTCTAATATTAGTGGTACCTTCATGGTCGCCTCGATGATTGTCTTCCAAAATGGTCGACCTGTTACATCCGCCTATCGTCGTTATAAGATGAAAAGTGTTACTTCACAGGATGATTTTGCATGTATGGCGGAGGCTGTCCTTCGCCGATACACTCGAGTAATTCGAGAAGGTCGTCCACTTCCTGATCTTATATTGATCGATGGAGGTAAGGGGCAGCTCAACATGGCTTTAGCAGAGCTGAAAAAGCTTGGGCTTGAAAAAACTCCGACCATTGGCCTTGCCAAAGAATTTGAGGAAATTCATCGACCTGCTAAAAAGCCTCTCCGGCTAGATCAAACCTCGGGAGCGCTAAAACTTCTTCAGCGCGTTCGCGATGAATCCCACCGTTTCGCCAATACTTTTAATGCAGAACTTCGTCTGCGTAAAATATCTGAAAGCCTTTTGGACGAATTTTCAGGAATCGGCAGTAATCGAAAGGCAGCGTTGCTGAAACACTTTGGCAGCCTTAAACGTCTCCGCAAAGCAACAGCTGAAGAGATAGCTGGAGTGCCTGGTTTCGGGTTAAAGAGTGCGAAATCTTTGTGTGATTTCTTGAGGGCACGCGCTTAGCTACCTATTCGGTCAGCATGCGTATATATATTCATAGTTTCGCCGCGTAAAAATCCAATTAAAGTCTGGCCGCTTTCTCGTGCGAATTCCACCGCGAGGCTTGAGGGCGCAGACACGGCTGCAACAATGGGTACTTGCGCTGCCAGGGCCTTCTGCATGATTTCAAAAGAAGCACGTCCGCTGACCATTAATAAACATTTGGTATACGAAATATCATTGAGCAGGCCGAATCCCACCACTTTGTCTACCGCGTTGTGCCGTCCTACATCCTCTCTCAAAATTAGTAGTTTTCCCTGGGTGTCAAACATAGCTGCGGCATGCAGGCCGCCAGTTTGCTCAAAAGTTGCCTGTGCCTCACGGAGTTTTGCAGGTAATTGTGTGATGACTCTCGGTGTGACACATACTTCTGAAACCAATGAGGGAAAATCCTGTTGTACAGCTTCAATTGTAGCTTTTCCACAAATTCCGCAACTCGATGAAGCAAACACATGTCGTGTTAATGATTTCATGTCCACCTCGACATTCGGCGCTAGAAATATATTTAATGTGTTTTCAAATTGTGCCGCCTCACCTTTTTTGCAGTATGCGATTTCCGTCACGTCCTCCTTGCTTTTGATTAATCCTTCTGTAGCAAGAAAACCTGCTGCCAGCTCAGCGTCGTGCCCCGGCGTGCGCATGGTTATTGCAACGTTTTGGCCACGGACGCGAATTTCAAGCGGTTCTTCAACGGCAACCATATCATCCGTAGGTTGATAAAGTTTGCCATCCTTCCATTGTTGGATGGAAATAGTAGTGCTTTGGCGGTCTTCAGCCACACCGGGATGCTCTGGTAGAGTGGAGGAGGCGTCAACCTTCAACCGGCACGACACTCACCGGGCAAACCTTGAGTTCTGCTGTCTCTGTAATAGGGTCATAACCGGAGCCGGTGAGGATGTTTACGGGTACATCATCGAAGCTGAAGCTACAGAAGACGGTGCCGCGTGGTGATATATCTGAGCTGCGCGCACGGATTTTAACTGTGCCACGTCGACTGGAAAGATTTGCCCAATCGCCATCCTTAAGGCCCCACTTAGCCATGTCATCGGGATGAATTTCCAATGATTCCTCCTTCAGTAAATAATCAATGCCCGAGGAGCGACCGGTTTGTGTGCGAGTGTGGTATGCCTGTAATCGTCGTCCAGTGGTAAGCCAAATTGGATATTGATCGTCGATGACCTCGGCAGGGTCGCGGTAATTGATGATGCTGAAAATGCCGCGTCCATTTTTGAATTCGCCTTCGTGCAGTACCGGAGTGCCGGGATGGTCCTTGTCGGGCACGGGCCATTGGTATTCGCCATGTTCTATGCGTTCCCAGTCGAGGCCCGCGTAAATTGGTGATATGCTACAAAGTTCATTAAAAACGTCTTTTGCTGAAACGTACTCAATACCTGGGATGTCCAATCGCTGATCAATTTGGCTGACAATCCACCAGTCAGGTTTAGCTTCGCCAGGTGGGGGTACGGCAGCACGCAGGCGCTGCACGCGGCGCTCGGTGTTTGCGCAGGCTCCATCGGTTTCACCCCACGACGTGGCAGGCAGGACAACATCAGCGAGTTCGGCAGTCTCAGTTCGGAAAATATCAATTACCACCAGATGATCGAGGCTCTTCTGAGCATGCTCGCTATGGTTGCGATCAGGATCTGACACAACCGTGTTTTCTCCGTCA
>CAYUXV010000205.1:0-3720 GCA_964448875.1 uncultured Verrucomicrobiota bacterium
GTTATATTTTCTTGCCGCTTTTTTGATTTCCTCAGATTCGCCAAAATCCTCAATGTCACCCGCGTTTATGTTCAGTGCCACGTTTGCACGCCTGTACAGGCGAAGCGCCGCGCTATACTGATAGCCTGCTTCCGCTGCCCGCGCAGCCTCATATGCCTGCACACCCGAGGTGATGCTTCGCACACGCATGGTCTTGGACCCTTCATTGGCCTGATCAATCATCGCCTTCCGTCGCTCAATCAGATCAATATGAGTTACTGCAAGAGCTACTGCCACAACCTTACTGTAATATAAATCAGACGCAACCCAGTCACCTTTTTCAACATAAAATTCTGCTATAGCAAGAAACCCGTGCGCCTGTTCAAGTCGCATTAGATCAATACGCTTTTGCGCTTCAAAAACGTGCTCCTTAAACCATTCCGAGCTAAACCCGGGTCGTGGCCCGTACTGGCTTTGGCCTGTGAGCTCGGCATAATAGGCTAAAAACACACCATAAGCGTTCTGTGACTTTTCCGCCATGGTTTGGTCATAAAGACCGTCACTTGCCTGATCTTCATAAACCTTGCCGATATTGAATCGCGCGTGCGCCACCATTGCCTCCTGTCTTTTAAGCGATGCCAGCATTTCCTTGTTTGTGATTACGTCGTCCTTAAGCTCTTTCGTAGAAAAACCATGCCATTTGAAAACACCCGGATTTTGTTTTCGAGTCAGCCTTGAATCCTTATCCTCATCCAACGCCTTAAAGACGCGGTCAACTTTTTCCTCCGCGGTGATGATTCGCTCGCCCAAGCCCACGCCCATCAACTCGCGCCTTCCATAGCGATCAGCAGTCATCTGGTATGCGCCCACCGTCAGGTCAATATCCTTGGCCGTTTGCCGTTGGGTAACAAACATGCCCAACAAACCCAGTGAGTCCAGGTCGTTGTGATACGACAAACCCTCCTTGAATTGTGCTTCTGCTGCCAGTGGCCCATAAGGCGCATTTTCAACAATATCACTGTATAACTTCGCTGTCCTTCCGCGGGTAAGCCAGCGAGGCATTGGCAGATATACCGACTGTTGAAAAGGCAGCTTCCACTTAAACCGCTGGCCGGCCATGAATCGATCCGCCAATCTTAACTGCCTTTCCATCACTTCGTGGCGGCGCGGATTTTCCGGCCAGCGTGTATTCAATTTCTGGTAGGCATCGTAGGCATAATTATACAACTCCCGTGCCTCCAATACCTCTGCCTCAAGAATAAGAGCACGCGGAGCCCAGAGCGAGCTGTTGGCGTATGTCATTGCAACCCATTGCGCACCGAACAACGCCGTCTTCTGGTCCGTGGCCTTCGCCTTCTCGGCCATTTCAAGCACCTTTTCCGGATCATAAGCCTCCACGGCCTCCGTCATCGTCCTAGGGATACCGCGCGGCACATAAATCCATTCCCTCCGTTTATTCCCTTCAGCATCAATCACGGTGCGCATTTGCAGCCCATGTTCGCCGCCCTCCTTGTTCAGGCGTGCCTGACTGCGACGCGGCCCCTTATTACCGATGGAAGGCCGCTTTGTTGGCGATATACAGCCTACCACAAACAACAACGCAATCGCCGCCGCCATCGTGCTTATAAAACCCCTTGACCAGAACATGCGATCACCGTAGCCCTCCCGGCCCTCACCCGTCAAGCAGCGCAAATTCACAGGTTGTTGATTGGTGATTGAGGCTTCGGAGCGGAAGTGTTTCAGTTGCCGCCCACAAGAATGGAACACAAAATCAAGGTCATCCTGTTCGACATCGACGGCACCCTCATCAGCACCGGCGGCGCGGGCAAACGCGCATTCGGACAGGCCTGTGCAGAGGTGTACGACATCGGACAGGCCGGCGAATCCATAAAACTTGCCGGCCGCACCGACCTGGGGATTGCCAAGGAATTACTGGAAGCCTACCAACTGCAACCCGATCCCGACACCATCAAGCAAACCTTTGAGGGTTACCTGCGCCACCTCACCAACAACCTGCAGGACGGCAAGACCCGTATTCTTCCGGGTATCCCTGAGCTCATTGCCGACCTTCAGGCACTTCCCGATCCGCCCGTCATTGCGCTGCTCACCGGCAACCTTGCCCGTGGCGCCGAGATAAAGCTGCGCCATGTAAACCTCTGGCAACACTTCGCCTGGGGCATCTACGGCGATGCACATGACGAACGCAACGCACTTGCCCACGATGCACTGGCCATGGCACGGGAAAAAGTGGCGCCCAATATTGAACCATCCGAACTCCTCGTCATTGGAGACACCGTACGGGACATCGAATGTGCGCGAGCCGTAGGTGCGCGGGTGCTGGCCGTGACCACTGGTGAAGCAACAAAAGAAGAATTGGCACAGCGAGAACCCGATCTACTGGTGGACAACCTGACGCAAGTGACGGCGGCCGAAGTTGTGGAAATCTAACTGCCGTCGTTGGGGAAAATCTGGGGTAAAATTGAAAGTGGGGCTGAAGCCACTCAGCTCCAACCCCACTTTACCTCCACCCCATTTTCCTTGGCATCCTGCCTTTCGGCAGAAATCTGTTTCTTCTACTGCTATCCTCTCAGATTACGGATTCGGCACGTTTGCCACCTTGATCTTCAACGCAGCGATGGTCGTGGCGGGTTTCACACCGCCCGCCGTGGTAAACTCGATGGTTGACAGCGCGGTTGCTTCATTCCAACCACCATTCGCGAAGATGATCGTGTTGATTGTGGATTTTGGAATCAAGATCTGGGTGCCATCCGTGCTAACCCGCCATAATGTGGGATCGGTCAAGGTGTACTTAATTTCCGTGCCAGCAATCGCATGATTGGCTACATCATCATCCGAGCCGAAGATTATATTTGCCACACCATTGAGTGTGGCGTCTGTAACTGTGACAATCAGGTCACCCGTGCCTTCGTTGTAATCGTAGGTATCGGTTCCATCAAAGCCACCATTGCCGATCGATCCGGCAGGAAGAGCCACTGAGCCATTCCAGGTATCGTTGAACATGGCAGCAACATTTGCACCCGGCGTGGGTGTTGCGGACATCGTGAAATCACCCCCGTTAGCTGAAGCCATCGCAGCATTCATCGAAAGCTTCGAATAAACGGTGCCGAACTGGGTTGTGATCTTGAATTGTCGGCCATTTGCTGTTGGAGAGTCAGACAATCCAGCTATGGGATCTGTCAGCGCGTTAGCTGCGATGGTGATCGATGTTGCGGAAGCCACTGCAACATTGGCAATTGCATCGCTCACAGGCGTCATGCCTACAGAAGCCCCGGCGGCGTCAACAATCTCGACTGACCTCACTAAATCGACGGGTGTACCGTGGTCGTCCTTGAACCCTGTACCCGTCAGAATCGTTGCATCGGTATCCCGGGTAAAGTTCTCTTCGTCCGCTGCCCCAGCGAAGGTCAAGGCAGTCAATGTTGGCTGTGCGCTAGCACCGATGGGTTCTGAGTACTCACTTGCGCCGCCAATCGTGGTCAATTTAACTGAACGATCCGCAGAGGATGACGTGGCGTACCATGCTGAGGCAAACGTGTTGATCACCGCATTGGTTATGGTGATGCTCGTGCCATCGGCGCTCACGGTCCAGTTGGCTGAATCCGTCACATCGCTACCCAACTGGGTGACACCATCCGCTTCCATGAACTCAATCATACTTACACCCCGCATATCAGCCCCGCCCTGTGAGGTAATGGTCAAGGTGCCCTGGCCTGCCGTGAC
>CAYUXV010000206.1:0-11464 GCA_964448875.1 uncultured Verrucomicrobiota bacterium
ACGAACCCTATATCTTAATAACAATCGCCTTACAGATGCAGGCTCACTGTCCCATCTCAAGCAGCTGAAAGTGCTCAACCTATGGCAGAACCAAATTACTAATATAAATGGCTTGGCTGGACTAACGCAATTGCGACGACTAGTGTTATACGGTAACCGTCTTACAAATGCAGAACCATTGAGGAATCTTCAAGGACTCCGCCATTTGGATTTATCGCAAAACCAGATTGTCAGCCTAGAGCCGCTATCGGATATTGATGACCTTGAAATTCTGGATCTGAGACAAAATAAAATTACTGACATTGCGGCATTGGCAGGGTTGAAAAAATTACGAATCTTAAACCTTCAGAACAATCAAATCATTGATCTTAAGCCACTCGCCGAATTAACGGAACTCAGGGAACTGCATCTCGAAAACAACCAGATCGTTAACCTCAAACCTCTCGCGCAAATGAAACAACTGCGCTCATTGCACCTTTTTGGCAATCAGATCACTGACCTAGACCCCTTGATGCAATTGGTGAAACTTAAGGAGGTTGCGCTTATAAATAATCCCGATCTTAATTTTCCGGAAATCATTAAGCTCCAGAAAGCATTACCTAAAACCAATATCCAACATAACACCACAAAGACAAAAATTCAGTTTATCAATAAAACCAAGAACCCCGTACAAGTGCGCTGGGTGAATTTTGGCGGTGAACTTGAGACTTACAATGAAGCCTTACAACCAAACGTCTCGTATACCCAAAACACCTATGTCGGGCATCAATGGATATTATTTACCGCAAAAGGTAAAGAGCTAGGACGCACCATTGCCACTGGAAACCCCGCGACTTGGGAAATTACTGATGCAGGGTTAATGCCTTCACCAAAAAGGTGACCAGTCGAACTTATCGCTGGTAAAGCGGAATGTAGGAATAAGGCATTGCCAGCAAGGTGGTATACACTGCCGTCGTGTATATCGGCCCCACGTTATTCCCCCCCTTGGCCTCCCAGCGGTACATTGTTTTACCCCCCTGATCCATTTTTATTTTTTCACTGTCTGCCAAGTCTCCAGCTACTTTATACCAATCCTCCCATCTCTTACCCCCCCTCATGTATTGCGCCGGAGCGGCATAAAAAGAGCCATATACATACCATTGCTGAGAGCTACCTTTGGTTCTCAAGGCGTTCATTAGATAATCGGATCCCTTCTCAACATCACGATCGTCATACTTTCCGCACACTTGCAACGAATATATCGCGGCTGCCGTTCGGGCAAATCCCGACCCGGAACGGGGCTGATAACCGAACCCACCATCGGAATTCCGACAGGCCTTCACATAAGAAACGGCCCTGTCAATGGTTTGCTTTGGAACATTGATACCCGCGTTCTTTGCAGCCCTCAGCGCCACCACTTGAAGTACAGTAACGGAAATATCCGCATCACCAACCCGTGGACGGTATCGCCATCCTCCATAATGGTGACTACCTTCCTGGGAATTTTGGGCCTGAATGATAACCTTGACGGCGCTCTCAAGTTTTTCGCGAATCTTCTTTGACCGCGTTTTCCCATATAGTTCACCTAGAGCAATTGTTGCAATGCCATGCTCATACATATACTGACCGTTGGATGGGTTAAGAAAGTAACCCCTTTCACCTTTTAGGAGAAACTCCATTCCTGCCTTCACATTTTCACCATACTTGCCTTCGTTAGGCAGGTTGCCTGCAGCTTGAAAGGCAATCAAAGTATAGCCAGTAATGGCAACTGAGTGCTGTCGTTCACGACTGCTAATACCCCAAGACCCCTTTCGGTCTCCATCTTTGATTTGCTTGTCCGCCAAATATGCCAGTGCTCCGTCAATGATCTTGTCGCGAGCAGGCGAGACTCTTACATTATCACGCGGCCGAGTCTTTTTTTCTGCAGCATCGGCAGCCACAGCGTTACAGACCGAAGCCATACAAATGCATAAGCTAATATTTAATTGTCGTACAATTTTCACTCGCCCCCCTTGCCTTGAGTCGCATCCAGTTGCTCAAATGTCTTTTTGATATTATTTGGAAGTGTCTGAGAAAGAATTTCGGCTCCCTCAATCTGTTCAAGACCTTCTGGTTTATGAAGCGTATACCCGGATTGATCCTTTAAATACACACCAACCGTATCCCCATCCGATTGTCCATCATTCGGAAATAAAACAGCCCACACTACCCGACCGGAGCCCACGCTTGGCGTGGCACTAGTTTCTACATATGCGAGATTCCCTCGATGATAAAAACCAAGAATCTCCCACTTGATTTCGTCCTGCTTGGAAAACCAAGTGCTACGCACTTTATTGCCCATGCTCTCCACTCTAGCGGCAATGTATTTTTCTCTCGGGCGGAAAATAATCATACCCAACTCAAGATTAAGCTTTTCTTCCTTGCTCGCTGACTCGTTTACACCGGTGAGGGAATCGGTCGCGCGATTGACCAACTCTTCACGTTTCTCCTTGTCGGTCACGACCTGGGCAATCAGCTTTCGACTTGCCCCATTATTTGGCGACGGATCCGCGCGATCATATGCCTCGATCAAATAATTAATTTCCACGCCAGCGGGAAGTTTATATTTACCAATTCCCCATTCGTAATGCATTACGGATTTACCTTGATTCAAGGGCAGCTCGGGATCCACACCATCAGCATACAAAGTGCAAATCAGGAACCCATCGCTCTCCTCCCATGTCCCATGATATAACGGCTTAGCTGCACTTGGGGCCTCATCACTTCCCTGTCTGACTTGTATCTTGCCCCCATCAAGCACCACAACGCGCACAAGCTCTCCACCTAAAGGACCTGAATATTCGCCTGTGATTTTTTTCCCTTCGTCTTTGGTTAACTTGAATCGGACCGGAGTATATGCATCCCTATCGCCATGAGAGTCGACCATGTTCATCAGCATCAGATCGCCGTTTTCAATACGAAACCGCAAAGCCATTGACAATATCTTTGGGGGTAAAGGCGGGGAGTTTCCAAAAGTAGTATTAAGCACCACTTTGTCTATACCGTAATCATCCTTTATAGATACTTTGATTGGCAGACGCGCGCGCGACGTCACCTTCGTTTCTCTTTTGGCATCGAGAAAACGCACCACTGGCGGATTATCAGGCAACATTTTAATGCGATACTCCGCTTCCTCTCGAGAATCGAAACCATCTTGATCCCATAATTTGACCCTAAGGCTGGCAACATCCACAAGGTTGGTAATCGTAGCCGACAGCGTAGTGCTATTGTTTCCGATTATATCCCTTTCAGTACTGTTTCCTTTAGGCCATGGCAGACCATGCGTAACCCTTAATTGCCAACGGTTAATGCGCTTGGTGGAATTCACTTGGATTTTAAGATCACTGCCCTTTAACAGCCTTAAATCACCTGCGGTTCGATTCACATCACCGGTTTCGGTGTAAGGGGGGTATTTCTGGACAAACATAACCTCACGTACAGCAGGGCGTGCCACCACTCTCACCTCCTCTGTGACAGGAAAAGAATCATTGGCTGAAGCAGTAACGGTGAAAGATTCGTCAACATTTTTGAATTTGAAATGGTACAAACCCGACTCGCCTGTTGGTGCAATATTCTCAGCCTTGTCTTCTTTTATAATTTTTCCGCTGATAGATTTAATAACAATCTTTGCTTCGTCTGGATGCTTCACACGACTGGAATCCTTGATCGAAACTTTAATCAGAATATTTTCTTTTCGTGCAAAAAGGTAAGGACGTTCATTATCTGGATCATTCCAGTCATAGACCGTTATAGATTCCATATGCGTGTCACGAGGCACTGGTACAGAGGATAGAAATGCACGCTTGAGAAGGTCGCCTATTTTTATAGGATTCTTGTTGTAAGCGAAAGCACCAACTCCCACCACCAACAGCCCCAAGAAAAATGCGAATGCAAATTTGTCCACTGGAACAATAGCGTTAAAATTCCTGGGTCGCGCCATCTGTTCAGTTTCTTCAACGAGGGCACCCACAAGGACAGATCCCGTGTCATCGATTGCCGTGCTTTGCCCGAATTGTGTGGCTGCGATGAGGCGGGTTCGAAATTCCGGAGTAGCTTTTTCAACACTCAAGGCCACCTCGTTATCATTGGGTTGGTTGGCTAGAGGTGTGTATATATGCCGCACAAAAAACGAAAAAAGCACAACAACATCAAACACTAAAAGTAACATTCGAGAATCTCTCGAGAGATCAATATGCCAATCAACAAACATTTCCAGCGCCAGCAACAAGACGCCTGCCAAGAGCATCCAAGGAACGCCCGTACCAAGAGACTCACAAATCTGTTTGTTGCGAACGGATGCCAGCTTGCCCTGCAAAAGTTTACTCGAGTAAGGTTTATTGGCTTGGCTCATTTTAGATAAGAGAATTTCCGCACAATCCATTCAACCGTAACCACGAACATAATCAGAATAAAATACAATGGTGAAGTTCCCAGCGCCACCTCCATACGACTTCGCACTTCAGCACGATCGGCCCCGATTGCTTCAGGCAGCTTGTGGAGATTTTCTTCACGAAAGAATCTGCCTTTCGTTAATCTTGCCAAATCCCTCATAAGATTCGCATTCATTGCTGTCTCTGCCATTTCTAACGAAGCTTCTGAGACTGTGAAGTCGCTTTTTGTTTCCTCCGATTCCTTTGAGAAATCGACATAAAAGTTATACTGCCCGGGAGCCGGTGCCATAAATTCACCAAGGAATAATCCTGGTTTCCCTGTCACCGCCTTGAGCGTCACCCTGCCGTTTACGTTTTCGCCGATGGCATATACGCCCCCAACCTCCTTTTTAGCCAATGGCTCATAACCCGCCTGATACAACCGCGCATAGACACGCACACGATCACCCGTCATAAAATTTTCTTTGTTGAGCGTGATTTGCGTCCGCTTATCGGCTCCAATCGATTGTTGCTGTGCCATTCTTTGTGCTATTTGGCCCCAGAAACGTGTGTAGAGGCGGTCTCCCTCATTTCGGCGCCAGCGCCAGGTGTTATCTGTGCCGACATAAAGTACCTGGCCAAGTCCGTATTGGTGTCTGGCAATAATCGGTAATTTACCGGCACCTGATTCCTGATCTGGATCGACCGCCAATACTTCTGCACCGGGTTTGCTTTCCACTCCTTTTGCTACCCAGAAAATCGGACCCAGATTTTCCCACAAATCATCATTGCCTGAAATAGTATCTGCAATATTGAGCATGGGATCATTTTTCCCCAACGCTGTGAGTTCTACATTAATGGGTTTGCTGGAAACAATGTCATCATCATTGCTGAAGCTAGAGTCGCTTTCACGTTCAACCGGCAACAGGTCTGCTATCGGGGAATCCCAATAACCGGACGGGCTGAATCGGCGCCCGGCTACCATCACAAATGCCCCGCCAAACCGGGAAACAAATTCATTAATGTGTTCCATGTTTTCACTCGTCAAGCGTCTCCCATCGGATAAATCCTTGCCTCCAGGATCCACATCACCAAATATAATCACGTCGTATTCAAACAACTTGCTCTTGGTATCCGGAAACTGTTCGATATAAGGAGAGTCTTTCTCGGCCAAAATTTCCCTATCGGCTTCAAGAAGAAGAATGTCCGCGTCTATCCGGCGGTCGCGAGTCAATACCTGCCGAAGAAACCGAAATTCATCTCGTGGAGATTGATCCACAAAAAGCACCCTGATTTTTTTATCCACTATTCGCAGATGCCTTGTGACCTCATTGTTATTTCCATCGGTTTCATCATCTCGCACTGCTATTTTGGCATTGAGTTGGAAATCACCCACCTCATCCGTCTTGAGCCTTATTTGAATCTGTTCTTCACCATCTTCCTTAAAATCAACCTTTCTTCCATCACTGGTTATCCGAACACCATCCAGGTCAAAGACATCCTTAATCTCTTTATCATTAAGTGTGAGTTTAAGCTGGCCGCTTTTGCCTTTCAAACCCCGCGATCGGACGCGGACTCGAACCAGCATTTCGTCATCCAAAAATGCCACCGATGGCGCATCTATATCGGTGACAACAACGTCAGCGGGTGAGGTTATGCCAACGCCGTAAAGAAATAATGGAACCTGAACGTTGGAGAGTTCTGATCCAGCTTTTCGTGGCAGAATACCAGTGTTGTGCGCTCCATCGGAAATCACAAGGATGCCAGCCAAAGGTTGACCCCGTTTACGATCAAGTATTTCAAGCATTGAGTCGCCCAAAGCCGTAGCTGAGTGGACAGCACTGATCTCATCAATCCACGGAAAATCTTCCATGGTGAGTTTTGCACCCTCTTCTTCTGTTCGATACGCGCGCTGCAATTCCTTTACTTGGCCTCCTGTCCCAAAACTGTAGGTCACCAGGTCAAATTCCTCAGACAATGTCGGCAATAAACTCAGCTGTTTGTTCTTTAGAACACTTTGAAGAATATTGGTTCGTGTCAGTTTGTTAAATTCGCCGCTTCGCCCTTCTTCAAGTGGTTGATCCAAGCCTTTACTCGAATCCAAATGTTCCCTTGCAATCGCAGCGCGCTTGATGTCATCCGGCATTACTCGCGGGTCAGCTATAGACATGCTTTTACTGTTATCAACAAGAACCAGAAGTGTCTTGCGAATCTTGCGTGAAAGCTCAAGCGAGAGCACCGGCCCCATCAAGATACCAAGCAATAAAACAAGAAACGTCGATCTCAGCAAAACAAGAACAACCTTACGTCCTCTGGACAGTTCAGTTGGCAACCATCGGTAGGAAATCCACACGATCACTGCAAAGGCAAAGGCGAGTAATGCAATCCAACTCCACTCAAGATTCGCATGAAACTCCAACTGACTGCCGACTATTTCACTGCCTTCATTAACACTCTTTCCAGTTAGCTTGAGAATCCAGTCGTTCATTATGCTGATTGGCTGAATTTTTGCGCGAGATATGTCTCCAGCCCAACAAGTGCAAGCACGACCAAAAAGATCAGCAGCCAATATTCCGCACCCACCCGCGCTTCCTTTACACTGGCTGCAAATCCATTTTTATCCGTATCAGCATTCCAACGTACAACCTTTGCAGATTTGGGCAAACCATCATCTTCTACCTGACGCAGTACCGATTCCCGCTGATCAGGCTGTACTGCAAAAAACTTTTTCTGAGAATCGCCTTTTAGCTGAAATTCATAAAGGCCAGCTTGATGTGTATTATTATACTGCATTGCCGGACGCTCACTATCAGGATCTGCACGCAACACCATTGCCAGATCTTGCGCGGGCATCATGACTGTACCTTCACTATCGTTTTGGTGGGAAGCCAATGACTGGATGAAGGGCTCCCCGACACGGAGGTTGAGGCTTGCGTCACTTTGTTCCTGCACGCTGCCTATTATCCGATGTACAAGCGGCACAACAGAAGGTCCCCGGATCGCCAGATCACACCAGTCAGTATCGGCGGTGGAACTGAATTGATACACACGCCCTTCCCCCCATTTCCGTTCCATAATGGCAGGTGAGCCCAGAAAGCTTCCTCCCTTTTTTTCAGTTGATTCGAGCAAGTCCGTCGCATAGTAATCATAACGTAGAACGACATCGGCCGGCCCTGCTTCCTTTACATTAGGTTTATCCTTATCGGTTTCGTCCAATGGGTGCCATCTATGAGTCCTCACTGAGCCCAGATCGTACTCCGGATTATTCCATAACGCTGTTACCGGATGCTCATAGGCGCGTTTTTGAAATTCAACAAAATGCTCATCTCGTAATGAATCTCCTGTAGTATCAGGATCACCCCAAGTCGATGGCAATATTCCGTGCTCTTTATAGAGAACACGGTTGTAATATTCCTCATCTGTTTTATCTCCAGGATAGAAAACAACGCCACCTCCCTGCCGAAGATAATCCTTCATTGTGGTTACATCATCACTTTTAAGTCGTGATATATTAGCCATCACCACAGCTGTATAACGATTGATGCCGCCTTGCGTAAAGTTCTCGGGCGACTTCACGTTCACCTTAACATAGTAATCTTCCCTTGGCTGTAGAGCGCGCTCCAGATAGAAGCTTTCATGGTCACGAATAGGCGCTAATCCGTCCTCGCCTTGGTCACCATCAACAATCAGCACAGATACTTCCTTCACTGCGCGCACCACAAGCAGTCTTTGGTTATCTGCTGATAAGCCATCGTATTCAGATGGGTCAGGAAAAGCCGCACGAATAGAGTGATAGCCTTCCTCTTCAAGGCTAGTATAGAGTGACACCGAGGTTGTGCCCCCAGCTTTTACTGTGGGAATAGCAATCTGATCACGTGGCTCCTTTTCCCAATCCTTTCCAGGAGTTTTCACATAAAGGCCAACTTTCACATCACTTGAGTCTTTATCGTTGTGGTTGGCCACTTCGATTTCAAATTGTAACGGATGTTTCACAGGTGTAAGGCCTGAAAAAATATCTAATTTTGTGATCGCCAAGTTCTCCCTGGGCTCCTCATCCCCCACACGCAGGACATATAGTTTGATTCCCTCATTGCTCTCGATCAGTCGCTGAATATCGGCGTTCTGTTCCCAGCCACTGGCTTGGCCATCGGTGACTACATAGATTTCCTTACGTAAATCAGTTCGTCCTTTTAGAATATCCACCGCCTTTTCAACTGCAGGGTAAAGATCAGTTGCGTGATGCCCCACCCTCGCATTATCAATTTCCTGCCGCGCCCGATCCAGATCATACGTAGGCTCCTCTATTACACCCTGCACTATATCCGAAGCCAACAGCAAGCTGACCGCGGAACCAGATGGCAATGCTTCAAGTGTGGCCTTTGCCGCTGACTTCGCATCTATAAAGGCAGTGCTGTTTCCCTCATTTCCCCGCAAATCCATGCTGTAAGAATTATCAAGAATTACCACGCTTGTGACCTTGGCCTGCCCTAGCGCGTCCGTTGTTGAACTATCCAGTGCCGGTCGTGCCAACGCAAATGCCAGTAATGCGACAATCGCACACCGAATCAGCAACAATATCAAATCCTCCAAACGCATACGGCGTTGGTTTTGATCTACACTGATCTTCACAAACTTCATGGCCGCCCACATTACCTTCTTGAATTTCCTACGGTTTAGGAAATGGATAATAATGGGGATTGCGATTGCCGCAGCCCCGATCAGCATCAGTGGATTCAAGAATGACATATCAGATTCGCCTGTCCTGAGGAGCGTGGATATAGAAAGAGAAATTGTTTTTAATCAACCGCCCTAATGAAATTAAAGCGTTCAAGCCTGTACGATGTGAAGCACCTCTTCTTATAATTCGTATCAGTCTTGCTTTTTTCTGCATGCGAGAGGGGTTTTTCTATACCTATACAACAAGTCTGGCAAGTACTTGAACGTGATACAGTTAATAAATATTTCCAGAAGCCCTAAGCGCGTCTTGGACTCAGGTGCCACGAAATTATTCGAAGAAAATTAAAGAAGCACGCGGTTTATTTGACTCCACTTTGCACTAGAGTGGGAGGAAGGTAGCGATAGTAAACCTCGAGCGAAAGCGCGCCTAGCGCAGTGGTTACGACCCGACCGGCTCCTCCTCCCCATTTACCTTCCGGCGCCCAGCTACCATCATCAGTTCCTCCGGATTCCTGAAGTTTGAGCAAAACCGGTGACATGCGAGCATTCCACTGGTTCCAGATATCCCCCTGTTGCTGATGCAGCGCAAGACTAGCGTAATACCAGTAGTAATAACTGTACTCTTCTTTCCGTCCTTGTCTCATGTGGCTTTCAACACTTCCGGAATCGGGCAAATGTTTGCCGATATATCCTGCAGACTGTCGATTATACATGTCAATCTCGCCTGAGCTTGCCAACCCCCTAGTGATGGCATGAGGCCGCAATATGTGCTGGCAAAACATTCCCTGAGCAACTAGAGCGGGTGTCGCACTGCTCTTCCCAAGATAACCGTAGGTTGATTGACTGCTGCGCTTCTGCTCCATGAATTTATAGGCCTTGTCAATTACCTCATTGGGCACCTCAATACCGGCAACCTGAGCACTCTTGAGCGCCATAATATGCCAACCGGTTACAGACATGTCTCCCGGCGAGACGTATCCTTTCCGTGAGTTGAAATCGAGCGGGCTGAAGTGGTCAATATCGCGCAGAGATTTCTTTTCCATGTACGGTTTGTAACGCCAGCCACCAGTAATTGGATTTTGGGCACTCACAGTGAAATCGACGATGCGTTGGACAACCGGCCGCAAACTAGGGTCCTTGGTCATATAATACGCCTCAGCCATTGCAATTGCAGCAATGCCGTGGTCATACATATTTCCGCCACCACGCATGTCCCCTTTGCGTTCCTTACTCAACATCCAATTCATGGCCTTATCCAATTGCTCCTGATATCCCTCAAAGCCACCCTGCTTAATGTGTTTTGCTCCATAACCCATGTAAGCAAGCATTACCAATCCTGTGGCTGCACAATCGTGCCTCCTCCAGGCCCAGCTCCCATCATTCTCTTGATTACGCTTAAACCACTCCAATGCACGTACAACAGCCGACTCCGTTGCCTTGCTACCACCCAGTTCATCAATTTTACGCTCCCTTGCTCCAGGGTTTTGCCGACGTGAAAATGGATCAATCGGCGTCTCAGGCTTAACAGGCTTTCTGTCCAACAACACAGGCCTACTGTTCGGCAGATCAATATCCACCGGCTTCGAGGCATTTTGAACAATTTCCGGAACCGGCTCCGGACGAACCACTTCAAGGGTTGGAACGGTTGTCCGCACCGTATTTATTGTCGGAACAAATGATCGTTGCTCCGTTGCTCGCTCAGTAACACCATTGTCCACAGGAGTAGCCGAGGATTCTGAGGTAACAGCACGTGCAACATAACCCGATCTCGGACGGCCCCGAATTCCCGCGAAACCTACCGGCCTCGACATGGATTGAGAATCGACCTGCATCATCACTTGGTCCGTGTTGACTTTGTCGCCACCAAGCCTTGATCTCCCTACTCGCGAAGATGGCTTAGACGAAGCCCCGGACATTCCCAGGCCCGCTATCGCACGCGCGCCATTACTTTTCACCCCGGATCCCGCTGCTCGTGATCCAGAAACCGAAGGTGAAAATGAACTCCTCGAACCCGCCCCAGCAACCGATGTTGGGGAATTGTATGCGCGAACCGAACTGGTTACCCGCCCAGACCTACCAATTGGATTATTCCGGGCCGACCCTTGCGCCCCAGTAGATGCTTGAGCCAATGATTGAGATGATGCTGCAGACATTGCCCGACCCGATTCAGCTCGAGCATCACTACTCCTTACACCAGATCCCGCTGCCCGTGATCCAGAAACCGAAGGCGAAAATGACCCGCTCGCACCTGATCCTGCAACCGATGCTGAGGTGTTTGCAGCTCGTGCCGATCCAGACACCCGTCCGGATGTGCCAGCCGGACTATTCCGGGCCGTTCCTTGCGCTCCGGTAGATGCTTGAGCCAATGATTGAGATGATGCTGCAGACATTGCCCGACC
>CAYUXV010000207.1:0-6340 GCA_964448875.1 uncultured Verrucomicrobiota bacterium
TAGCTACAGCCCGAAAGGCAGAGGCTCTGTTGGAAGATGACAGGGAAAAGGCCATAAAAGAAGAGATAGCCCCTCCCCTGCAGTCTACGACGGATCGCTCAGAAGAGAGCCTCGAACAAAAAAGACGCAAGGCACTGGAAAATTATGAGTTAGCGCAGAAGGCTTTGTGGGATTTAGGCGAATCTAAGGATGCCTGAAAGTTCGAAACAAAAACGGGCAACAGATGGTGACAACCTGGACCATCCCAAAAAACACCAATAAAATGGGAACAGAAATGGCTCCAGAGGTAGGACTCGAACCTACACCCCTGCGGTTAACAGCCGCATGCTCTACCATTGAGCTACTCTGGATTACAGAGAAAGGGGGAGGCTAGCGACGAGGATTGAGTGCGTCAATTCGATTGTCATTCACGTTGACACCTCGGGCAAAAATAGGTACTCCGTGCTGCTTGAACAATACGACGTATTGGAGTTTCACAACTGAAACACGCTTTATTTTCCCGACCATAAACCAAAAATCGTTCAAGCAAATTGTCCGGCGCACCTTTGGCTCGACCAAAATAAAAGAGTCCGTCTCGTTTGTTGGCACCAGCAAAATCAAGTGACAGAGAACTGCCGTACTCTATGGCTTCTTGAAGTGTATTGCGAATTGCCCCCACTAGGACAGAGCATTGACGCCCAGACAAACGACGGGCTGCCTTCCTTGGAGAAACCCCAGCCCGAAAAAGCGCCTCGCTGGCATAGATATTTCCAATCCCAGCCACAACAGATTGTTCAAGCAGCTTTACCTTGATGGGTTGTTTTGAATGATGCAGAGAAGCGCGAAGTGTTACTCCGTTGAAACAATCGCTTAACGGCTCAGGACCAAGTAATTCGAGCGAACTTCGATCCAGTGTCATTCGCCCAAAATAACGCATATCCTCAAACACAAATTTTTGATGACCCAGATCAATCACAACGACCGCATGCTTTCGCTGTTTTTGACCCATTGACTGAAGATACATCCGGCCCGTCATCCCAAGATGTCCGAGCAATTCAAAACTCGATTCACGACCGACTGGTTGCATTTTAAACAGAAGATATTTGCCCCTGCGAATCACAGTCTTAAATTTTGTGCCTATAAGCATATTACACAGATGACTCACTGATGTGGGGCGAATGCTTCTGGCTCGATTTACCTTAACGCCACATATCATCAACCCCTTCAACGACGACGCCAGGTGTCGCACTAACAATTCCACTTCCGGCAACTCTGGCATGAGTCAATGATGTCGATAAGGCTTAGATAGCGAGAACGAGTTTGGCAGGTGCCGAATTTCACGAGCCTGATTATCACCCCATAGGACCTCAACAATATCGAAACGAAATTTCACACGCCGACCATCAAGTTGCTTTAGGTAGCCCATAGCAACCTTTGATAGTTTCCGTTTCTTTACTGAATTCACCGCAGCAGCAGGCCGAGACCACTGATCTGAAGACCTGGTTTTCACCTCCACGAAAACCAGGCAGTCGTCATCCCTGAAAATAAGATCAATTTCACCACGCTGAGTCTTGAAATTCGCAGTGAGAAACTTGAGCCCCTTAGTTAACAAGTGACGTTTGGCTGCCTTCTCACCCAGGCGTCCGATTCGAAGATGTTCTGACCCTCCTCTGCCAAATATTCCGCGCATCCATTCAGCCCAAACCATGACGTCAAAATAACTCCGTTTGGGCAGCACGCAAGGGAGCAAATGACCGGCGGTGAATGGGTGATGGTCCATGGGTTTCTATTGCTGCCATATGTGCAGCGGTACCGTATCCTTTGTGCCGGCTAAAACCATACTCTGGCCAGTGCTTATGATATTCAATCATCAGCCGATCCCGTGTGACCTTGGCGAGAATACTGGCTGCAGCAATGCTGTAGCTCTTGCTGTCACCTTTCACGATAGCCGTCTGCGGGAGGGTTAATGATTTTACAGGTGTTCCATCAATTAGTGCATATTCAGCCGGAGGATTAAGTTTGGCGATGGCTTCATTCATAGCCCGATGTGTGGCTTGGAGAATATTAATTCGATCTATCGTTTCTGAATCAATGATGGCAACAGCTTTCCGTATCCTTGGCTCAGACTCAATATCCCTGAATAATTTCTCCCGAATCTTCTCAGTAAGTTTCTTGGAATCATTCAATCTTGAGAAAGTTTCCGGCATTCCGTCCTTTATCCATTCTGCCGGCAATACAGTAGCAGCAGCAACAATAGGACCTGCCAAGGGCCCCCGCCCTGCCTCATCAACACCAGCTAATAGAGTAAACCCACGCTCAAAATGTTCTCGCTCAAATACAAAGCGGTCCATATCTCTAGATTTATTCCCTCAAGTCTGACGCGCAATAATTAAGGTTAATAAATAAAAAATATACAAAAAAAAGCGAAGCTCTGGGCTCCGCTCAAATCCATGCATTTTCCTGTGCTACTTCCTCTCTTTAACAGTCATGGCTCGTTTGCCGATCCGGTCACGAAGATAATTGAGCTTGGCACGACGCACCTTGCCGCGCTTATCAACCTCAACCTCGAGCACATTGGGGCTGTTTACCGGAAAAACGCGTTCGACACCCTGACCATAGCTTATGCGCCGGACAGTGAAATTAGCGTTGAGCCCGCGACCTCGTCGCCCAATGACGATTCCCTGAAAAACCTGCGTGCGTTCTTTCTCTTTACCTTTGTCGCTCTCCTTCACTCGTGTCTTTACCTTGACAGTGTCACCCACATTAAAATCTAGCGGCGTTTCGCGGTATTGTTCTGATTCAATTTTATCTAATAATGCTTGGTTCATAAATTTTCTCTTTTGTTTTCGTCTTTCAACAATTCGGGACGTCTATCCCTTGTACGTTGATTAGCCTTCTCACGCCGCCATATTTCGATCTCAGCATGATGCCCGGACAACAACACATCGGGCACTTCCAGCCCACGATATTCCGCGGGGCGCGTATACTGCGGATATTCCAACGTGTTTTCACTAAAACTTTCATCCGCACTGCTTGCGTCATCACCCAACACACCAGGCAGCAACCGTGCAACAGCATCTATCACAACCATCGCAGGCAACGCACCGTTGGTGAGCACATAATCGCCTATCGATAACTCTTCATGCGCCAACGTTCGGATACGTTCGTCGTACCCTTCGTAACTTCCGCAGATCAGCAACAAATTCTCATACGTCGCCAAATCACGTGCTACCGACTGCTTGAACACTTTTCCCTGCGGTGTCAACAGCACCACCCGGGTTTGCTCTTCGGCCAAATCCTCTACTGCTTCGAAAACCGGTTCTGGTTTAAGCAACATCCCCGGACCACCACCGTAAGGCTCGTCATCCACGGTGCGATGGCGGTCATGTGTCCACTCACGCAAATCATGTATCGTCAACCCCAGCTGGCCGGTGTCTCGTGCGCGCCGAATGATACTCTCATCAAGCGGCCCCGCAAACATCGCGGGAAAAAGCGTGAGCACATCTATCTTCATGACGCTTTGAGATCACGTTTTACAGCTATTCGTCATCCTCAACCAATTCCAAGCCGCAACGTATGCCTTTCTTGGCACCACCGGCTTGAAGCAAAGAGCGAACAGCGTTAATTGTCACACCACGCCGGCCTATGACCTTAGCCACATCATCAGATGCCACACGCAGCTCGTAAATTGTCGAGTCGCCATTTTCTACTTCCGTGACATCCACTGCGTCAGGATCATCCACTAGACCCCTAACTACATATTCAACAAATTCCTGCATAACTATTTTGGTAAAAATTATTCAACGGGCTTATCCTTAGCTTCCCCATCGGAAGACGCCTCAGCCGGTGCTTCTTCAGCCGGCGCTTCCTCAGCCGGCGCTTCCTTAGCCGGTGCTTCTTCAGCCGGTGCTTCAGATTTAGGCTCTTTCATCACAGCCTCATCGGCGGGCTCTTCAGCAGCAGGGCTTTCTTCCTTTGGCGGCTCGGTTTTCTTCTTGGGTTTTGCTTCTGGCAAGGCTTCGCCCTTGGCCACTTTGCGTGCCTTCCGAATGATACTGCGAACCGTATCGCTCGGCTGCGCCCCAACACCAAGCCAATACTCTACTCGATCCAAGTTAAGCTTAAAATTCTCGGGCCCTTCCTGTAGTGGCCAGTAGGTGCCCAGTTCTTCGATGTTGCTCCCGTCACGTGGTTTGCGGCCATCGGCCACTACAATACGGTGCACCGGGGTGTTACGCATCCCGACCCGCTTTAATCTGATTTTAACAGCCATGATAAATCACACTTCACCACCTCTGGGCAGCAAAAAGAGCTGGGAATTTAGACATGCCTGAGGTGGAAAGCAAGGTGGAATTTCTTCATATTTTGCTGTAACTGGACATTAAGGGACTAAAACTCTAAGTGCCTTCGGCTGGATACTCACTTTTGCGGGAAGCTTACCGACCGCATCGCCTTCCATCTCTACAGGAACACGACTATCTGCAGTTAACTCCAATTCCTTCGCCTGCAAATAATGCACGCCCTTCATATCCGTCACACGATCCGTAAGCACCGCCCAGCCATATTTCAAAATCCGTGCTCTCCGTATCTCCTCTACCACCACGACATCCAAAATCCCGTCATCCAGTTGCGCATCCGGAAAGAACGCATATCGACCTCCATAAAAACGTCCGTTGCCAACCAGTACCAGTTGCCCATGTAGCTCTTGATCTTCCATCCGCACCTTAATAACCGGCAATTCCTCGCCCAAGGCCTGCCATCCTGCCAATACATAAGCCAAATCGCCGTAGCGCTTTTTCTTTTCCCACTGCACCATTTCCACCGCACGCCCATCCAAGCCTGCTCCCGCCAACTGCACAAAACATCGTCGCTCTTTTGTTGCCCCCATTTCAATCCAGCCCAAGTCCACCACCCTCTCAGAGTCATTGGTTATAATTTCCCATGCCTTTTCAAATCGTGTTGGCAAGCTCAGCTCCTTAGCAAACACATTAACCGACCCCCAAGGCAACACCGCCAATCGTGTCTTTGCCAAGCCATTGGCCTGTACAATACCGTTAACCACCTCGTTAATAGTCCCATCGCCACCCGCTGCTACAATTGTATCAAACCCATCATCGACTGAAGCCTTTGATAATGCGACACCTCCACCGGCCTCTGTTGTTGGACGTAGCACGCAAGAATCACCTAAGCCCTCCAATTTAGATTGCCATTTCCGAGCCCGGTCTCCCTTTGCTGTAGGATTAAAAATTATGCAAACACGCACGTGCCAAGTAGGACAGGCATTTAAGCGATCTGTCAAAAAGAAGTGTACAGTTACAGGCAAGGCATCAGCTAAGATAATTCGCTACAAATTCCTTTGCCTTCACCACCGCTTTGGCCATTTTTTGCTGCTTTGCCAGCCCAGCAGCTATTGCTGCTGAAAAACGGCACCCTGTTCCCGGCCAAGGGCCGTCTTTCACACGCGGCGTGGCAAGAAGAAATTCCTCATGTCCGTCATAAAAAACTTCTATCACCTCACGACCCGACAAATGGCCGCCAGTAACCACAGCAGCACACCCTGACTGCTCAAACAATGCCCGCGCAGCCGTTCGCATATCCTCAGGACCACGTATACTCAACCCAGTTAACAGTTCAGCCTCCGGGACGTTTGGAGTCACTGCAGCCGCAAGCGGAAGCAGTCGCTTCTTTAAAACACGAATCGCTTCTGGACGCAAAATCTCGGCACCACTGGTCGAGACCATCACCGGGTCAACAATCAAAGGGGGTCGGTTCTTCTCATTGAAAAATTTTGCCACACATTCAATAACTCTGCCGTTGTAAAGCATTCCTGTTTTGGAAGCTAAAGGTTTTCTGTCAGCAAACACGGCTTCCAGTTGCTTGAGTATTACGGCGGACTTTACTGGCTCAATACCGAGGATCTTCCTGGGTGTTTGCGCAGTGATTGCCGTTACCACACTTACACCATGTACATCCAATGTCGCAAAAGTGCTGAGATCAGCCTGTAGACCCGCTCCGCAACTGGAATCTGATCCCGCAATAGTCAGTGCAACAGGTTTAGGCTTAGCGCGACTCACTTGATGGTTTTTTCCCAGTTAGGAGCCCCTGCATCAATCCACTCCTTAATGAGAGCAAGCTCCTCATCTGTGACAGCTGTGCCGCCGATGTCATAACGGGGAAAGAAGCCTAGTGGTGCATCTTTCTTCTCACGAGGCATATCTCCCTTGGCGATCACCTTGTAAATCTTGGATCGTTCCGCATTCCATGGCCGAACAAACCTTTCCTTAATCAAGGCTCCATATTCTAGAAGCATTTTGTCACTAAGAGAATCTCCCTTGCCGTGACATAGTAGGCAATGTTTCTG
>CAYUXV010000208.1:0-5358 GCA_964448875.1 uncultured Verrucomicrobiota bacterium
TGGCTGGAACAATACACTATCTTTGTCTGGATCGTTTCTTAATATAGAGAAACTTTTCCGGGAGTCCTTAATCTGAGATACCCATTTCTCATTAATAAGTTCATATGAATCCCAGTACAGATTGTAGGCATCCTCAAGATGATTCTTTGGGTCTTTCCCCTTGGCCAATGAAATTGACAGGGACGCTATTTCGTAGGGGCTTGGTTGTCGGTACGATCTTGCTTCGGGATTCTGCCAGTCGGGTTCCCAGTCCAGCTGCGGATCACGCACTGGCTCTTCCATTTCTTTGGATGGTTTACGCTGCTTCTTCTTTGTCGCCATCAATCACCCCCACACTTCCAAGCACCAGCTTCTGCGCTGCCCGTTGCCGATGTTCATTGGCCAAGTGGCCGTAGACCTTGCCAATCAAGATGCCGCCGTCCTTGTGGCCCACCCAAGCGGCAATGGTCATGTAGTCGATGCCTGCCATGACGCTCATGCTGATGAAGTGATGTCGGCAATCATGAAAGCCAATGTGTTCCAGTCCGGATTCTTCCCGGGCCAATAGCAGCGTTTCCCTAAATGACTTGGATGAGATGTCTTTCTTGCCGCGTTGAGGAGAAGGGAATATCCATTGTGAATCGCAATCCCTGCGGCGATGCATGTCTTTGAGGTGCGTCTCTAGGCTGGGATTGAAGTCCACACGCCTTGCCTCATGGTTCTTGCTGTCGCCGTCTGCGCCGATAACCAGCTGTTTCTGGTCCCAGTCCACATCCTCCCAGCGTAGCCTAAGGGTTTCAGCCATTCGGCTGCCGCTGTACTGCAGGAGCCGGACGTAGTCGCTAAATATCTGACCATTCTTGCTTGCCTTGAGTGCTGCTTCACACAGGCGATCCAGTTCGTCTGCGGTGACCAGCTTGCGTTCTTTCCTGTCCAGTTTGCGCCATTTCACACCGAGGCAGGGATTGTGATCCAGAAGCCCATCATCGCGTGCATCACGATAAATATTGCGTAATACCGTGAGGGCAAGGTTGCAGGTTCGTGGGCTGGCCCCATCCATTGAACGTTTATCCAAGGCTTGTCGTATTTGGCCTGGAGTAATTGTGTGTAGCCGTCGTTTTCCAAGTTCCTTCGTCCAGAATCTTGCATGAGTGCGCTCGGACTTGATCGATCCCCAACGTTTGCGGTTACTTGCCATCAGGCTCTCAATGTATTGGCCGGCAAATTCACCGAGCGTGGGTGTTCGTTCTCGGGTGATGACCTCGCCCTTGTCCCTGGCGACCATCAGCTTTCTTTGTTCTTTACGAGCCTCGGGCACTGAAGTGGCCTTTAGGGGAACTCTGCGAACCTTGGGATAGTCTTCACCGGGGTAAGCAATCTTCAGTCTAGCGTAGAATAAGTCTCCCCGTTGCCACAGACCTCGTATTTTGGCTTTGCGACCGTCATGGACAGGCATAAACTCCGCCCGTTGTTGCTTACTGTTCAGTGTCATTTATTGATGTAAAAGTGGCACAACTAGTGGCACAAGCAATGAGCAGTTGTTCACATAACCTTGTTTTATAGGGACGCCGGTGTGGTGGAATTGGTAGACACAGGGGACTTAAAATCCCCCGGCCTTTAAAAGCCGTGACGGTTCGAGTCCGTCCGCCGGTACCATTTCTCAAATTAATCATGAGCGCAGAACAAAAAATACAGGAGTTGGGCCTAGAGCTGCCCCCGGCACCATCGCCGGGTGGTGTCTATAAACCGGTGGTGATCACAGAGAACATGGCTTATGTCTCGGGGCACGGGCCGGTGTTGCCCGATGGCTCAATGATGACGGGTAGGGTGGGGGATGACCTGGATCTTGAAGGCGGTAAGGCAGCGGCCCGGCAGGTGGGATTAACTATTCTTGCTACCTTGAAGTCACAGCTTGGTAGTTTGGATCGTGTTAAGCGGGTGATTAAATCACTTGGGATGGTGAATTGTACGCCGGATTTTGGCCAACATCCACAGGTGATTAATGGTTATAGTGAATTGTTGGGTGAGGTTTTTGGTGATGAAGGAATTGGTGCTCGGAGCGCGGTGGGGATGGGATCGTTGCCAGGTAATATTGCAGTTGAAGTTGAAGTAATTCTGGAGATTGAAACTGAGTGATGGAGCAGTGGTATTTACTGGAAAATGAGAAGGAGGTGCTCTCGCCTTCGCTTCTTTTATATCCTGATCGGATTGAGGCTAATCTTCGCCAAATGGTCAGGATTGCAGGTGGTACAGAGCGGTTAAGGCCGCATGTGAAAACTCATAAGTTGGGTGAGATTGTTCGTATGCAATTGAACCTGGGTATAAGTAAATTCAAGTGTGCTACAATTGCGGAGGCAGAGATGGTGGCAGCAGCAGGCGCAATGGACGTCCTGTTGGCACATCAACCAACTGGGCCAAATATTTTGCGCTTACTTGATTTGAACAGGAAGTATTGGAAGTGTCGTTTTTCTACAATTGCAGATGATGCTGGTATTGTTGATGAGTTATCAGATGCTTTCAATGGATTAGGTATTCAATTGCCAGTTTATCTGGATGTTGATTGTGGCATGCATCGTTCAGGTATCGTGCCGGGTTCTGCTGCCGCGGCGATATATAAACGTGTGGTTGATTCCGAGGGCTTGGAGGCTGCTGGTTTGCATGTGTACGATGGACATAATAACGCCTTGGATTTTGATGAACGTAAAAGGCTGTGTGATGAGGAGTTTTCCCATATAGCAAATTTTAAGGAGCAACTTGAATAGGAAGGATCGGCTGTTCCGAATATGGTTGCAGGAGGGACACCTACATTTCCAGTCCACGCCAAGTGCATGGACCGTGAATGCAGTCCAGGGACCACGGTGCTGTGGGATTTTGGTTATGAACGCTATTCAGATCTGGATTTTCAAGTGGCAGCGGTGTTGTTGACACGCGTAATTAGCAAGCCAAGCTCAGATTGCCTATGTCTTGATCTTGGTCACAAAGCTGTTGCTCCTGACAAACCGCAGCCGAGAGTAAAGCTGTATGACCTTCCAGATGCTGTACCTCAGTTGCATAGTGAGGAACACCTGACGGTGGAAACATCTTTTGCAGAGCGCTATTCTGTGGGCGACTGTTGCTACGCTGTGCCGGTTCATATCTGCCCGACGGTGGCGTTACATGATGAAGTGCTTATTGTCCGAAATGGCAAAGTCGAAGAAAGCTGGGCAGTTGAAGCACGTCGTCGGCGTATTAGTTTCTAAAAAAAAACCGGCACTAACGAATTGGATTACCAATCCGCTAGTGCCGTTGTCAAACAAACCGAGCAGATTAAAACTGCATTGGTAGCCCTTTAACGGGGCAATATACTACTGTCGTTAAGGACTAGGAGTAGCGTCACCACCATCATCAGGAGGAGTGTCGCCGCCGTCGCCGTCGCCGTCGCCGTCGCCACCGCCGCCTTCTTGGAGTTTTTTCATCTCCTCCTCTTGGGCTTTCATACCTTCCTCAGGATCCACCGGGTCCTGAGTACTGGGATCCGTGGGGTCTTTATCCCCTTCTATCGGAGGATCGCCGCAAGCAACCAAAAGGCCGGCAACCGCTCCCGCTGCAACGATAGCTGTTGAAGTCTTTAATGTTTTTTTCATGGTTGGGAATATTTACTAATGTACGTTATTCCGAGGTGGAGTTGTCGCCACCGCCACCGCCACCACCAGCAGGTTCTTCACCGCCGCAGGCTGTCATGAATGCGCAGGTAGCAATAATTGTTAGCAAGATGCCCAGTTTGTTTGTGACTTTTTTCATCATTTATTTGGATAGTTGTTATAGGTTGGTTACCCTGTGCCGAATCTCTATGGAAATGACATTTTTGTCAAAAAAAAAAGAAAGCAAAATCATTACCTGCCCGTAAAATATAGGGTAAATCCGTGATATGTTGATATTTGACGCACATCTTGACCTCTCAATGAATGCTCTGGAATGGAACCGTGACTTGACCGACACAGTTCATGAAATCCGTTCCCGCGAGGAAGGTTTGTCGGATAAGAAGGATAGGGGAAGCGGAACTGTAGCCTTGCCGGATATGCGTCGAGGAAGGGTTGGTTTGTGTGTTGCGACACAAATTGCTCGATATGTGAAAAAAGGAAACGATCGTTCTGGTTGGCATTCCCCGGAACAAGCCTGGGCACAGACGCAAGGGCAGCTGGCTTGGTATCGTGCCATGGAAGAAAGGGGTGAAATATCACAAATTTCAGATGTGGCGAGTTTGGATCATCACGTGGATTTGTGGTCGAAAAATCATTCCTCTAATGCACCTGTAGGTTATATTCTAAGTCTAGAAGGTGCAGATTCCATTCTAACAATGGCGCATCTTGAGCGTGCGTGGGAGCAAGGCTTGAGAGCTGTTGGGCCGGCACATTACGGACCAGGTACGTATGCACAAGGCACCCATGCGACTGGCGGGCTTGGGGCGCGTGGGCGAGAGTTGCTCAAGGAAATGGAGAAGCTTGGTATCATTCTGGACGCAACGCATTTATGTGATGACAGCTTTGCTGAAGCGATGGATGTTTTTGGGGGACATGTTTGGGCAAGTCATTCGAATTGCCGTGCAATTGTTCCACATGAGAGACAATTTTCTGATGAACAGTTAAAACTGCTAATTGAGCGTGGTGCAGTTGTCGGCGGGGTTTTTGATGCGTGGATGTTGGTGCCAAATTGGGAACGAGGAAAAACACTGCCTGATCAGGCAGGCGTGAAACTCGAACATGTCGTGGATCATATCGACCATGTCTGTCAACTTGCGGGCAATGCGAGGCATTCAGGCATTGGAACCGATCTGGATGGAGGTTACGGATTGGAGCAATCGCCTTCAGACATCGATACAATCGCTGATTTACAGCGTTTGCCGGAATTTTTTGCAGCGCGTGGCTATTCGAAAGAGGATATATCCGGGATCATGCACGGAAATTTTATCCGTTTTTTGGAAAAGGCATGGTCAAAAGATTAACAATGCAATCTAGGTGGCATGTGATCGTAAAGATTTGAATGAGGCGGTTTTAATTATGGGAGCACAGTACATGTATCGGCTTGCAGCGGCAATATTTGTCGGAAGATGTATCTACTGCTTATTAATTGTGGCGACTTGTTTTATAGGGTGTGGATCGCAGGAGGATGATCGCTTGTCTTCTTTTCAGCCGAGTGAACCTGTGAATATAGACCAGGCTTATCCATTGCTTGCAGATGCTCTGAAAAAAGTGGTGCATGACGGTCAAGTTGATTATGCCAGTCTTCGCAAAGACAATAAATCCTTGGCAGCCTTTATAAGGGAGGCGGCTTTGGTTCCTCGCGGCCAATTTAATGGTTGGGAAAAAGCTGAGCGACTAGCGTTTCTTCTGAATGTGTATA
>CAYUXV010000209.1:0-4187 GCA_964448875.1 uncultured Verrucomicrobiota bacterium
CACCCCACCAAACTCAATCCACCTCGAGGCCGCCCAAGGCTGGCTAGAATTGGGCAATCATCAGGAGGCGTTTGATGAGTTGGAAGAGATTGAACCCGAACTGCGCGGTCACCCTGACGTGTTGGAGCTGCGTTGGCACATTTATCAAAGGGCTGAGAAGTGGGATCATTGCAACGAAATAGCCGATGCACTGGTCAGGATGGTGCCTGAACGAACCTCTGAACTTAGTGGATATTCAATTTCACAATGATATTTGTAGGTTTATCGCCCCTGCATTTTTATACAGCTGATGAAGCCTGGTTTAGATAAATTTTTGGAGACTCATCCTTGGGATAAGGGGGTGCTAAAGAATTATACTCCTGGAGATACTGTGGGAATTCGAGTTAAATGTAAATGTTGCCGATTTGTGGCCTTACCTCATCGACACTTCTAAATTCAACCGCGCTTTAGGATTGCCCCGGATGGATTACGAGGAGAAAGGTGGTAGATTGCATGGATCGTCTTCAAATTTAGGCTTTCGTCAGATTTGGATTGAGGACGAGTGGCAGTGGACTGAAGGTAAATCCATCATTGGCGGTCGCTCTTATAGTAAGGGATTTGGGCGATACGTTCGGGTAATTTATGATTTGTCTGAGCTTAAGAAAGGACAAGGAGTTCTCCTCAAGGTTTACTTCGGTTGGTTGCCCAGGAACGTAATATCGCAATTGCTAATTAAAGGCAGCATGACTTGGCTGGGCAAGCGATACAGTGAATTATTAAACAAAATAGAAAATGAGATTCATCAGGCAAAAGATGATTTGCTTGAACAAAAGTCCGATTCTTTAGATGAAGCAGCAGAACGTCGCATTGAGCAGTTTGAATGCACAATGGGGAAAAGAGAACTGCCTGCTGAAGCCGTGAACCAACTTGTGGATTTTATTCGTACGGCTGACGAAATGGACGCTCATCGTCTACGAGTGCCGGAGCTGGCCCGAAAAAATGGTATAGATGAGAATAGTCTTCTTAGTGTTTGTCTGCACGCCACACGACTTGGGCTCCTGCATATGTCATGGGATCTTATTTGTCCCCATTGTAGGGGTGTCAGAGCTCAATACAAATCCCTCAAGGAGGTTGAAACAAAAGGTTTTTGTGAGGTTTGCTCACTTGAATTCGGAACTGATCAGGAAAATGTCCTGGAAATAACATTTGAAATTCACGCCGGGATTCGGGATGTGCCCAAGGTTTTTTATTGTGCCGCGGAGCCATCAGATAAGCAGCATATCAAACTGCAACAACACCTCGCCCCGGGAGAACTCAAAGAGGTAACGCCTCAAATTCCATCTGGAAGATATCGCCTGAGGATCTTGGGCGTAAAAGAATATAAATATTTGGATATCATCTCGCACTTGAAGAAACGGTTAATCCATTGGGATGAATCTGTAGAGGAAAACTATGAGGCAGGATTAGCCTCGAGTCTAAAGTTGGAAAATAAAAACAATTCGGAACAGACTTATATCATCGAGGATGTTGGATGGTCTGACTTAGCCTTAAGACCTGGGCAATTATTTAATTTTCAGGAGTTTCGGGACTTGTTCAGTGAGGAGTTTCTGGATGCTGGAGTTCAGTTGGCTGTGGGAACACAAACCATACTGTTTACTGATATTGTTGGGTCGTCTCAATTTTATGCAGAGAGTGGAGATCCAAAAGCTTTCGCCCAAATCCGTAAGCATTTTGATGATATTTACCCAATTGTTATCAAGCATGATAGTGCGGTGGTGAAAACCATGGGTGACGCTGTCATGTCAGCTTTCTCTGATCCCCTAAATGCAATAAAGGCGACGGCAAATCTTCAAGGTTGCTTTCATGAAAAACGGGAGGATTTAAATTTCCGCATAAGAGTTTCTGTGAACATGGGGCCATGTATTGCAGTAAATCTGAACTCAAACATTGATTATTTCGGCAGAGTGGTAAACACAGCGGCAAATTTGCAGGCCTTTGCAAAAGCCGGCGAAATTGTTTTTTCAGATTCCATGTGGCAGATCCGCGAAGTGAGAGATTATTTTGAATCTCAGGGCATCAATCTGAAAATTTTGGAAACCGATACAGCAACTTCCATTATCCCGATAGCAGGACACATATGGGATACCTTCTCTCAGAATTCCCCAACCGCAAAAGAATAGGCAAAATGTTTGATAATATTAATATATGGTTGGTTCTATTTATTATTTGGGGCCTGCCTTTAGGTTATTATAGAAATGAATTTAGAAAATGTGTGTACCAGACAGATTGTTGGACTATTAATTTGAAACCAGTCTTCTTAAAGGAAATTAAGGGCCTTCTGGGCAACATTTACCCTGAGAACCCATTTTATATTAGGAAAAGGAATTTCTACCGATTTTATCTGCTAGTGTATTTTTCTATTTTTACACTATACCTCTATTTAAATTAGTAGCACTCGACAGAATAACCGCATTTAGAGCAGTGAGGATGCTATGTGCGGTCGCAGACTAGTCTCCTGGCTACACTCTAAATTGGATGTGACTTCGTTTTACATCATGGTCCTGATCTCACACAGTCCCACATAAAGTTAATTGCCCTCTAGAACGCGGATAAGAAATATCTGACGGGTCTTATTTTCAGCAAGGCCTGGCACCAGGATTGCGTCATTGGTTCGGTTCCAGCGCGGTGCAGGATCAATTCGGATATCGCCAGAATAGGACCCTTTCTTCAGCCCTTTGCTGCGACCAAAAATGCCGTCAGTTTTCCGATAAACTGCGTAGTAGTTTTCATTCCCCTTCTTGTAGCCATTTACAAACATTTGGCCATTAGGCGAAAGGGATATATCGCCCTCTGGCTTGGGGAATAATTGGGGTGAGCCAATTTTTCCAACGACCTTCTTCTTGTCCACGTCATAAAGAATCTGGTCTTTATCTTTCCTGCCGATTAGGACGTTGCCAAGGTCCCATTCGGGATGACCGCCGATATGTTTTTGGTGCAGGGTTAGGTTAGTGCCGTCGGTGTGTATGGAGCAGGGAATGTTAATCTTGTCGCCTTTCTTGTCGCCCCACCCTCCGCGGGCAAAAAAGTATAGTCGGGTACCTTGTCGGTTGAGGAGGGTATGGTTGATGAATAGTCCGGTGTGGTTCAATTTTGGATTTTGCTTTAAGAGCAGTTTGTTGATTTCCTGATAGGAGACCAATAGCTTCTTTTTTCCCGTTTCGATATCCACCTTAAAAACCCCGTCATTAGCTGGGGCGATTTCTTTAGCTGTCCAATCCAAGGCCTTGGGATAACCAGTTACAAGTCGGAGTCGGGCGAGCCGCCCGTAATTAAGCCCCATGAAGAAGGTGCCATCAGAACTAATACCGCCATTACCAATAGGGGTATCATTGTAGCGATATTCACGGATGCGTTTTTTATGCGCCAGGTTAAAGAGAACAGTAAAAACCTTGCCGGTCTTAGGGTCGCGATCATTAAAGAAAAACTGGGTTTCGGGATGCCTCGGGTGCCAGTAGAACATGGTGCCCTGTTGGGGATTCCAGCCGTGGGTTTTATCCAGATGAATGATCCGGTTTCTGTTTTGGGTATCAATGACGCAGACCGTAGCGGCTTCATTGGGTTTGGGCATCCGGTCAATCCGGTCAATTTCAAGGCAGAGAATATAGCGCCCGCTTGCATTCCATGGAATGGTTTGGCATTGGCCAATGTAACCAAAGAAATGATGCAAAGTGCCTGAAGTTACTTGTTCCACTTTTAGATTTAGGGTTGGAGTCTGCTCTTCGGTACCTATTTCGGCGCGGGAAGGGGAAAAAAGGACCATGATTGCGAAGATTAATATCCTCATGTGCCTAGAAGCTTAGTGATCCCTAACTGGTGAAGGCAAACCATCATTCACCTGATCGCCCATTTTAGAAACCGAACATCTTTTGCTTCTGTCGTACTGTTACATTGAAGTCTAAGGGTTAATTCAATACTTTCGGTGAGCAATGCAAAGAATCCTCGCCACATTTTGCTTCGCCCTTTTTCTCGGGTTGTTTTCTTCGGCTCAGGCTGCTGCCAAGCCGCCCAACGTCATCTTCTTTCTGGTCGATGATCTGGGGCAGCGGGACATTGGTTGCTACGGCAGTCAGTTCCACGAAACTCCCGCGATCGACCAGTTGGCAAAAGAAGGCATCCTATTCGACAATGCATACTCGACATGCCATGTC
>CAYUXV010000210.1:0-3966 GCA_964448875.1 uncultured Verrucomicrobiota bacterium
ACTCGCCATACCACAATTTAAAGGATGGCACAGCATACCCCGCGACGCTGGTGACTACGGCGGACCATGACGATCGAGTGGTCCCTGGTCACAGTTATAAGTTCGCCGCCCGCCTGCAGGCATCTCAATGCGGTGATTCACAGGCACTTATTCGTATTGAGACTCGTGCCGGTCACGGCGCAGGGAAACCAACCAGTAAACGGATCGATGAGGCTTCAGATAAGCTCGCGTTTCTCATTAAGGCACTGGACTTGAGTCCTGCAATTCCAGCAGGGGAATGAAATTGAAGTAATTACTGTCGATGCTGGTTGGGCGACAATGCAACCATTGCCGTTTGGTTGAGTATATATATGGAGAGATTGTAGGTAGTTATGCGGTAGAATGATTTTTTACTCTCTTCAGCGTAGATTGAAAATCTCTTGGTATCACAATAAAATTGTGCTGTGCGTCAATTACTGCAACCATCGTTAAATCTCCGTTAGATTCAATTCTGTAAATTACAGTTGGAACACCGGCACAAATTGATAAAACTCTCCCACGTTTTACCTCCCATTTAAACCCATCGTGTTTCTTTCCGTTCAACCAACGTTCAATAATACCACTTTCCAGGAATTTTAGAATTTGAAATTCGCCAGAATGTTTTTGTTCATAAATACCCACAATCGAATGAAATTTTTTTCCACTCTCGCTCCAATTCATACAGCAATTGGTACAGGTACAGTAGGGCGGATGCCTGCCTCGCATATAGTCTCGCTCATAAAGTCCCATAAAATCTCCTCCCAAGCGCAATTAAATCTTTCATAATCCCTGTTAGTCCATATTGAAGGCTTGAGAACATTTTTTGTGCCAATGCACCAGCACCGGGATGGGTGATAGCGAGGTAATGATTAAGGTCAAATATTGCTCCAATATGTAGCCAATTCAGGTCAGCAAAAATATCTAAGATTTTCCATGCGAATTGATAGAACTCTTTTTTTTGGGTTTTTACGTTTTTCCTTTTAGTAAATAACTAAATCGAATGGCAGGCATTTCTGCCTCACAAAGATTAATCATTGGTTCTTCTCACCTTAAAAAGTGCCATATTGGCTCTTTTAAATGTGCCAAAATGGCCTATTTTATGGCAAGCTGATCTTTGATTTTATAGAAATAAACTGTTTATTTCGTGTTTAAGGGGGGAAACATCTGGCACGAAACTTGTTTCTAACTAGGTGTAAACCTGCCGCATTACTTGAGGCTGCGGCGTGAATACGGATATTGACCGGAAGCCAAACGGTGGGACTTCAGGCCAAAAATTAACATCACCGGAAAAGGAGTTTAAAGATGAATACACTAAGTATATGGAATCCGATCCACAATATGGATGAGTTGTTTCACAACCGTTTGGCTTCGATTTTAGGCAGTGAGGGGTTGGAGTCTGGGGCGTGGTCGCCGGTGGTGGATATTGAGGAGACCGACAAAAAGTACATTATCAGCGCCGAACTGCCGGGACTTGATAAAGACAAGATGAAGGTGTCGGTTGAAGCCGGCGTGCTAATGTTGTCTGGAGAGCGCAATCTTGAGCGTAAAGTAGAAGGCAAAACCTTCCATCATGTGGAGCGCTCACATGGCACTTTCAGCCGCAGCTTCACTCTGCCCGAGGATGCCGATGCGGAGAAAGTGAACGCAAATTATAAGGATGGTCTACTGGAGGTTAGTGTGACGAAGCGTGAGGACGCTAAACCCAAGGCCATCGAGATTCGTGTGGAATAGCAACTGTGTCACGGCCGGGGAGCCGCCGCGCTCCCCGGTTGGCGGCATTTGTATTGCACGGCGTCGCGGCAACGCGACGCCTTTTTATGTGACGAAATTTAATTAAGGAGGACAAACATGATGATGGATAGACTGACACAAAAATCTCGGGAAGCCCTACAGGCTGCCCAAGCTATTGCACGAGAACGTTCGCATCAGGAATTGGACGGATCGCACCTGGCGCTGGCACTTGCGCGTCAGATCGACACCATAGTGCCTACTTTGCTGCAGCGCATGGGAGTAGATCTATCAGCCTTTGAGGATGACTTGAAAGCGGAACTAGATCGTCGAGCCAAGGTGGATGGGGTGAGCGCTAGTGACATCTTTTTGGGCCGCGATCTAAAGCAGGCATTTGATAAGGCTGAAGCTGAGGCAAAGGAACTTGGAGATGAGTTCCTCAGTGCGGAGCAGCTGTTGCTCGGCCTGTTAAAATTTGGCGGGTCTTTGGGAAAGATTTTTGCGAGGTACAACGTGAAGCGCGACGTGCTACTGGAGAAAATGAACGAGGTGCGCGGCAATCAGCGGGTGACCGACGAGAATCCTGAAGCCAAATTTGAAGCGCTGGAAAAATACGGCAAAGACCTCACGGAACTGGCACGGGAGGGTAAGATTGACCCAGTCATTGGACGTAACGATGAGATTCGGCGTGTGATGCAGGTCTTGACCCGCCGTACAAAGAACAACCCAGTCCTCATTGGTGACCCTGGTGTGGGCAAAACAGCCATTGCCGAGGGCCTAGCCCGGCGAATTATCAGTGGTGATGTGCCCGATTCGCTGAAGAATAAGCGGCTAGTGGCGATGGATTTAAGCGCGATGATTGCGGGAGCAAAGTACCGCGGTGAATTTGAGGATCGCCTGAAGGCCTTCCTGAAGGAGGTTACTGCGGCCGATGGGCAGATCATTCTCTTTATCGATGAATTGCACACAATTATTGGCGCGGGCAATGCCGAAGGCTCCGCAGATGCGGCCAATATGCTCAAGCCTCAACTGGCCCGCGGCGAATTGCGCTGCATTGGTGCAACTACACTCGATGAATATCGCAAGCATGTGGAAAAAGATCCTGCGCTGGAGCGGCGTTTCCAGCCGGTGAAGGTGGATGAGCCGACCGTGGAGGAAACCATCGCGATTCTGCGTGGGCTCAAGGAGCGTTACGAAGTGCATCATGGCATTCGCATTCAGGACAGCTCACTCGTTTCTGCTGCGCAACTTTCTAACCGTTATATAGCGGATCGTTTCCTGCCGGATAAGGCGATCGACCTAATGGACGAGGCCGCCTCAAGATTGCGCATGGAGTTGGATTCCATGCCGGTGGAAATTGACCAGTTGGAGCGTCAGATCCTGCAGCTGGAAATTGAAGAAACGGCCCTCAAAAAAGAGAAAGATTCTGCCTCAAAGGAACGTCTGGTGAATTTGAAGAAACAATTGGCGGACATCAAGGAATGTGCTGCCACACTCAAAGGCCAGTGGCAGGATGAAAAAGCGGCCATCAACGCAGCCAGTATCATCAATGGCCAGATCGAGGAGGCGCGGCGCGACCAGGAAGCTGCCGAACGGGCAGGTGATTTGTCGACTGCCGCTGAAATCCAGTACGGGCGCGTCCCGGGACTGGAGGACAAACTGACCGCAGCCGAGGAAGCCATTAAAGAACAGAACGGCAACCGGCTTTTGAGCGAGGAAGTAACAGAGGAAGATGTCGCTAGTGTTGTAGCAACGTGGACGGGAATTCCCGTAACACGCATGCTGGAAGGTGAGCGGGCGAAATTAGTGCGCATGGAGGAACGTTTGCACAAGCGCGTGATTGGACAGGACGAGGCGGGCACGGCTGTGGCCAACGCCGTACGCAGGGCACGTAGTGGCCTGCAGGATCCTCAGCGGCCCATGGGCAGCTTTATTTTCCTGGGGCCAACCGGTGTGGGTAAAACGGAATTGGCCAGGGCATTGGCAGAGTTCCTGTTCGATGATGAGCAGGCCATGACCCGCATCGACATGAGCGAGTACATGGAGAAACACAGTGTATCGCGCCTCATCGGCGCGCCTCCGGGATATGTGGGCTATGATGAGGGCGGACAACTCAGCGAGTCGGTGCGTCGCCGACCGTACAGCGTGGTGCTATTCGATGAGATCGAGAAGGCGCACCCCGATGTTTTCAACGTACTGCTGCAGGTACTGGATGACGGC
>CAYUXV010000211.1:0-14071 GCA_964448875.1 uncultured Verrucomicrobiota bacterium
CAGCGTCGGTGATTTGGGTGGCGGTCAAGCTGAGCGCTGCGAGGTGCTGCAACTTGGCCACCTCCTTAAGGCCCACGTCGGTGATTTCGGTCCAGCTCAAGCCAAGGGAGGTGAGTTTCTGTAACTTGGCTACCTCCTTCAGGCTCACGTCGGTGATTTCAGTACCGACCAACCCAAGGGAGGTGAGCTTCTGTAACTTGGCCACCTCCTTCAGACCCGCGTCGGTGATTTGGGTGTTGTACAACCACAGGTGCGTAAGCTGTTGTAATTTGACGACATCCTTGAGGCCTGCGTCGGTGATTTCAGTACGGCTCAATTCAAGGGAGCGAAGCTTCTTCAACTTGACCACATCCTTGAGACACACGTCGGTGAATAGGGTGCGCCACAAGTTAAGGTGTGTAAGCTGCTGCAATTTGCCCACCTCCTTGAGGCCCGCGTCGGAGAATTAGGCGCCATAAAAATAAAGGCGTTTGAGCTGCTGTAACTTGGCCACCTCCTTCAGGACTGCATTGGTGATTTCGGTGAAGCTCAAGTCAAGGTCGGTGACTTTTACCAAATCCACCTCGGTGAGTTCGCCTTCAGTCTTATTGAGTGTCTCCCGAATCGCTTTCTTAACTATGGGGTTGGCAATGATACCGTCGATCGCTTGTACCGCGCCTGCCGCGGTAATTGCCATTGCCATTCCTCGTGCCAAATGCCTCATCACAAAGCTTCGTCACTCTAAAGAACGCGCCCTTGGACACAAGTATTCAATGTCACAAATCGGTGGCAATCGGCAGAGCGAACGATACACTCCGCGTATGAATATGGCCTTGTTGCTGTCCTCGGCTCTACTAGCCGGATCGGGTGCGGCGCAAGCGAAGAATCATCCGGACGTTGAGCGCGCCATCGACACTGCCATCCGCGGCGCGTGCGGCAAAATAGACGGCAATCTCACCGCCTCAGATCTCGCAAAAGTCACGCAACTGGGACTGGCGGAGCGACGCATCAAGGACCTCACCAGCTTGGGCGAGCTGCCTAATCTCCGCAGCCTGTGGCTGTACCGCAATCAGATCATCGACCTCAAGCCGCTGGCCAATCTGCGCAAGTTGGAGGTGCTTCATCTCAACGCCAACCAGATCACCGACCTCGCGCCGTTGGCTCAGTGCGTAAACCTGCGCGTGCTGCACCTGGAATCCAACCGAATAAAAGACCTCACGCCCTTGGGTAGCCTGAAACGACTGAAAAAACTAAGCGTATGGGCCAACCAGGTCACTACTCTTCAGCCGTTGGCCGGCTGCACCGCCCTGCGCGAGCTGGTGCTGAACAACAACAATCAAGCCAAGGATTTGGCAGCGCTGGCCGGCCTAAAAAATTTGCAGCGGCTCAACCTTGCGAACAACCAGTCGCCCAATCTCCAGGCGCTGGCCGGCCTAACACAATTGCACTATCTGCGGCTGGACTCCAACCAAGTGAAAGATATCTCGCCGCTGACCAGCCTAAAGAAACTGCGCACACTATTCATGTCGCACAACCAAGTAGAAAACATCAGTGCTCTCGCCCAGCTCACGCAGTTGACCGAACTAGACCTCACCAACAACCTCGTCACAGACATCAAGCCGTTGACCAACCTGAAAAATTTGCGGTCCATTTCGCTGCAAGGGTGCAAGGTCACAAACCTCAAGCCGCTGGGCACTTTACCGAAACTGCGCGAGATAAATCTGATCAGTAATGGCATGCTTACCATCCCAGAGATTGAGCAGCTGCAAAAGGACCTCCCCAAGACCAATATCAGCCATAACACCACTCGAACCTATATCCGGTTTACCAACAAGACCAAGGAACCGATCGCGATCAGCTGGGTGAATTTCAGCGGCAAAATGGAGACTTACGACTCCGGTCTGCAGCCGGATAGGACCCGCCAACAAAGCACCTACTTGGGCCATCAATGGGTCATCAACACACCAGCTGGCAAGGAGATCGGCCGCGCGTTTGCCTCCTCGCACACCACGGATTGGCTGGTTACTGCACAAGGCTTGAAGGCGGCCCCGCAAAAGTAGTCGCGCCTGTCGACCGCTAAATTTGTGACCTAATAAAGTAAGGTTGAGCAAAAATTACTCTACAAAATCAAACTAGTTCATCTTTTGATCTAGTCCCGGCCAAAACCATACATCGGAAGGAGGCGGTAGTAGACTTCAAGACTCAGAACTGCCAGCCCAGTAGCAAGAACGCGCCCGCCGGCATTCACATGATTACCTTTGGGATCCCAGCTGCCTTTCTGGTCGCCAGTTGCCTTTTGTAGAGTCACGTAAATCTCCTTCATGCTCTTGTTCCACTCTTTCCAGATGGGGCCTTGATGCTGATACAGTGCCAGAGTGGCGTAATAGTCGAAGTAGAAATCAACCTTGTTGGCTTTAAGCATTTTAGTTTTGAGAAGTTCAGCACTCTCCAGCATGCGTGGGTCGGTGGGCGGAGCAAGATCAAGCTGCCTAAGGAACATGCCGGTAGCTGTCATGGCAGGGTGGCCCTTGCTCGGCCCCGTGTAGCCATATATGCCGGCCTTGTTGCCGCCGGAAACAGTGTCTAAAAACTTACGTGTCTTGACGAAGGCTTCTTCAGGGACTTCCAAGTCGGCCATGCGTGCCGAATGCTATGCCATGTATTGCCAGCCGGTGACAGATAGGTCTCCTGCCTCTCCAGGTTTGTAACGCCAGCCACCTGCATTGTGCTGAGCTTTTAGGATGAAGTTAATTGCACGAATGGCCGGATCCTTAAGTTTGGGGTCTTTAGTGAGGCCATAGGCCTCACAGAGGGCAATGGCAGCAATACCATGGCAGTACATGCGACCACCCCGGTTGCCACGTAGATCACCATCGGCTTTCTGTTGCTTGAGCATCCAATTGAGGGCTTTTCCCAGAGCGCGCGCGTGGCGAGTGTTGTCTGCATGCTTGATACCCCAACCGTAGTAACACAACATCGCAAGACCGGCTCCGGCTGTATTGTATGCAGACTGGCTTTTGTGTTTGCTCATCTCCCAGTGGCCTTCAGGTTCCTGATGGTTTGTGAACCAATCCAACCCCATACCGATAGCGCGTTCGGTGGCATCAGACCCCCCAAGTTGCTCAATAATCTCAAGGGAAGGCTTGTCGCGCAATTTTTTGACGTACTTGGTTAGGGCCTTGTCGTCGGGGGTATCCTCGGGCAACTCAAATTTAATTTTAGAAGGGAGAGCATCTAGAGGGTCAAGGCCAGGAAGATTCATCGCCAACATCGGTTGAGTGTCTATGCCTTCGAGTTTGGGTGGATTAATATTTGCCTCAAGTCCATCGATCGGATTGACTGTGTCACCACCTGTATCGGTGGTTGGAGATGGTTTGTTGTTTTGTGTGACCGAGTTGGAATCAGACGGCACATCCACCTTGTCAGTGCTGGCTTGATTGGCTGGTCTCTTGCCTGTCCTGACTTGCTGAATATCTTTTTCATTCCGCTTGAAATCACCTTCATTTGGATCCGCCGCATCCACCTCCAGCTCTAGCCCGGCAGCCAGTGAATCCACAGGATTGTCTCCTGGCAGATCATTTGAAAGAGCTTCATTGTTCATTTGTTCTTTTAATGGCTTCGGTGCATTGGTTGCCTCAAGTCCATCCACCGGATCCAGTGTATCTGTAGCTGGCTTAGGCTTGCTGCTGGCGGCAACCGATTCCGCATCGGACACCACGTCAACCTTACGGTTCTTTGTTGGATCCAAATCTGTTTTGTCAGTTTTTACCTTTTGCAATGATTCCTCGTTGAGTTTGAAATCATCCTTTGTTGGATCCACCGGCTCGACTGGCTCTGCATTCACCACCTCGCCAACCTCCAGTTGATTTACCTCCAAGCCAGGAAGTTCTGTAGGTGTCAATTCCCGGAGTACCGAGGGTGCATTCTCTGGCGATGGGACTGTCTCTTGTGCCGTGGTTGTAGACGTCGATTCGCTTGCTTTGGAGGGTTTAAAATCACTAATGAGCGACTGGTCGGTAGTTTTCCGCGGGACCGGAATGGGACTGGTTGCGGCCTCGGCAGGATTAAATTCAACTTCCCTAAACTCCTGAACATTTTTATTTACAATTAGTTGTGTCGATCGTGCAACCTGTGCAAGTTCCTGCTGTGATTCCATTGCCAAATCCTCTTCCAGCAGGTTATCCACCGACACAGCAATCTCCGGCGTTTTTTGATCGCCTGAATCGAGGGCCTGACTGATGAGCCAATACGACAACAGCATCAATAACAACAGGTGAACCATCGCCGATGCTGCCAGACACTTGTGGTAAAGGTTGGTAATATCTTGCCACTTTTCCAGCAGATAAATTAGCGCGATCAATGCGGCGATCGCCAAGAGAATCCACCAGATGATCTTGCTCATCAGCTCTTTAAACAAATCCAACCGAGATAAATCTGTGTAGCCAATCACCTCACGGGTGGTACTTTGGTACAGCCGATATGCCGGTTCAGCACCTGCATCTTTTCCTTCATTCGTCAGATCTCCATCAGCACTAAACAGCAGATTGAAGCCTTCCATACGCACTGTAGGGTCTGTGGCATTGCCTTCCTTGATGTACACATCGACCTTTTGCGGAGGCTGTATTTTACCTCTGACCACGCGGGATAAATACAGATTAAAGCCCGATTTATCATCTCGGTCTCTGTCAGAGGCAAGGAATACGTGATCCCCCCGACCAGTCAATGCCGCCTCAATATCGTTGGCACCGGAGTTAAGGATACTAACTGCCTCGGCCTGGCCAAAAGTGGGCACCGTCGGCAACTCTGGCTTCGGTTTTATTGAGCTTGTTGAATTATCTTCATCAGTCTTCAGTTTGGTTTCAGCACGATGAGCCACATAAATATCCTGAGCCTGATTTTCGGACTTTCGATCCCTGGAGAAATAAAGCTTCGTGTCACCGGTTGATGATGCCGGACCGGTTTCGTCCTTGGGTGAATTGACTGAATCACTCAATCGCTCTACCCCTGTCCAATTCTCACCGTCGAAACGAGCAACATATATATCGTAACCACCTGCCCCACCTTTCCGATCTGAGCTGAAAAAGAGGTAAATTCCATCACGCGAAAAAGCAGCTCCCCTCTCATTGCTCTCAGTATTCAAATCAGCCAGTAGCACCGGGCGAGTCCAGGCTTTGCCATTCCAAGATGTCAGATAAAGATCCGCACCCGTCTCCACCGGATCGGTTTTCTCAAAGTCATTTGACCAGCGTGTGAGCACCATCGTTGTGCCATCTGCTGAAAAAGCTGCTTCCATGCGCTGCGAGACCCCGGAAAGTGGGCGAGTCCCGCTATCTTGTTTAGTGGAGTTGTCTTTCTTTGGGTTTTCCTGATCGTATTCACCCTTCTCAAATAAATATCGTTTTGGGTCCTCCCACAGCACCATCCGCTCTTTCTTCGCCTGCGCATCAATCTTCAAACCCTCGTCATCAGTGTAAAACGCCCATACATCATCGTGTAGACGGCTGTTTAAAATGATCCCAATTACGATCAGGACCACCAAAGACACTGCAGGCATAATCCATCGTGTCCACGACCGTTGTGTGGATTTGACTAGACCTTCAGGTACTGGGTTTTGTTCGCCGTCGCTCATAGAATCAGGCACTGCTCTCGGCCTCCTCGATTGTCATCCGGAGTTTTGGCTTCCGAATTGCAAACCAAGTGCTACCGACAAATATCATCAATACTGCCGCACCACCGAGCAACCACCCAACGTTGTCAGACATCCAGGTTCCGGCCGGCATCTTGGAGTAATCATATCGCCGCTCAACACGACGACTCATGGCCCCATAAAGCGCGGCTGGGTTGCTGTCTCGGCTTGTGTTAAACATCAGGTGAAATCCAGCCATGCGCAATGCCGGTGCTGTTTCATCAGCTTCGGAGTTGATCTCGGTGCCAAGGTTTTTGGGAGGGGATGGAATCAACTGCTCCCTGACTTCATCGCCTTGTGGCCGATTGAAACGGGAACGGTAAAGGTCAAACCCACCCGCTCCACCCATTCTGGATGAAGAAAAATAAATAAAATCACCATGACCGCTGATCACAGGATCCAAGTCATCGCCGTCCGATGAAAGGAGATTGATATGTTGTGCATGATCGAACAATAGCGGAGGAGGAAGTTTATCTCCAGGAATCAACCCATCGGCCTCACTCACTGGACCGTCTGGCCCCGGCTCAAATCCAAGACCGTAAAGCGGCGTGTATCGATAATGCGCCTCCAGTGAAAGCGCAGCCAACGCCGTCGCCACCACTGTGCCCATTTGGCCACCATGCGGACCTTTGGCTATCCAAGAACCATCTTCAGACTGAGCCGTGACAAGTTTCTCTTTCATTGCCTCCAACCAGCGTCTCCATGCCGGCCCCTGTTGCTGATAAGAGGCAAGAGTGCCGTAATAGGCGTAGTACAAATCGGCTACGTCCAAGCCCTTCTTGTCGATAATCGATGAGGCCTCCATTGCCAATTCACTATTATTTGAAAGCCCAAGCAGTTGGCTGCAAAAGAATCCTACTGCATTCATCGCCGGCGATTTTCCGTTCGGCCCCGGCTTCTCCCCGTAGGCGTAGCCAAACGAACCGCCGTGTTTACCACCACTCATTTCTCTCAGAAACCGGCGCGCACCATTTAAGGTCTCCTCTTTCACCTGTAATCCGGACATCTGTGCACTGCCCAAAACCATGATGATCCAGCCTGATACGGATAAGTCACCCTTCTGTGTCTCAAAACCTCCGTCACCAACCGCTTTGTAGCGCCAGCCGCCGGTGACCTTGTTTTGCGATGCTTCAATAAAATCGACGGCTGATTGCGCGCGCGCGCGCAGTTTAGGATCCTTCGTTACGCCGTATGCCTCTACCATCGCCAGCCCGGCGATGCCGTGATCATACATATCGCCACGCGGATTGAGACCGCGTAAATCCCCATTGCTTTTGTCCTGCTGATCAATAAGCCAATTAATGCCTTTCTTCACTGTTTTGTGATAAGTGCAATTGACATCGTGGCGTTCGCCACGGCCATAAAAAGTCAGCAAAGCCATACCAGTCGCAGCCATGTCGTGATTACCTCCGCCGCCATTTTCACTTAAATCCCATCGGCCATCCTCAGACTGGATACCTCCCAAAAATGCAAGTGCCTTGTCGACCGAGCCCTCGGTTTCTACCGTGCCTCCAAGTTTAGACATCACGTTCGTGTTGCTTAAGGCTCCTTCACGGAGCGAATAAAGCATACTCAATCTCCGCTCGACCATTAGCTTCAGCTCGGGGTGTTTGGATTGGAGGTCAGCAGAATAAAGATCATGATCTTTCTTGAGTTTCTCTACTTGTGCTGTCGTCAATTGACCCTGCGTCTCATCCACGCGCTCACGTGGGCGGTTGGAAGAGAAGTACAATTTAAAATTATCAGAGGTGATTGCCGGTCCTTTTTCATCGAATGGCGTATTAACACGGCTGGTTAATGGAAGCGGCCATGCGTATTCGGCCCCATCCCATTTCGCTACCCAAATGTCGTACCCCCCACGTCCGCCCGGCCGATTGCTGGTGAAATAAAGAAATGTTCCATTCCCGTCGAGGCTTGGCGAATTCTCATCAAAGTTACTGTTCAATGCCCGCATCGGTCGCGGTTCAGACCAGCTTTTTCCATCCCAGCGTCTAAGGAACAAATCCCCACTATCCTCCTTGCCGGATCGTGAGTATATCAGACGTGTGCCATCAGAGGAAATGACCGGTTCCGAGATAATGTCTGCAGGCAAGAGCCCTGCTGTCACTGGCCTTGCATCTTCCCAAAGCACAAAACCAACCTTCACATCACGAGCTTCGCGCTCAAACGACACTACGTCAGTATACTTATACCAGCGATTGGGCTTAAGATGCACCACCATCCAGATAGCTGATCCCAAAAGAATTACTCCTGCCAACCAAGCATATACTCGAAACCGTTGTGACCAATTCAGACCGAAAAGCATTGAGTCCTCCGGCTTTGTCTTGTCTGTTGCTTGGCCCATTGTCAACGTCTTGCGTTATTTTAGCGTCTTGACCATGATGTGTGTGTCCTTCACTCCCACGAATTTGCAGATCGACAACACATTGGCTACATAAAGGTGCTTCGTTTCCTTATCGGCACGAATCATTACTTTTACTTCAGGACGTTTCTTCACCGTATCTTTCATTGTTTTTTCAACCATATCCTCGGTAACCGGCTTGTCCATGATGACATAGGCACCCGATTTCCGGATGTTAATCTTAACAACATCACCTGCCTTGTTTGCAATAGCCTGGTTCCGCTGATCCACCGGTAATTCTACACGACGGTCGTCTTCCTGTTGTTTGAATGTGGTCGTCACCAAAAAGAAGATGATTAGTATAAATAATACATCCAACAGTGAGGTCATGTTGATGTCCTCCTCCGTCTCAACGGTCTTTGATCGGATGCCCATTACTATACATCCTCCTCAGCATTGCCTTTGCCCTTATCCTGGTTAACGGCTTTTGGCTTTTTCTTCTTAACCCCTTTCTCTGATTTATCATCTCCCTCTACAGACTCATCGTTTGTATCGGGTCTGGCGATGTTGCCATCGGCACAGGAAAATACAAATTCTGCGCCAGCCTCATCAATGTCATCAATCAATTGATCAACGCGCCCCAGAAGAAACTGGTAAAACAAAAGCACCGGAATCGCTATTGTCAGGCCTGCCGCCGTTGTGACCAGTGCCTCATAAATGCCTGTGGCCAGCATTGCAGTACTCGCCGTTCCGCCGCTCTGTGAGGTTTTCTGGAATGCATCAATCATGCCATAAACGGTACCCAACAGACCCAGCAAAGGGGATACCATGGCAATATTTCGCAATGGCCGCAGGCTGCGTTTCATTTTATCCGCCTCGCGTGAGCCAACGTCATCAATCGCCTTTTCGACCGCATCACGTCCCATGTTGACTCGGCGAATACCCGCCTTAAAAACGTGCCCTACTGTTCCCCCAGACTCATCACAGAATGCTAATGCCTCACTGCCTGATGGGTCGTTGTTCCAGGCTTCCTTTAAACCTCCGATGAATTTCTCCGGCATTACGCGCCCCTTGCTCAATGCAATAAGCCGCTCCAAGCCCAGTGCCATTGCCAGCAGCGAGGCCAGGCCCAAGAAAATCATTATCGGCCCTCCTTTTTTGATCAACGATAGGACCGTCTCTTTTTCAACTCCCGCGTCACTGCCCACTTCCGCAGCAAATAAGCTAGTGACACAGAATGCAAAAACCACGGCTGTTAATGTGCCGGCAATTTGATATCGTTTATTATTCAAACGTTTTGTCCTTTCATTGGATGGCTCGGCTTAACTCATTGGTTTAACCGCAACTCATCAAGATATTTAAGTGCGACCTTTGCCGCCTTTGTTTTGGGAAAGCGTTTAATTACCTCCTGCATTCGCAACTTGGCATCCCCCTTCATGTCTTGCGCGATCAAAATACGCCCCATCTCCAGAACCGACTTCGCACGCCAGTCAGGATAACCCTGCGCGTTTATCTCCACGCTAACAAACTCTGCCATCGCCTTATCGTATTGGCGCAGGTTAAACCAGCATTCGCCAATCTGATACCTCGCCTGCACCATCCACTTGTCCATCTTCAATGGTTTTTTAGGATCTGTTGTGAGCAATTGTGAATATTCACCAATCGCTTTGTTGTAATTCTGTTGTTTTTCAATTGCATAAGCCATGCCGTATCGGGCATTCCGAAGCCATTGGCTTTGATTGTACTGCATTATAAATTTACGATAACTCGCTTCAGCCTCCTCATGCTGATCAGTCATATTTTGAGTTTCCCCAAGCCGAAGAAGGATCGATTCTGACAATGCTGCCGGAACGTTCTTTGCTGCGTACGCTTTTAGATAATGATTGCGAGCCGCAATTATTTCAGTAAGCGCCAAGCGTGATTCAGCGGCTTGAAACAGGATCGATGGTAAAAGCTTCGATTTCTCACCTCCAGGAAGTAAGACTTCAAACATCTTGGCACTGTTTTCATAATCCTTTTTCTTAAAATGGGCACTGGCTAACTGGTACTGCAATTCAAACTTTAGCTCCGGGTCTTCAACCGATTTCATTGTTTCAGTCAGTTTGGCGATCACCGCGTCCTGCGCACCTACGTCAAGATTCAGCTCCGCCAGTTCCGACTGCACTTTTACCGTCAATGTACTATTGGGATATTGTTCAAGAAGCAGCTCATACCGAGCGGTGGCCTCCTTGTTCCGCTTCATCGAGCGCTCACACCAAGCCCATTCATAGGCTGCCTTATCTGCAAATTGTGCCTTCGAGTGCTCATCAATCACACGCTTGAAAAACCCTGCAGCAGCACCCCAGTTTTTTGTTCGTGCATAGGCCAATCCGGTGTAATAGAGGATCAGATCTCTACGCGGGTGCTCCTTGTATTGGTTGCCAACGTTCTTCAAATGCTTGGCGGCGTTCTCAAATTCGTTCGCGTTTACCATGGCAATACCCTGCTGTAGCGCCGCATCAGACGCCAGCAAACTGCCATCCTTTGATTTGCGCCCACCACTATTAGCCGTCGCAATCTGAAAATTGGCTACCGCCTGTGGATGTCGATTCTCTTTTGCGTCAATCCAGCCCAGATAATAATGAACGCGTCCAACCTCACCACCAGCGGCTTGGAAAAACTTATTAGCCTTATTGTTACGTTCATTCACAAAGCGCTCCAAGACACTGCGAGCCTTTCTAAGATTACCGCTGTCATAAAGCAACTTGCCTAGTTCAGACAAACCCAACGGCAAATGCGGTGTGTTAGCCCCATAATTAGACACCAATAAATCCAAGCTATGAATTGCCTCCGCCATCTTGCCAAGTCGCGCCTGTGCTACACCCACCTGCATTAGTGCGGTATCCACATTTGGCCCCTGGGTGAGTTGTTGCTTGCCCTTAGGGTTTTTGGGTTGAGTAATATAATTTGCCAGAAAGGCCTCAAACGGAACCACTGCTTCCGCCCACTGAGCGAGTCTGAAATAATTTTCCCCGACCACAAAAGATAACTGCGCAAACAGTTTTCCATCTGGCTTTTGAGCCAATAGAGGCACTGCACGCTTGTTGGACTCCGCCCATTGCCGTTTGTGGTGATATACCTGTGCTAGGCGAAATTCCGCTGCCAATCTCTGTTCGTGGATTTTTTCCTCGATAAGAAAAGCCGTATAACCAACGACCGCCTCATCGAGTCGATTTAAAAGAAACAGATTCTCGGCATGCAGAAATCGCATGTCGCCAATGAGTTTGTGTTTCGGCTGCTCGCGAATAAAACGCTCGGTTGTTCGAAAGCTTGGGTCAAACTGCTTGAGTTTGTGTTGGCAGATCGCCTGCTGGCTGAGCACCTCGGCCATTTGCCCATAATCGCCACGCCGCTGCTGAATGCGTGTGAGAAATTTTAACGCCATGTCCCAGTTCGGACCATTCTGAAGCATTAACGCATTCGCATATTCAAAGTCGATATCCGCCACGATTGCAGTGCGCGGTTGGCCTGGTTTGGGCTGGAATCCCTTTTTATACCATTCCTTCTCCGTCGCCGGCCGGAGAGCATTGGCGGCCTCAGCATATTTTCCATCACGGGAATACAATCTTCCGCGCCATAGAAACGCACGACCTGCCACTTCATCGTTACCCTGCCCGAGCCCGTTGAAGCGTTGATCCGCCTTTTTCACCTCCTTTTGCTCCATCAGGCAACGTGCGATTTGAAACTGTGCCTCACGAATACGCGGGTCATCTTTTTGCGGCTTCTTGTTGTCTTTCAAAAACACCTGAAAATCTGCCTGTGCCTCCTCCCATTTTTCCCTATTAAACTTCACCGTACCTAAGCGGTACTGCGCATCCACCACATCAGTCCCGCGCAACCCCGCCAGCGCCGTCTGAAGTGACGCCTCCGCAAGATCCAGCTTCTTATCCGCAACGTAGCACTCACCCATCAGGTAATCCACACGCGTTACCCAACTCGCAGATTTTGCTGCCGTTGCCGCCATCCTTGTTTTCGTCAGGACTGCAACTGACTCCTGATACTTTTCGAGCTTATAATGGGCAAAGCCTTCCTGGTACCCAGCACGAATTCCCTGTGCGACATTTGGTTGCAATGCCTTTACCTTGCGCGTCCACACCACTGTCTTCGCCCAATCTTTTTTCGTGAAAAACAAATCTGCAACTGCAGCGGTTGCGCCCGTACGATGCACTCCTACCTTCAGGTTGCTCGCCGCTGCGATCAGCCGTGCCTGGGCTTCATCCTGTTTGCCAGAATACAACAGGCACTGTGCGTGCAGCAAAGTCAGCCGGCCACGCTCAATTTTTGTGTCCAAAGTTTTTGCGTCCAGCAGGTTGCGAAATTCATTGACCGCCCGGTCATACTGTTTGAGCGCAAACTGGCTGAGCCCAAGACCATATCTTGCCAACTGTGCCTTCTCATGGGCGGCATATGTCCCGAGAAATTTCTGATAATTACCCGCTGCAATGGGATACAATTTCCGGTTATAAGCCGCATTCGCCGCGAAGTAGAGTTCCAGAGCAGGATCCGGCTTCTTTTGCGCCAAGGCTGCGGTGATCAAGGGTTCCGCAAAAAAAGAAACAACAAGAGACAAAAATAAACCTCTCATGACCCTCATTGTTTAATGGCAAAACCTGATGTCAAGCATATCCCCCCGTCATTAAACGCACGGCCAATTTTGAATATTCATAATGATCCCAAAAGAAATCGTAATTCGTTCGATTATATAGCTTTTGCGCAATGTTTTACGGGTGAAATATTACAACATTATAAATAAATATCGATACCGCAACTGGACGTACTTGCAGTAATCAGATACACAATTAGCCTACCCCGCAGATACTGACATAGCCCCATTCAACATTGCCAGTAGCGGGTGGTTGTGTAAAAGGACTGCATGAAAGCCTCCTTTATTATCTTACTGGCGTTCCTCTTGTGTCTGACTACTGTTGGGGCAGATAAGAAGCTTTTGACTAGGGAGGAATCGGCAAAAATCATTGAGGAGTCGATTCGCAAAGAACTCAACAAACCGAAAGGCGAACTTACCAAAACAGACTTTGGAAAAGTGACGAGGCTTGATTTGAGTTTCACCAAAATAACGAATGCGAGCCTCAAGGAACTGGCCAAGCTCAAGAAACTCACCGAACTTGGACTGGCCGGCACCCAAATAACGGATACAGGATTCAAGAAATTGACGAAGCTCAAGAAACTCACTCACCTTGACTTGGGCCATACCCAAATAATGGACACGGGATTCAAGAAGAAGAAGTTGACCAAGCTTAAAAAGCTTACATGGCTTGGTCTGAAAGACACCAAAATTACAAAGGCGGGAGTGGCTGATCTGCAGAAGACGTTGCCGAATTGCAAAATCAGCCACAACGCCAAAAAGTAACTTTTACTTCTCGCCGTAAAAGTCCTCTTGCACTAGCGTGGCGACCGCCGAAACGCTATAGATAAGCGCTTCCCACAACGATAAAGGATATCCAATGGCTTTTACACCAAGTAAAGATCACAGGCGCAGAGAGCGCGAACAAAAGAAAGCGGATAAGCGCAGGGCTCGCGAAGAGGCGAAGGCCGAAAAACTGGCTGCTGAGAAAGCGGCTGCCGAATTGGCTGCTGAGGAAGCTGCGAAGCAGGCTGCAGCCGAGAAGGCGACACAACTCGAGGCGAAGATTGAGGCGGAGCTCCAAGCCGAAATCGATGCGGAAGAAAAAGACGCAAATTAAACCTCTCTCTCCAAGCCCCCCCACCAAGTAGCCTCCTAACCCCCTCCTGTCTCAACAGCCCCATTGACGCCAGCATTGGCGTGGGTATGGTCTGTGGCGTGAAAGCCCTCTACGCCGCCTTACTCGTTATGGGGATGGGGTGTGGGGAGAAGGAGGATGGCAATACAGGTGTGGTAAACCTTAATAAGCCTTCGCTCAAAGCCGTTCCCGTCAACATTGCCGCCCCCATTGTTGAGAAGGCGATTCGCAAGAGTCTCAAGAAGCCAACAGGCGAACTCACCAAGGCGGATTTGGAGAAGGTGGCGAGGCTGTCTCTCAAAAACA
>CAYUXV010000212.1:0-12321 GCA_964448875.1 uncultured Verrucomicrobiota bacterium
ATTTGACCGCCTAACAAACAAGATCACCCACGGCAAATTTAGCGATCTGGTTACCCTGCTCCGCCCTGGTGATGTACTCGTTTTAAATGATTCACTGGTCATTCCCGCTCGTCTGCATGGCCAAAAAATTGGTGGCAGTGCAAATGTGGAATTGCTGTTGTTGGAAGAAATTTCGGATTGCAATTGGTGGGCCATGATTCGCCCTGGTAAACGCCTGCCTCCTGGCACCCAAATTCGCTTGCACGACAAAAATGGTCACACCACCGAAATCGTCGCCACAATCCGAGAAAAAAACGAGAAAGGTCAGGCCAGCCTAAAATTCGAAGGCACAAAAAACCTCCTAGCCTCCCTCAATCGACAAGGTGAAGTCCCTCTACCACCATACATCCGTCGCCCCACCGGCAGTCACGTTGCTGATATTGCCCGTTATCAAACTGTGTTTGCCGATGCTCCAGGCTCTGTTGCCGCCCCTACAGCCGGGCTTCATTTCACCCCACCACTCTTAAACGCTTTACGACGACGCGGCATTATTACCTGCACTCTCACATTGCATGTCGGCTCTGGCACTTTCGCTCCAGTCAAGACTAAGCGAATCGCCGATCACTCCATGCACACGGAACACTACACACTACCCGCCAACACCGCCGCTATCCTCCAGCAAGCCCGACGTGAACATCGCCGGATTATTGCTGTCGGCACTACCTCCTTACGTGTGCTGGAAGCTCTTGCCCGAGAAAGCCACAAGTTAAATCCCGGCACTGGCCGAACCGACATTTTCATCTACCCGCCTTATGAATTCCAAATCACTGATGCTTTAATCACTAATTTCCATCTAGCACAATCCACCCTGCTTATGCTCACAAGTGCATTTGCTAGCCCAGGTGAAATAAGTGGCCGCGACTTAATTCTAAACGCGTATGCTGAAGCTGTTCAGAAAAAATATCGCTTCTTTAGTTATGGCGATGCGATGTTCATCCAATGAAGCGTAGGCCCTTTGTATTAATCAACATGGCCATGACTGCCGATGGCAAAATCGCCACTTCAAATCGCAAAGTGTCCTCCTTCGGCAGCCGGAAGGATTTTGAACATTTGCTCAAGTTGCGTGCCACGGCGGACGCGGTAATGACAGGTGCTGGCACTATAAATGCCCAAACAGATATAACCTTGGGATCAGGGCCTGTTCGATTCCGCCAAATGCGCCGAAAAAATGGCCTTACAGACGCGCCACTCCGAATTGTTGTAAGTGGTCGCGGACAGTTAAATACAAGAACAAAATTATTTCGCACTAAAGGCGCGCCAATCATCGTACTTACAACCAAAAACATCTCTAAAACGCGGCTTACCACACTTAAGAAAGTAGCGGATTATGCCCAACAATTTGGCCAGAAGGTGGTCGATTTTAAACTGGCACTGGATTGGTTGCGATTGGAATGGAAAGTGAAGAGGCTCCTGTGTGAGGGTGGCGGACGATTGAACAATTCGTTACTGACGGCGGGACTAGTTGACGAACTACACATCACAGTCTGCCCAAAAATTTTTGGCGGACATGATGCCCCTACGATTGCCGACGGGCCTCTTGCGGACAGCCTTGCAAACGCAAAGCAATTTACCCTGAAATCAATGACACAAAAAGGAGACGAAATGTTTTTAGTATATCGGGCAAAGGTCGTTTCTTAGCGGGAACTTTAAACTGTTCTACTCAAGCAAATCGACCTCAGTAACCTCGGCTGGTTGCCCAAGGAATTGGGTGGCAAGTTGAGTGAATCGGTTGACGTAGTCGGTAACATTCAAACTCACAAGGCCATCTTTGTTTTGCTCATTCAGAAGCCCAAGGCGCTCCAATTCGCGGCGGATGTATTGCGCACAACTTTCGGCGGAGTCAACGAGTGTAATATTAGAGCCTGCAATTTTCGCTATGACTTCCTTCAAAATTGGGTAATGGGTACACCCTAATACTAGTGTGTCGATTTTCTCCTTTAATAAAGGAGCGAGATATTCGTTCAAAATTGTGATGGTAACCTCTCGATCTTGCCAGCCCTCCTCGACGAGAGGAACGAGAAGCGGGCAGGGTTGAACATAAACCTGAGCAGAGGGATTGAGTGCATTAATAGCATGCGGGTAGGCATTACTACGAATGGTAGCCGTGGTACCAATAACACCGATTCGAGCAGAAGCGGTTTTTTCTATAGCTGCGATGGCACCAGGAACAATAACCCCAAAGACTGGCACTGCAAAGCGAGCCTCTAATGCCGGCAATGCAGCAGCGCTTGCACTATTACAGGCGACTACTATGGACTTCACGTCATGTTTAATCAGAAATGCGGCGTCCTCACAAGCGAATCGAGTGACAGTCTCAGGAGACTTTGTGCCATAAGGCACACGGGCTGTGTCGCCAAGATAAATAAGATTTTCGAAAGGCAGCAGTCGATGGATTTGGCCAACTACAGTGAGCCCACCAATGCCGGAATCGAAGATGCCGATGGGTTGCGAGGCGTCCGCCATGAGCGCAGACTGTGCTTTGAGAGTCATAAGTTCGTCACGCTCAAAAACTTGACTCTTCCTCTCTCGCTCTCTAGATTGTCGGCTCTTTTACCCGTTAAATAGAGGGAAAAATCCATGACTATGAGTGAATCCACCCCACAAATCGACAAGGGAATGGCCGGCGTGGTTGCTGCGAATACGTTTCTTAGCGACGTACGCGGCGACATCGGAGAGCTGATCTACTGTGGTTACAACATCAATGAACTGGCAGAAAATGCTACATATGAAGAGGTTGTTTACCTGCTTTACCACAAGAGACTACCTACGGCTGACGAGCTAGCCGAGTTGAAGAGAAATCTCGGTGGACGGCGTGAAGTCCCGCAGGGCGTAATTGACTTGATCAAAGGCTTACCCGATGACGCGCAGCCAATGCATGCGCTTCGCACTGCGGTCAGCGCGCTAGGCTGTTTTGACTCAGATCCGGAAAGTGGCGACGATCTTGATGCAGCTCGCAACAAGTCACTGAATCTCATCGCGCAAGTACCTGTACTTATCGCGGCCTTCCACCGCAACCGGCAAGGCAAGGAAATCTTGGCTTCTGATCCCGAACTAGGTGAGGCAGCTAATTTCCTATGGCTCATAAACGGGGAAAAACCTAGTGCTGATATGGAGCGTACCATCGACATCTGCTACATCTTGCATGCTGACCATGGTTTCAACGCCTCTACCTTTAGCAGCCGGGTGACCATTGCAACCCTGAGTGATGTTTACAGTGGAATCACCAGTGCTATTGGCACCCTCAAAGGCCCACTACACGGTGGCGCAAATGAGGGAGTCATAAAGATGCTTCACGAGATTGGCTCGGTCGACAAGGTCGACGAGTATGTTGAAGATTGTTTGGCCAACAAACGAAAGATCATGGGCATCGGCCACCGCGTATACACTACCTTGGACCCACGTGCACCGCACTTGAAGAAGATGGCGCAGAAGCTCACCAACGAGTTAGGCGAGACCAAGTGGATCGACATGAGCGAGCGCATTGCCGAGTTGATGCTTGAGAAAAAAAATCTCAACGCCAATGTCGATTTTTACTCTGCCACAGTATACTACTCACTGGGTATCCCAACGGATCTATTCACGCCTATCTTTGCCATCGCGCGAACGGCTGGTTGGACTGCTCACATTCTTGCGCACCTGGACGGCAACCGCCTCATTCGTCCCAAGGCTGAATATTCTGGCGATGAAGGCAAGAATTGGGTGGCTGTCGAAGAGCGATAGAAAGCTAGGCATTTCGTCACAACGCGCCATCCGGCGCGTTTTTTTTGCCCGAATTTTCCCTTGCACCGACCTCGTCTCTACCGCATAGCAGGGGTATTGATTTTTTATCTATGAATCTACACGAATATCAGGCCAAGGAATTAATGGTACGCCATGGTGTCAGCGTACCCGATGGAGTACCAGCAACCTCCATCGAAGAAGCAAAAGCAGCGATTGAAAAACTGTTTTCAGAAGGCCATAACCGCGTGGTGGTAAAATCCCAAATTCATGCCGGGGGACGCGGCAAAGGCACCTTTAAGGACGGATTTCAGGGCGGCGTACACCTTGCCGACAGCATTCAAGATGCCACCTCCAAAGCTGAGGCGATGTTTGGAAATATATTGGTGACCAAACAAACAGGCGAAGGAGGTAAACAGGTTAACCGCTTACTCATCACTTCCGCCCAAGAAATCAAAAATGAGTTTTATGTGGCTGTGCTGCTGGATCGCGCGCTCGGCCGGCCAATAATAATGGCAAGTGCCGAGGGGGGCATGAAAATTGAGGAAGTAGCCGAAGAATCACCCGAGAAAATTTTCAAGGAAACCATTGATCCCGATCTTGGCCTACAGGCCTATCAAGGCCGTAAAATCGCTATCGCACTAGGCCTGCGCGGCAAACTCATCGGCCAATGCGCGCGACTACTACAATGTTTGTACAAAACTTGGAGTGGATGCGATGGCTCAATGTTGGAGGTCAACCCGATGGCTCTTATTGAAGACGAAGAGGGGGCTGAATCAGTTGTCGCACTTGATGCCAAAATGTCCATCGATTCCAATGCCATGGTCCGCCATCCGGACATCGCCGAAATGCGCGATCTGTCAGAAGAAAACGAACTGGAAGTCGAAGCCGGAAAACATGACCTGAATTATATCAAACTGGATGGTAACATTGCCTGTCTCGTGAACGGGGCGGGTCTAGCGATGTCTACCATGGATGCCATCAAGCATTACGGAGGTGAACCGGCCAACTTTCTCGACGTCGGCGGCGGCGCTTCACAGGAACAGGTGAAAGCCGCATTTCAAATCATCCTCAGTGACCCAAATGTTAAGGCGATACTAATTAATATATTTGGCGGCATTATGAACTGTAACACCATAGCTGAAGGCGTAGTTGCCGCCGCAAAAGAAACCGATCTTAAACTGCCCCTTATCGTACGCCTGGAGGGTAATAACGTCGAGGCCGGGCGCAAGACACTGGCCGATTCCGGACTCGCGCTCATTACTGCAGAGAGCATGTCCGAAGCAGCCCAAAAATCCGTCGAAGCAGCAAATTAAATCCAATGTCTATTCTCGTTACACCCGAAACCAAGTTTCTCGTTCAGGGCATCACCGGTGGTTTTGGCGGCCGACATGCCCAGTTGAGCCTCGACTATGGCTCACAACTTGTCGCCGGCGTCACGCCCGGCAAAGGCGGACAGATGTTTGCCGAAAAGATTCCGGTGTTTGATAGTGTTACCGAAGCCGTAGCAGAAACCGGAGCCACTGCCACCGCTATTTTTGTGCCGCCATCCTTTGCCGCAGACGCAATCCTTGAAGCGATTGACGCTAGTCTCGAACTTGTTGTCGCCATCACTGAAGGCATTCCGGTGCTGGACATGCTCAGCGTGAAAAAAGTTCTTGGAGGTAGCAATACCAAGCTCATCGGCCCCAATTGCCCCGGCATTGTCACCCCCGGCACTGGCAAAAATTCTCAGGGCGGCTGTCGTATCGGTATAGCCCCTGGATACATTCATAAAGCCGGTAATATCGGCGTCATCTCGCGAAGCGGCACTCTCACCTACGAGGCCGTATGGCAACTCACCTCTGCGGGGAGGGGACAATCCACTTGCATCGGTATTGGCGGCGATCCGGTGCCGGGCATGACGCACCTTGATGTACTGAAGCTTTTCAATGAGGACCCGGAAACCGAAGGTATCATCATGATCGGCGAAATTGGCGGGACCGCGGAAGAAGAAGCCGCTGCATGGGCCAAAGACAACTGCTCCAAACCCATCGCCGGCTTCATTGCCGGAGCTACCGCGCCTCCAGGTCGCCGTATGGGCCATGCCGGAGCCATCGTGAGCGGCGGCAAAGGAACCGCCGAAGCCAAAAACGCGGCCTTTCGTGAGGCCGGTATCGGCGTAGCCGAGACTCCGTCGGAAATGGCTGACACGCTCCTCAAAATGATGTAGTTCATGACCGGTCGGTCATGGGACTGCTTCATCTGATCCTCAACCTCGCCGCTTTGTTATTGTGGGTACACTGGCGGATTGGTCCGCCCATGCAGCAAACCACCCGCCGCCGAACAACCGGTGCTGGATTGACGCAACTTCTACTTCGCAAGGCACGTTCGTCCATCAGTTTACTACTGCTACTAGGGTTATTAGCAGGTCGTGGTTGGTTCTACTACGCTGTCGCACCCGATCTCGACTGGCAACCACGTATGAGCCTAGTGATATTCTCACTTGGGAACCTTCAGGATATGTCGTTGCCTTTCGACCATAATGTATTTGAGAAACAACTCGCTTTTTCATTTATCAGCTTTCTTCCGTGGCTTGTTGTTTTTAATTTTTGTATTCTAGTCTTGTCGGTCCTACGGCCTGATATCAAAGAAGCTGAAGGCTGGAATCGATTCCTACGTGCACAACTAGGTTGGCTAGACTGGTTGCCTGCGATTCTTAAAATCCCAATCGGTCTCATTGCGGCAACCGGATTGTTCTACGGTGCCGCCCTTTGGCTACAACGCATAACCATCCTTCCAGGAGAATTAGACACACCTTTTGAGCTAGCACATTTTGCAGCAGACACAACAGCTATACATCTGTGGCATGTTTCGTGGTTCGTGATGGGACTCATCACCCTCTATTATTTGAATAGCTATATTTATTTCGGTGGGCACAATTTCTGGAAAACCTTGGAGGCAACAGGCAAAAGCCTATTGTGGCCACTAAACTTACTACCTTTACGTTGGGGCAAGCTGGACTTGGCGCCGGTAATTGGCATAGCGCTGACCTATGGTGTAAGCATACTACTGACACCCGAATGGATGGCGTGGATTTACCAACGACTAACCTGATGATTCCTCCGTAGATCTCTTGAAGTGTTCGAACAATCCAGAAACCTGATTCACTAAACCAACCCAAAGAAAAATTGACGTGCTGTAGAACAGGTAACTTCGCTTAATTCCTCCATTGTGCAGCCTTTTACTAATGCGGCTGTTTCAGCAATTTCCCGAACATAAGCCGGCTCGCACCGCTTACCGCGATACGGCACTGGCGCAAGAAATGGACTATCTGTCTCAAGCATAAACGAATCCATCGGGGTGTCCTTCAGCGTATCTCGAACCTCTTGCGAATTCTTAAATGTAAGAATACCTGTAAAACTAACCAATGAGTTCATTTCTACAATGCGACTCATTTGTGTCTTATCATTCACAAAACAATGAAATTGACCACGTACACGATCGGCAAACGGCTCAAAAATCTCCAATGTTTTTTCGATCGCAGCGCGTTGATGTATCACCACATTCAAACCCAGTTCAACTGCCAACTCGAGTTGCTGTATAAACGCTCGAACCTGCCACTCTTTACGCTCCTCGTCCTGCCGCTTGCTTCCTCCTTTGCTACTCGGGAGGCGATAGTGATCAATACCAGTTTCACCAATAGCGACTACTTTTTGATTTCCCGCTAATTCACGCAGGTCAGGACGTATATCATCAAGTGACCCATCCAAGTCATTAGGATGCCAGCCCACGACGGCATACACCGATTCATGTGCTGCCGCCAATTCCACAGCTCTCTGACTGCTGGCCAAATCCGTACCAATGGTAATTATACGGGTTATGCCATTTTCACATGCACGGCCAATCACAGCATCCATCTCTTCAGAGAAATCCGGAAAGGTAAGATGTGCGTGTGTGTCAAAAAAAACAGTCATAAGCGTCATTCATCTTCGCGCAACCCCAAGATAAGAATATTTCAAACCTTTACAATCACGTAAAATAGGTGCAGGTTGCTACAGCGAGATTTATTTGGCAAATGCCTGACAATAAGCATTTTAGATTCCCCGCATTCCTCACTTTGGGGCTCCTCTTGGCTAGCTTCTTTCAAGTCGCACGGATAAACGCGTTAAACATCACGCCAAAGATGATGGCGGGCACGGATTTTCGTTCTTATGGGTTGGCGCAATTTGCTGTGCATGACTACAAACTCACCCGAGAAATGGTGGACGCAATCAATTTCGGTCTGAAAAATCTAGTTAACCGTCATCAGCAAACATTTGGCCGCCGCCTACCCGCAGGCTTTACTGTCAGATACCGCATTTTTGAAAAGTATGAGGACTATAAGAAATTTGCACTCGTCAAATATAAGAAGAAATTAAACGAAAACGTATTAGGATTTTTTAGCCCTCGTGGAAGAGAAATTGTCACTTGGAAGCAAAAGCAGCCATGGCGTCTTCTTCCCACGGCGCAGCATGAGGGTTGCCATGCAATAATGAACGCATTATTCGGTCCGCTACCGTTTTGGATGATTGAAGGTAGCGCAGACTGGTTTGGCGAAGAACCCTCTTGGCTTCAAAGCAAGTTTCTGGTGAATGACAAACGTGATAGATGGCAGCGGCTTGATATTATGCGCCGCACGAGTAAGTTGCCCAGTCTTCAAACCTATCTTCTCACCAAGGACTATGATGCATGGTCCAAAATGTTTGATGGTGAAATCGGCATAGGATACGATGTAGGTTGGTCTATTTTTGATTTTTTTATCAGTTCCGGACGCAGAGCAAACGTGGATTGGCCACGACAGATTTTGGCGGAGGCAGTACGCATTGCGCAAAAAAACCCAAAAATGGCGCCTGAGGATGTGTTCAAGAAAGTGCTCGATGCAAAATGGCCCCAAGGAGGCACCAAAATGTTCGAGCGAGGATGGCATTACTGGATAAAAATAAACGCTGAATCTGCTGCCGCGGCTAAGATTAAAGAACGACAGGGTAGAAGGCAGCGATAACCCTGACTTCCCCTGCCGAAACAGGTTGCCAGCTTTGGGAAACTTCGGTATCCATTCCCCTCCCACAATAATCCGAATACGTTGATTTATGGCTAAACCAATTTATCATAGCAGCATTGAAGGTGCGCAGCACGGATCAAAAGGACTCGATGGGTTTCTAGCCTTTGCAAAGGAAGCCGGCGCAGCCGGCGCGCAGCCTAGCAACTACATGCTTGAAGGCAAAAGCGGTGGATTCACCCGACCACACCTCATCCGAAAAGCGTTTGAGAAATATGAGCTAAAACTCGATGGAATATCCGGACACTGCCCATTCTGGGTTCACACCAGTGCATGGACAGGCACCAAGGGTCTGCGACCATTTGTGCCCCCCGAGGTTGCCAAGATGGCCAAGGGCAAGCTAGAGCAGTGGGCCGAGGACTACCTGCTCCGTCTGCTCGACCTTGCTGCGGCATTGGATATCAAAATCCTGCCGATGTTCTGGGGTGCATCACATGGCTGGGAACTAGCCACTGGATACCCTTGGGGCTTCTGGGCCGGTGGCGATTTTGACCTCGTAAAAGAAGGCGAAGAACGTTTTGTGAAAAAAACCGCCAAGCTGCGTGCACATGCGAACAGCCTCGGCATTTATTTGGCGCATGAGATTCATCCCGGTACCGCCGCCATGTGCGCGGAGGAATTTGGCAGGCTTGTAGAGATCTGCGATGGCGATCCCTGCCTCACCGTCAACGCTGACCCCTCTCACTGCTGGGAAGGCGAAGACTGGGAAACTCGTTTCACTCATTCCGCCGTGCGCGACCGCGTTTACGCATGCCATGTCAAAAACTTTGTTGTTCGCCCCAACGTGCCATTGCGCAAAATGGAAGGCAACTGGCGCAACCGCGCGATGCAATTCACCGACCTTGGCAGTGGTGATCTTAACATGGTGCGCTACGTTGAGATGCTCATCAATATTGGCTATCCCGCACGTTACAACAGGATCATGGGTACTGAAACCGCTCCGCTCATCGCCGAGACCGAGAGCAACTACCGCGATCCGGATGCCACAGCCATCGAAGGCATCCAATACGTGCGCGACCAGCTCTGCTTCCCGGTTGCGGAAGGCTCGTTTGAAGACGAGATGGGAGCGTAAAGGAGTCGGTATTAATTCAAACGACAATGGGAAACCATGGCCGTTTTTTTATGAAATGCTCACCTTCAATCCATCCCAAGCCAACTCCACTCCCTCCGGCAACTTGGCTTGGTCATGGTCGTGGTCGTAGTAATGTGTAAGGTGCGTAAGGTAGGTTTGCTTAGCACCAATCTTTTTCGAGGCCACAATAGCCTCTTCCGTACTCATATGCGTCCAGTGCTCCTGCGGCCGCAGCGCATCAAGCACCGCCACCTCCACGCCTCTCACCGTTTCTATCACATCATCAGGGATTGATTTTGCATCGGTTAAATAAGCCAGCTTCTTGACTTCTCCTTGCTCAAAGAGATATCCCGTGGAGCCCATACTGCCATGTGGCAAATCAACAGGTGTGACCCGCAAATCACCGATCTCAAAAGGTCCAGTCAGCACATGCTCCTCCGGCACAAAGTAACCACGAGGATGATCTCCATCGTGAAATGAATGAGCATGAACACGACGTAGATGACCCATAGTTGTTTCACTCGCATAAACGGGTAATGGCCCACTTTTGATGTCGCAAAATCGTCGGCAATCGTCCATGCCCATGATGTGATCAGTATGTGCGTGAGTCACCAGCACCGCGTCGAGGGCGCATATATTTTCCCGTAGACACTGCGTACGAAAATCTGGCGTGGTATCCACCACCAACCGCACCGCATCGGTCACCACGTGAATCGAACAGCGCAACCGATGATTCTTTGGGTTGGCCAGAAATTCCGGCGGATACTCCTTTCCAATCACCGGCACTCCCTGAGACGTACCCGTACCCAAAAATGTAAACTCAAACGCCATTCAGCCCGCAGGGATGCCCCAACAAGCCGGTGAACACAATTTTATTTAATAGCATCCGGATTGCCTCACAATGTTTCGCACATGCTCGAATCGCTGCGCATACGCAATCTGGCGCTGGTCACCGACCTCACGCTTGAACTTGGCCCTGGCTACAATGCCATTAGTGGCGAGACAGGCGCTGGCAAATCAATCCTCATCGGGGCACTGAATCTGGTACTTGGCGAGCGGGCCGATCGCACACTCATTCGCGCTGAGGCCGATCAATGCACCGTGGAGGCGGCTTTCGATGTAACGAAACTGGACGCTCCACTCGCAGCATTCCTTGAGGAACATGGATTGGAACCGTGCGAGGAGTGCCAACTGCTCCTCAAGCGCACCTTTACGGCCACTGGCAGCAACCGGCAATTTGTCAATGGAAGTGCCACCACGCTGGCGATGCTAAAACAAATTGGCGAATGGCTAGTGGACGTTCATGGAGCACACGATCATCAGTCACTGCTGCATCCCGCGCGTCAGCTGGCTATTCTCGATGCCTTTGGCAATTTGCAGGAACCGCGCGCTGCCTTTACCGCCCTGCTGCAACGCCGCACCGAGATAGAGCAAGCCAAGGCCAATTTGGTTGTTGATGAAGCCACCTACGCGCAGCAACTGGACTTACTGCGCTTTCAGGTAAAGGAAATTACTGATGCTGCGTTGGCCCCAGCTGAAGAGGAAACACTGGAGGCCGATTACCAGCGCTCCAGTAACGGAGCACGTTTACTGGAACTCTGTCAGGGAGCACTGCAGCTGGTGAGCGAAAACGAAGATTCGCTGCTTGATCGCTCTGGTGATTTGGGCCGGGTACTGGCGGATTTGCAGAAGGTGGATGAATTAGCTGCCAGCCTCGTCGAACTACACGAGGAAGCCCGCGCCAATTTACAGGAATTACAGAGTGAACTCACCGCCTACGCCGGACGCGTAGACATCGACCCGGCCCTGCTGATGGCACTGGAAGAACGGGTGAACCTCGTTCAATCACTCAAGCGCAAGTATGGGGGCAGTATTGAGGCAGTGAATACCTTTGGCGAGGAGGCTGCTCAGAAACTCGCCGCGCTGAAGGACCGGGATGAGGAGCTGGCCCGGCTTAATGCTGAACTGGAGAAGATTGAAGCCAAGCTCATGCAGGTCGGCCAGAAACTCTCAAGCCAACGCCAAAAATTAATCCCGAAGCTGACCAAGGCGGTCACCATACACCTTAATGACCTTGGTTTCGCCCAGAGCCAGCTGGATGTCGCGCTTTCCTCCACGGACAATCCCGCTGAGGCCAAGAGTACGGGACTCGACACGGTAGAATTTCAGTTTGCGCCCAATCCGGGTGAACCAGCGCGGCCATTGAGGGCGATTGCCTCCTCAGGGGAGCTGGCTCGGGTAATGTTAGCCCTCAAGACAGTGCTGGCGGCTGAGGATTCCATTCCGATTCTGATATTTGATGAAGTGGATGCCAATGTTGGGGGTGAAACAGCCCATGCAGTGGGTGAACGCATGCGGCAGATTGCTGATCAGAGGCAAGTCCTCTGCATCACCCATCTTGCACCGGTGGCCG
>CAYUXV010000213.1:0-3937 GCA_964448875.1 uncultured Verrucomicrobiota bacterium
TCCTCGGCCATCAAGCATCAAACCTTCCGCAGTTTGCTTGGCCGACCCTTTTAGCGACACGGGCAGCTTGCCATGGGCATCAGTCAGGCCGACAGTAAAGTTCCATGCCGCATCAGGGCGGGGCGGGGCTGGTCCCTTGCGTCCGGCCTTTTGTGCAGCTTTCAATAATTTCTCGCGCACGGGATCCTCGATACTGACAATTTCCTTAAGCCAACGAGACTCCTGCGCTCGAAGCTTTTGCAACGCAGCAGCGTCAACGCTATTGACCATACCACGTAAGTCGCGTTCTCCGGGATTAACCCCGGAGAGTGTAGCAGCCATCGCATAGTAATCCTTTAGTGAGATAGGATCGAATTTGTGGTCATGACAACGTGCGCAATTGATAGTCAACCCGAGAAATGTCTGTCCAACCATACCCACTAAATCCTCCACCTCATCCTGTCGCATGGTCTTGCGCATGGTGTCGTTTGAGGGTCTAGTGGTATTATGCGGGCCGGTGACGAGGCAGCCGAGAGCGATGATGCCATCCGCCGAGCCCGGCTCGATCATGTCACCCGCAATCTGCATTTGAACAAATCGGTCGTAGGACATGTCGGCGTTTAGCGCACGGATAACCCAGTTACGATACGGCCAGGAATTGTTTCGCGGCTGGTTGTATTCAAAGCCATGGCTTTCGCCGAAGTGCACCACATCCAGCCAGTGTCGGGCCCAGCGTTCTCCATAATGCGGTGAGGCAAGCAATCTATCTACGACCTTTTCATACGCATCCGGAGCCTTGTCCTCCACGAACGCCTGCACTTCTGCCGGCGAGGGAGGAAGCCCAGTAAGATTGTAACTTAGTCGCCGTATTATAGTACGTCGACTGGCTTCCGGCGTGGGAGTCAAGTCACGCGCCTCAAGCCTGGACAGTACGAACGCATCGACAGTGTTGCGCAACCACTGGGCCTTTTTCACCTTAGGCGTATCGGGACGTTGGACCGGCTGCAGAGACCACCAATCGGCACCCGCCTTTTCACCTCCGAAAATCGGCGTGGCGAGGGAAAGGACCAGCGCGAAAAATCTGCTAGACCAAAATGTCCTTGATAACTTCGCCGTGTACATCGGGCAGGCGCATATCGCGGCTGCTGAAACGGATGGTGAGTTTTTTGTGATCCATGCCAAGCAGATGCAACATGGTGGCATGCAGATCATGGATTTGTAGTTTTTTGTCGATTGCCTTATAGCCGTATTCATCAGTGCCGCCATAAGTCATACCACCCTTTATGCCACCACCGGCCATCCAGAGGCTGAAGCCAAAGGGATTGTGATCCCGGCCATTACCGCCCTGCGCAAATGGAGTGCGGCCAAATTCACCCATCCACACGAGCAACGTGCTGTCAAGGAGACCCCGGCTTTCAAGATCCTGCAGCAGTGCGGCGATCCCTTGATCGACCGACCTAGCGTTTTTGGTGTGGCCATCTTTTAATCCACCATGCTGATCCCAGCGGTCACCGTTGCCGCCTGTGCAAGTGAGCTCAATAAAACGTACGCCGCGTTCGACCAACCGCCGCGCAATGAGGCAGTTGCGGCTGAAAGTGGCTGTGTTCTTGAAACTCGAATCGAGGCCATACAGTTTTTTGGTGGCGTCAGTTTCCCCCTTGATATCCATCAATTCGGGCACAGCTGCCTGCATGCGGTAAGCCAGTTCGTGGTTGGCGATGGCCGACTCAATCTGATCCAGCCGACCCATGCGCTCCACGACACCCTGATCCAGCTGCCGCAAAAGTTTCAGCTTGTTTTGCTGCAGCTCAGGCGTGCGCTCTGTGCGGGCTATGTTGGCGATCGGTTTGTCGCCGTACTTGAACACGCTGGCCTGATAAGCAGCAGGCAGGAAACCATTGGAGAAACAGCCCAATCCCCCGGGTGGAATGAGACCACCATTGAGTACAATGAAGCCGGGCAGGTTTTGGTTTGCCGTGCCGAGACCATAGTTGACCCACGAGCCCATGCTGGGCCTGCCCACCTGACCGAAACCAGTGTGCAGGAAGTAATTACCATTAGTGTGTTCGGAAAAATTCGAGGTCATCGAGCGAACGACACACAGTTTGTCAGCGTGCCTGGCCACATGTGGAAAAAGATCGCTGATAGGAATACCGGCCTGACCGTAGTGCTGAAACTTCCACAGGCTACCAAGCGTCTTGCCGCGGTTGTTGAACTGCGTAGCCTCCATTTTGAGGCCAAAAGGCTTCCCGTTCTCCTTGGTTAAGCGTGGCTTGGGATCGAAGGTATCCACTTGGGACGGTCCTCCGTCCATGTAGAGAAAAATAATGCTTTTGGCCTTGGGCGCGAAGTGCGGCTTCTTGGGTGACAACGGGTTGCTCGGCTTGGCTGCCGCTTCACTGGCAAGCATCGATGCCATCGCAACGCCACCAAAGCCATTCGCGCAGCGTGCCAGCATTTCGCGACGAGTCAGCGGCTGATCTTGAAAATTACCGCAATGTGCCATGTGCAGATTGTAGACGGACCAGCTCCAGTTGCCAGCCATAAAAAAGGCGCAGAGTTTTCCCTGCGCCTTGGGCTAAAATAAAACTATTTCTTGGGCGCAACCGACTTCTTGTCCTTGTCTACCTGCGCCTTGATGTCGACCTTGTTGGTCTTGACCAACTTGGCGGCCTTGTCGCCAAGGTTGCGGGCGATGAGGCCGCTGGGATCGCAGCCCTTGCTGATGGCAGCGACCTTGCCGCCCTTTTCGATCAGGAAATTGCTCGGCATTGTCTTGGTGCCAAAGACCTGCCAGCTGTTCTTTTTCGGGTCCAGTGCGTATTGCATGTTCAGCTTTTTGGTTTTCACGTACTTCGCAAACTTTTCGTCCGGCTCGGCAAAAACGGCGACGAGCCGAATGCCATCCTTCTTGTACGCCTTATGAAGCGCCTGGAAGTAGGGCAGCTCGCGGTCGCAGCCGAGGCAACCGCAGGTCAGGCGCACCAGCACCGGCCCCTTCTTGGCCAGCTTGGCGAGGTTGATTTCCTTGCCGTTGGTATCCTTGATTTTGAATTCAGGCGCGGCATCGCCGACTTTCAGGGTCTTGGCGGGCTCGGCCGTGGCCGTGAACGCTACTGCGAGGGTAAGGGCTAATGAAACGATGATTTTCTTCATGGCAATACGATTATGTTCGTTAAAAAACTCTATAGTAATGGACGCACGAGGCAAGCCGCTATTCGGTGAATTTATTGGGTGTTTTCTCCGGGGAGGAGTGCGTTGACAATGTACCTCCCCCTATTACCCTGATGCCGTGGAACGCATTGTTCTTATGATTGCCGTGATGGCGTTGATTGGCTGCGGGAAGAAAGCGTCTGAGCAGCAGGCCAATGTGCCTGCCGCTAATCCACCTGCTCTACCTTCGCTCAAGAAGACCGAGCAGCCACCGGCCAAACCCAAGGAGGATGCCAAGCAACCCTCGATGAAGCCAAAAGAGGAACCCAACCAACCAACATTCACACCCATGGTGGAGCCGAGGTCGATTACGCTGACGCCCGGGATTGAAGCAGCCGAAAAGGCATATGCGGAAGGCAACAATCAGGAAGCGGTGCGGTTGTACACGGTGGAACTGGCCGCCGAGGAGGCCAAGCCCGCGCCCAGCTGGGTGCAATTGGTCTTCCTGCACCAAGAGCTGGGAAGGGTATTAGCTGATGCCGGCAAGTACGACAAGGAATTGAAGCACCTCAAGAAAGCACTGGCCATCGAGCTAAAACAACTGGGGCCGGATCATCCTGATGTGGCCATCAGCTACAATAACATGGCTTATGTCTACAAAGCCAAGAAGGATCTGGCCAAGGCCAAGGAGTATTGGGAGAAAGCCTATGCGATTTACCTCAAGAAACTGGGCCCAAACCATCTCGATACCAAGGATGCCAAGGCCAATCTGGATGCATTGAAGGAGTGATCCATATCTGGTGAT
>CAYUXV010000214.1:0-8269 GCA_964448875.1 uncultured Verrucomicrobiota bacterium
AATTCTCAGGCGCCTAACGACAAACGATACTGATGAATTAATGCACCCCCCGGACAAAGGCCAAAAACTTTCAGCCCAAGATATTGCCAAGATTCGCCAGTGGATAGCCGAAGGTGCGGAGTGGAGTGTGCATTGGGCGTACCGACCATTACAGGAAGAAGTCCCTTTTGTAAAAAACAGCAACTGGATAAAAAATAAAATTGACCACTTTGTTCTCACAAAACTGAAAGCCAAAAACCTTGAGCCGGCACCACCTGCCAACCGCGCCACCCTAATCAAACGGCTCAGTTACGACCTGCTCGGCCTCCCCCCAACACCCGCGGAAGTGCATGACTTCATCAATAATAAATCCGAAGATGCCTATGAAGCCCTGATTGACCGACTACTAGCATCGCCTCATTTCGGTGAACGCTGGGGACGCCATTGGCTGGATAAGGCACGCTACGCTGACAGCGACGGTTACGAGAAAGACAAACCTCGCCTCAACGCGTGGCGTTATCGCGATTGGGTAATCAACGCGATCAACAATGATATTCCATTTGACCAATTCACCATCGAACAACTTGGAGGCGACCTGCTTCCAGAATCCAATGGCATACAGAAACTTGCGACGGCATTCAACCGGCAAACACTCACGAACACAGAAGGTGGGACAGACCAAGAACAGTGGCGTGTTGCAGCAGTAATGGACCGAACAGAAACCCTGGGCACCGTATGGCTCGGGCTCACCGTAGGCTGCGCACGCTGTCATAATCACAAATACGACCAAATAACACAGCAAGAGTATTATCAGCTTTTTGCATACTTTAACAATGGTGACGAAAGCAGTGCCAGTGTCCCGCGCTCAAGAAAGGATTACAACGAATGGTTGAGGGCCAAAAGCCTACATGACGCCCACATAAAAAAAATACAGGCAAACATTTCCTCCAGAAACAAAACATTGATTAAAATAATGCCTGAATTAGAAAACCGTCTCCTTAAAGAAATCGGTTCCGGAAAAACCAATACTGAAAGATTCCACACGATGGATCTTATCTCGGTAAAAGGGCCTAAGGGTGTTACATTCAAAAAGCAGAATGACAATTCACTGCTCGCAACTGGGAAGAATCCTCCAAAAGCCGAATACACACTTGAGTTTAAGACAGACATAAAAAAAATTACCGGTATTAAAATTGAGGTGCTCCCGGACAAGTCACTAAAGGCCAACGGGCCAGGCCGTACAGACCACGGCAACTTCGTACTAAATGACATCCGTATTTATGCCACTGACCAACATGAGTTCGACTCGAAGAAGCACCGTGTGACACTCTCCGCAGCGCGCTCTGATTTCTCACAAAAAGACTGGAAAGCCGAAAACGCAATTGATGGAAAAACAGGTGAGGGGAAAAATGGTACAGGGTGGGCCATCTCGCCACAATTCGGAAAACACCACCATCTGATAGTCTCGCAGAAAGAACCTTTAAGTTTCAAAGGCACAATGAGATTGCAAGTGGTTCTGGACCAGCAGTACGGAACAAAGCACACCATTGGGAGGTTCCGAATCACTGCTCGCACAGGACAATCACCCGACAACAGTATCTCTGAGGAGATAGTAAAAGCAGTCAGCATCGGGCCCGAAAAGCGTAACAAAAATCATCTCAACGCACTGCTGAAGTTTTTCAGGGAGAGGGATCTAGAATTAATAAGTTTGCAAACCGAATTGAATAAGGCAGCCCCAAAACCACCGGTGATGAGCGTGCGCGTTATAACGCAAAGAACAACAAAACCAAGAACAACCCATGTGTTGCATCGAGGGGAATTTAAACAACCTAAAGCGCAGGTCTTCGCGGGCACGCTTTCAACTTTGCCGCCAGTGAAGCATCGCGCCCAAGGCGACCGACTTGATCTTGCTCGCTGGCTAGTAAATGGCAAAAATCCAATTACACCGCGAGTTACGATAAATCAAATCTGGGCTTGTCTCTTTGGCAAAGGAATCGTGCGAACTCCAAATGATTTCGGCCTTCGCGGCGATGCCCCTACCCACCCTGAATTGCTTGATTGGCTGGCCAGTGAATTCATACGACGCAATTGGTCACGTAAAGCCATGATCAAACTCATCGCCACAAGCGCCACTTATCGTCAATCATCTGCGCGTCGACCAAAAATGGAACAAACAGACACTGACAACCGATTGCTTCATCGCCAAAATCGTTTCCGTGTGGAAGCAGAAATTATCCGCGACCTTAACCTCGCTGCCAGCGGTCTCCTTTCATATAAAATCGGAGGGGCTAGCGTCTTTCCTCCATTACCTTCAGGAGTCACCTCACTTAGCTATGCAAATAGTTTTAAGTGGAACACAAGTAAGGCCGAGAATCGTTATCGGCGTGGCATGTACACATTCTTCAAACGTACCGCACCGCACCCAAACCTCCTGACGTTTGACTGCCCCGACAGCAATATTACCTGTGTTCAGCGAAGTCGTTCGAATACACCACTTGCGGCCCTCACCACATTAAATAACGAGGTATTTTCAGAAACCGCCAAAGCTCTGGGAAAAAGATTAATCAAGGAAAAACCTAATGATTCCGAACGTATTATATATGGATTCCAAATATGCACTGCGAGATCTCCTTCAGAGAATGAGCATTCCGCACTAAATAACCTATTGATCAAAGCACGCACCTACTATGAGGCAAACAAGAAGGAGGCTATAGCTTACAACGGCGACGTTGAATCCAGTGCTTGGGCAGCTACTGCCCGAGTCCTCTTAAACATGGATGAGTTTATCACAAGGGAATAAAATGGAGATGATTCAAAGGCAGCTTTTACAGACTCGACGCGATTTTCTCGCATCCTCTGCATCTGGATTAGGCGGAATAGCATTGTCCTCCATGCTGCTGGAAGACGGGCTGCTGGGTGCAGAATTTACCAACCCCATGGAACCTCGCAAACCACATTTCGCAGCAAAAGCAAAAGCATGTATTTTCATCTTCATGGCAGGGGCGCCTTCTCACTTAGACTTGTTCGACCCTAAACCAGTTCTTAACCAACGCGCAGGCAAGAAACTGCCGAAGGAGATTCTCGACAAAGCACGGTTCGCTTTCATCCAGCCAGCAACGGCAACACTCAAGGGCAGCAATCGCACTTTTAAGGCACATGGACAATGCGGAATGGAGATGAGTGATTATCTGCCGCACTTGGGCACAGTTTCAGATGACATTCTACTGATACGCTCAATGCACACGGACGAGTTTAATCATCACCCAGGCCAGTTACTGATGCAGTGCGGCGTGTCACGATTTGGCATGCCAACAATGGGCTCGTGGCTGACATATGGCCTAGGAAATGAGTCCAAAAATCTGCCGGGCTATGTGGTCCTCACAGCCGGACGTGGATCAAGCGGAGGAGCAACACTCTGGCAAAGCGGCTTTTTGCCTTCGACCTACGAGGGTGTCCTGTTCAGGTCAAAGGGTGAGGCAGTATTGAATTTGGACAACCCACGGGGATTGCCCCCGGAACTGCAACGGTTGGGGCTGAATGTACTGCGACAAATCAATCAAGGGCGCTTCGAAAAAATTCGAGACCCTGAAATCGCCTCCCGCATTGCAAGCTACGAACTCGCCAGCCAGATGCAGACTGCCGCCCCAGAATTAATTTACCTGTCAAAAGAGAATAAGTCTACGCTGGAGGCATATGGTTTGAATCGCTCTGAACCAAAAGGCGGTGGCCGCGGAAAACAAGGGAACACCTATCAGGAATTTGCACGCAACTGCCTACTAGCGCGAAGAATGGTTGAACGCGGTGTACGATTCATTAATATCGTCTACGCCTCGTGGGACCACCACAGCAATTTAGACCCCGAGTTAAAGTATAACGCCGGTGCTGTAGACCAACCTATCGCAGCTCTAATCAAAGATTTAAAACAACGGGGCTTGCTTGAAAGCACAATGGTAGTGTGGGGCTCAGAATTTGGCCGTACGCCTTTGGGTGAAAACCGAGGTGGACGGGCAGCCAATACCGGAAGAGACCATCATCCCTTTTGTTATTCAATGGCAATGGCCGGTGGCGGACTAAGGGGTGGTCAGATATATGGTAAAAGCGATGAAATAGGCTGGGGAATTGAAGAAAAACCCGTACACCCCAATGACCTACATGCCACAATATTGAAATGCTTCGGCATCGACCATGAACGATTGACATATCGTTTCCAAGGCCGTGATTTTCGACTAACAGACGTAGCTGGCAGGGTAATACCTGAATGGCTTGCATGACAAACTCCCACATGTATTGATTGGGCGTGCGGGTTTTTTTTAACGGCGAATTTATCCCCGAAAAGGACGCGCTAGTTCCTGTAACAGATCGGGGCTGGCTTTATGGTGACGGCCTTTTTGATACAATGCGACTATTCGAGGGGAAGCCCTTTCTTTGGCATCAACACAACGAGCGACTTATGCAAAGCGCTGCGCTGATGCTAATCCGAATCCCGTACAGCAAAAGTGACCTTGCTCAGGTTGTGGGACACCTGATGGAACTCAATGACTTTTATGACGGGGTTCTTCGGATCCAAATATCCCGTGCAGGAAACAAGCGTGGATATGCCCCGAGTAATTCAACTGGTGTAAACATGTTGATAAGTTTACACAAATTGCCCAGCACAGAAACGATTGGGCCCGATGGTTTAAGGCTTATCCTTTCTACTCAGGTTGTCACTGCAAAAAGTTATTTCTCGAGCATAAAGTCCGCCAACCGCCTGCCACAGGTGATGGCTGCTGCAGAAGCTGAGGCTGCTGATGCAGATGATGCCCTTTTGTTGAACTCAGAAGGACAGATAGCATCAGCGTCTGCCGGCAACCTATTCTGGGAGGAGGAAGAAACAGTGTGTACTCCACCATTAGAAAGTGGCTGTTTACCCGGTGTCACAAGGAAATTTCTGTTAAAGATGTGCCCGAAAATGGATCTTACTGTTTCAGAAAAAAACGTGACGCCAGCGGAACTGCCAACTAAGAGCGGCATTTCAATATCCAATAGTATACACGGATTGCGACCTGCTAAGTCACTATTAAATCAGCGGCTACTGCCATCATCAACAGTTGAAAAACTTGCCGCAGCCTACGATGCGGCGCTTGCCACCGGCGCAATGGTGGATGATGTGCCGGAAGGCAACTGATATAGTGTTTTTTAAGAAACAGCAGCACATATGTTAAGAACAATGGAAATCCTAAAACCACTTTTTGATACTTCCACGTTGCCTGAACTGGGTCCAACACGCCGCCCAGAAGCCTTTCCAGTGGAGAAAATTTTGGAAATTACAGACGACTTTTTTAGTACAACAAAACTATCGGAAAATAATTCAGAAAAAATTCGTTCCGCATCCCTTCTCTGGCATGATCACCTTGAGGAATCGCATGAAATCTCCCAACGTTTGCATGACGCAGATGGAAGTTTCCTGCACGCAATCATGCATCGTCGCGAGCCGGATTATCCAAATGCAAAATATTGGTTCAATCACACAGGAGATCATCCATCGTATCCAGAAATCCACAAACGCGTTGAAGCAATTCCAAGCAGCAATGATCTTTTAGGTAAATTAATTAATTGGAATGCTATCGAGATGGTTGATGCCGTAAGCGGAGCACAACCGAGCAGTCAGGAATATTACCTGTTTCAACAGATTCAGCAGATTGAGATTGAAGTATTGATTAAGCGTTTTGCAATTGATCCCTGATTATCTTTATTACCCCGCCCACCTCTACTTTTTTATCACTCAAGTTGAATCTAGGAATTGCCGACGACTTGCAGGACTGCATCTACCATGCCTTCAATATTGTGCGGGGCAGCTTCTAATACAGGGTCGATCCCAAATTTGTTTAAAGTTCGCGTGGTTTCAGGCCCAATACTTATAGCTTGCAGATCAAACTTCTTCATTGTTTTCAGCAAATCCAAACGAGAATGAAAATTCTCGACGGTAGAACTGCTGGTAAAAGTAATTATTTCGGCCCCGCATTCGTCCAAGCTAGCAACAGCTCCGTTAACGTCCTCTGTCTCTGGCACTGTCTTATACACAGGGATGTCATCAACGATAGCGCCCATTTCATTAAGTAATTTTGGTAAATCCGGATTGGCGATCTGAGCACGGAGCAAACAAATATTCTGGTTCTCAATATTCTGGTGTTGGCTAAACGCATCAGTCACTCCAGCTACAGTGTACTTGTCTGGCATAAGATCAATTTTCAAATGCAAGTTCTTCAATTTAGCACTGACTGCAGGTCCAATAGCAGCGATTTGACATCCCCCAATGGCTCGAACATCATCATATGCCTTAAAGAACCATTTAAAAAAACAATCAACACCATTCGGACTGGTAAAAACGAGCCAGTCATAATTGGAAATCCCAATTATGGCATCTTGAAGCGGCTCCTTATCATCGGGGAGAGCTATCTTAATTGTCGGAATCTCTAGAATTTCAGCACCGAATTCACTTAAGCGAGAAGACAATTTACTTGCTTGTTTACGTGTCCGCGTAACAACTATGCGCCTACCGAAGAGCGGGCGCTTTTCAAACCAATTAAGCTGACTCCGGAGTGTTACAACACTACCAATTATAGTTACAACTGGTGCTTTGAAATGAGATTCTTCAGCTTTGCTTGCAATATCAGCTATAGTTCCTATTAAAGTCTGCTGACGACCCGTTGTTCCCCATCGTATCATGGCAACAGGTGTGCCCTCATCAATCCCATTTTCCTGCAAGCGCTCAGTGATTAGGCGAATGCGATCGGCCCCCATTAAGATTACTCGTGTTCCAGTTTCGTTCGCGAGCTTCTCCCAATTAATAGAACTTCCGTCTTTGCCCGGCTTTTCGTGACCGGTGATTACTGTGAAACTCGAACAGTGCTCACGGTGAGTGACGGGAATACCAGCGTAAGCAGGAGCCGCGACAAAAGATGATATGCCAGGGGTAATCTCAAATGGTATTCCTGCAGTTTGAAGTTCCTGTGCCTCTTCACCACCACGCCCAAATATATACGGATCACCACCCTTCAGTCTAACTATCGCCAATCCCTTCTTAGCTTTATCAATCAATAGCTGATTCAACTCCCCTTGTGGAACGGCGTGTTTTGAAGCCCTTTTGCCCGCAAAAATGATTTCTGCATCTGCAGAGGCCATACTAAGAATCTCCTGATTGACTAGAGCATCATAGATAACAACATCAGCACGACCAAGGAGCTCTGCCCCTCGCCTAGTCAACAAACCCGGATCACCGGGTCCTGCGCCAATTAAATATACGGTTCCTGTTTCCATTTAATCACAAATCTGTGCAATTTGTATTTGAACGCATTACTGATTCTAACGACCCTTCAATAAGTGATCAATATTCGTGTTTTGTGGTTGGCCAATGAACTGAATTTGCCTACTTTCCGAACCCATTTATCATGTTTTTTCTGTGTATTTACAATGGCAAAGAACGAATGGTTGAAGCCAACCGAAAGGAATTCATAATTGGTCGCCCTAGCTCAACCCTAGGCATGCCGGACCTTGACCTATTCCCTGACAAAAATGTTTCTCGTAGACATGCCAGAATTTTCAAGGATTCAGGCTTATACTGGATTGAAGATCTCGGCAGCAAGGTCGGTGTGTTGGTAAATGGAATCCGTGTTAAAGACAAACGCAGGGTAAATTATGGTGATCGAATTTTAATCGGTCGAACCGAAGTGAAAATGGTTTCAACGGACCTCCTCACTGATGAGGGGGTACAAAAAAATACGGACCAGACAAATCTGCCCAGCCCGTAAAAGGTTGGCGGCTCCCTACTCTCGCACAAGCTATACAAGCGCTACCATCGGCAAGCCGGCGTTTGACGTCCGAGTTCGGGATGGGATCGGGTCGGGCCACCGGCCATGGCCACCGTAAATTATTTTTCAATGATCGCCCCATCGGGGGCATGTTCTCTGAAAACCAGATACAGTCTAGGCTATAATTTGCTGAGCAAATTGTGTAATTAATGTAAGCCAATCGACTAATTAGTACCAGTCAGCTGAAAGCATTGCTGCTCTTACACCTCTGGCCTATCACCTGGTGGTCTACCAGGAGTCTCATGGGAATCCTTATCTTGGGAAGGGCTTGGCACTTAGATGCTTTCAGCGCTTATCCCGACCGCACTTAGCTACGCAGCGCTGCTCCTGTTGGAACAACTGCCACACCAGAGGTGCGTCAACTCCGGTCCTCTCGTACTGGGAGGTGAACCCCTCAAGATTCCTACGCCCACGGTGGATAAGGACCGAACTGTCTCACG
>CAYUXV010000215.1:0-5246 GCA_964448875.1 uncultured Verrucomicrobiota bacterium
TTCATGGCTGCCGCGCCACCGGAGTTAAGCCAGCTCAAGCCATTTTCGGTAAAGAATGCCGGCTTGACGGTTATAAGGGTACCCTCGGCATTAAATTCCATACCCGCTGGCGGATTTTCCGGGTCAACATCCTTGGTGATATAAACATTAAAGCCATCTAAGAATTTAATGTTCTTCACACCGCGAAAGTTTTCACCGTTGATGCGTAGTGCCTGTGTATCGTCACCGGCCACGTAGGTGTAGGTGTTACTGCCACCGGCATAACCGCCACCCCCAAACGTTGCCTGGACGGTAGTCCCAACCGTGGGTGTTGCCGACATCGTAAAGGCCGAAGTGGCATTGGATGGTGCCGTGACTGTGCCAAACGGAGTGGTGATCTTGATACGCCGTCCCGTCGCCTTGACACTGTCAAGCAAGTGAGCCGCCCCAGACCAGCCCGCTGCATTGGGAGCCACGGAAAGTGAAGTTGTATTCACAATACCCAGCCCCGTGCCACCGGTGCCATCTGGGCCGGTTACCAGACCCGGCACACCAACAATCGGGTTGCCGTTCACATCCACAATTTCCAGGGCGGTAATGTGCCCGTAACCGGTGCCACCGGTGATTGTTAAGGTGTTCACGTCGCGGCGGTAATGGCGTGAACCGGTGGCAACGCCACCCAGTGCGCCCATGGTGGGTGGTGCGCCCACGTAGAAGCGTTGTGCCAGCGGACTGGAGGCACCCCCCTCTGCCGCGGATCGTGCGCTGGTGATCTTGACCAGACGCTGAGTCGAGTTCACATCCGTGTCTGCACCGCTACCAATCTGGTAGAGCGACCTGTCCACGATGATTGCACCGTCCGTAATCGTGATGCCGTTGGCCGGCAAATCGATCTCAATACGATTTTGCGAGGTATCACCGACATCAGTAAGGTAAACCTTGTCCACCGCAAGGAAGCCGGTGCCATAAATTGCCAGGTCATCGCCGTAGGTCTTGTCCCGATTCAAATATCCGGGGATGCCAAAACCGCCGATGGCATCAATGACAGGTAGTGTGTTCACGGCAAACATCTTCGTATTGTCCAGGTCCGTGTTGCCAACGGAGTTGTAAATCTTGAATGAGCGCTGGGCGGTGCTGCTGTTGGTATCCGCATCGCTGTACGGGATGGCGTTGGCGCCCATCATGATGCGTGTGCCATTGTCATCCACCGTGACCGCCGCATTGGGCAGCTGGATAAACACCGGGTTCGGGAATGAGGTGCCGTCCTGGTGAATAACCTCAATCGTCGAGGCTGTGTTCAACGCTGTACCATTGATCTCAAGAATCCGGTCCCGCTTGAACATTTCGGTGCCGCTTATGTAAGTGCCATTACCATGATCTACCGAGGGAATTATTTCCCAAGTGACGTTGTCGGCTGTTAGCTGCGAAAGTGAGCTGAGTACCGGCTTGGTGGTGATGGCAGCAATGAGCGGATTTGTGCCGGGGGTGATATGCATGGAAAGCTCGCTGGGAGTACCAGCGCCTATTTCGCGAGCCGCACGCAACCTTCGGCTTGAACCATCTGCCCGTGAAGTTACAGCGTTGACGGGCAATACCGCCATGGTATCCGAAATCACATCAATGCCAGACAGCGCCACCATAGTACCGTTTGCCTCATCATAAATGGCTGAACCAGCTGAATCGTCGATGCGGATATATGTAATCTTTTTATTCATGCCCACGGTGCTCTTGAAGCCAAAACCGCGGATGGTAAGTGTCTCAGCGCGATCCCACACAAAACCGTCCATTGTGGTGCTGGTGATCACCGGTAACCCGGTCTCAATATTGAATTTTTGCAGGCTCTTTTCGCTGACACCCACTGAATTCCAAACCCGCACCTGCCGCGCAGCTCCTTCGGCTGCTTCGCTAATGATTCCGACCGGAATATCAATTCGTGTGTTGGTCACAATATACTTGTCGACCGGCATGATGGTTTGCACCACGAGGTCACCCATCAATATCTCGATTGCAGTAACACTAGCCATTTCATTGCCGATAATGGTCAGGGTTTCCTCGGTACGGGTCAGGGTATTCTCCTCTACCGGAGTGGCCCCGCCATTGTCGCTAACCATTGAAATTGTTGGTGGCGAAGTGTCAGGAATGATACTGTTCTCCAGCTTCCACTGAAGTGCGCGTTGCGGGAACAAAAATACATCGTTCGGCCCCGGACCAGTGATGTAACCCCACAGTTGAGGCTGTTCATCCATATTACCCACCAAGCTGGCCTCACCACTCCAGAGAACCTCAAAGTTCTCATGAAAACCGCGGTTGAAGGCGAAAGCATAACGGGCACCCAATCCCGCAATGGCCCCCGCGCCACCCGAAATCGCGTCCGCAGAGTCCGCCGCACCCAAACTGAATGCTCCCGGCCCAAGTATCGACGAGTTGCCTGCACTGGCATACGTGTAATTGCCTGCGCTATCCATGTTCGCAATTCTGGCAGCCTCAACAGGAACATCACGACTCCAGCCGATCGGAACACCATCGGCTGAGTTGGGCAGATTGGCGGCCACAAACAATAAATCCGGCTGTGTCACAGACCGGCCAAGCTTCTGTGTTGCGGTCTCATATCCCCACGTTGGTTCCGGATAAAAATTCAGCCCCTGCAGGTTTGGATTGAAGGAGGACCACTGGATGCCCGACTGCTTCGAGGAAAGTGAGCCCACCTTGTTGCCGCTGGCGTCGGAAATGCCCACGCCTGTGCGCACCGGGCTCTTCCACATGAAGGTATCGGTCCAGACAAAGTTGGTTGGAGTGAAGGTGGACCCCAAAAGCGAATCAAAGGGTTGATAATAAAACTGTATCTTGTCAATGCCACCTCTTATGGCGGAGTTCTGTAGACCCGTCGGCAGAGTGGCCAGAACCTGCGCAATCGGCGTGGTTAACTGACTGCCAGCCCCGGGCAAGCCACCATTTAATGCGCCTCCCTTTCTGGGCCATGGAAATGGAAACTGTCGCCCCGAGGGGTTCAGCCTGTTTACCGCAAAGTAGACGGGCAGGACCACCGCAGGCTCCACCAGCACAACACCACCAACTGCACTGTCGAGTCGTTCGAAAACATAATTGTTCGTCGAGTAAAGATATTTAAGGCCGCCCGCATCATCATAGGTAAGCGCATGTCTTGGGCTGTATTGTCCGCCCATCGAGTTCATCCCGTCATAATATACGCCAAAGTTGAAAAGCGAGGGTGTGTCCGTCCAGAAGAGCTGCGTGTTCCCATAGAATGCATCAGCAATAGCAGCCACGGAGGTCCAGGAATTGCCCGTTGTATCCGTGGTAAACTCCTCAAAATCCACCACCGCAGGCAATGGCGTGCCGGGACCTATGTTTGCCTGGTTGTGAATCAACCGGTAGCTGTATTGAACCCCATTAATCGTGTCTGTGGGAAGCAGGCTCGTGGGATCGTAGTTGCGTAGTGCCACCTGAAAGTTCTGAGTCGCGTTGTTGGCCGAGGAAACACTCACGCCGGTGAACATGTGCCGGTGCGAGTTGCCAATGCCAAGGTGATTCACCATCATCCCCAAGGTCAGACTTTTGATGTCAATGATCTGCGCGTTGGCAGCCGTCGTGTTAACCCATGTGGTGTTGTAATTGCCCGCAAACCCGTGCTTCATCAGGTCAAGCTCACCCATGCCCGAGTAGTCCTCGTTCACAAAGAAATCATTGACCACATTGATCGCCTGATGCACCGCATCCATTCCCTCGGTGCCAAAGTAACCAACGAAGCTGGCATCAAATGAGTAGACAAAATACGGCTGGTTCCAACGCCAAAAACGACGCGCTCCACGATCGGTCGCCTTGGGCGTGCCCATCTCATCATGCAGGTTAAACTGGGTCTGAGCCGCAGTCTCTCCAGCACTCGCTGGGCCCATCAGCACAAAGGCTGGTGAAGTTTGTACAGCCGCAAAAAGTATCCCCCCTATTAATGCCGCCAATTGGTGTTTGAGTTTCATTACTGTTCCTTGTCTTTTGTTTTTGGGATCAAGCTAAAACATGATTCCTTCACTAATTCCTTCGTACTACCCGGTAATAACGCGGTCCATTTGATCTATCTATAGCAAACGAATCCGCTCCACCCCGACCGGATCGCGCTGCTCCAACATTATTCCAATTTTGAAGATCATTAGACCCTTGGACCTGAAAACGAGATCCACTGGGGCTTTTCCACTGTAAACTCCCATCCCGTAACGAGGCGTGGACCGGCCCGTTGGATGACCTGGAGCCAACACCGCTTCGTGAAGTCTTTAAACGTTCTTGGGCTGTTCCTTGACGACCAGCCATCCGGGTCGCCAAGCCGTTACTAGGAGACATGCCGCTTCGTCTCGCAAGATAAGCGGCTCGATCAAAACCGCTCTTTCCCGCACTGGCAAAAGAGCGCGATGGTGTAGGACGCTGAACTGAACGAGAGCCTAGCATCCCACGATTTGCCCCGGGAGACTGGGCCAAGCGATTTGCTAAACTTGGCGAGGTCCGCATTCCTGGACCACCACGACCTCCAAATGACCTTTGCATCGCTGTTGAACGCAAGGCATTTTGGCCAGCCGAGAATGAACGTGCAGCAAAACTTGACTTAGGCAATTGCCGGGATGCCAATGATGCCCTCCCGGCTCGAGTTGATGGCGCCGCAGACGTGGCTCGCTTCGGGGGTGCCGCCGCCGACACCGCAACCGGCGAAGGGGGCCTAGGAGCAACTACAGGTGGTTGGGGAACTGTCATTTCCACCGGCAGACTTGCAACCGCATCCGCCCGGAGCGTATTGCTCGCCGCATTTTGCAATTCCGGGGAAGCTGTTGGTGTTTGTTGTCTGTTCTCAGCCTCCACAATCTGCACCTGCCCAGCCGTAACATCCACGACCCCATCAAGATCTCCATTAGTTGTCACATAACGCTGAGCCGATAGTATCGAATGCTTTGGATTGATCGTGTTAACCCAAACGGCAAGAAACTTATTTGCGCCATCGGTCGCAACCGCCGGTGAACTCTGGTGGTACAAGCCTTGTGAATTGATTTGGAATTCAGTACCGCCAGACACCAAACGTCCCACGACACCTGCTCCAGAACCATCCTGCCCGTAACTCGTCCACGCCACCAAGGCATCATCCGCCAACTGCACAAGCTCTGGGGAATCCTGTTGCCCGCGTAGATAGGTGTTGTGACGGCTTTCACTGCCAGCCGGTGTTCCATTCGCATTAAACATACGAATCATAATATCACCCAAATTACGCGTGT
>CAYUXV010000216.1:0-41950 GCA_964448875.1 uncultured Verrucomicrobiota bacterium
TCTAGCTGGTGCGTTAATCGCCCCGGAGTTGATGGCCCAACAAAACCCCAATCGCCAACGGCCTCCTCGACAAGGCCAAACACGCGATCGCATCAGCCGATTGGCTGAAGAATTGAAGCTGACTGAAAAGCAGCGTGAACAGTGGGCAAAAGTCACAGCCGAGCAGTCAGAGAAACAACGCGCGTTGTTTGCGAACCGCGAGGTGCCGATTGAGAAACGTCGCGAGCAATTTGCTGCGCTCCGCAAAGAGACACAGGAGAAGCAAGAAAAGATTCTGACCAAGGAGCAACTGGCGAAATATAAAGAGATGACTCAAGGGCGTCCTTCGCGACCGGGTCAAGGGCCGGGTGCTCGCCCGGGGCCAGGACAAGGACCAGGTGAAGGCCGTCCAGGCGGTCGTCCAGGCGGTGGCCGTCAGGGCGGTGGCCGTCAGGGCGGTGGTTTTGGATTTGGACGTAATCAGTTTTCACAGCTGGATCTCACAGAGAAGCAGCAGGAAAAGATTACAGCCATTCAAGAAACCCAAGGTGCAGAGCTGCAAAAAATGTTGCAGGAGCTTCGTAATGGTGGCGGTGATTTCCAAGCTATGCGCGAGAAAATGACTGAGATGCGCGAAAAGTTTGAAAAGCAAACGCAGGCCATTCTAACGGACGAGCAAAAGAAGAAACTTGCCGAGATGAGCGCGCAGCGCGGCCAAGGTGGTCGTGGTGGACGTGGTCAAGGCGGCTTTGGTGGCACTCGCGATCCGTTTGCAGGGATTGATGGCATTAAAGAGGAACAGAAGAAAACTCTGAATGCAGCTCGTGAAGCTATGAGCACACAATTACGTGGACTCTTCACTGACCGTGATACGCCTCGTGAAGAGCGTTCTGCCAAGATGCAGAAAATCCGCGAGACTTACGAAGCGACTATTAAGAAGACCCTCACCGAGGAGCAGTTCAAGAAGTATCAGGAATCACGCTCACGGGGTCGTGGCCAAGGAGGTTTTGGTGGTCGCAGGCCAGGCGGTGAGCGTACGCGCCCGCAACGTGAAGACTTCTAGGATTAATTAACTAATAACTCAGACAAAGGGCGACTTCGGTCGCCCTTTTTTGTTACCTGTATGTCGGCAATTCCCGCTGGTATGCGCCGAATTTTTCTAGAAGTGTGGTTTCGTGAAACGTCTTCGGTTAGTCCTTGTCCTGATTTTGGGAACAGTTCTTCTCATTGCAGCACCAAAAGCTGATGATGTTTTTAGGCAACTGTGGCATGCGACTCCCAAATTGCTTAAACCAGTTCCTGATGATGCCTTTCTTGGTGACCTGAACACATGGCTCCCAAATCGTGGCGTACGCGGCTTGTATGGGCACTTGCGCAAAGAGATCAGTTACAAATCGCTGGAGACGTTGTCCGGTATGAAGATTTTTGTTAAAGGGCCGCACATGGAGGGCAAGCTGGATTTGAAGTCGGCGGGTTTTGGATATTATAACCCGAATTTTCCCAAATGGTTACGGCAGCACGCCATCCCAGGCAGCAAAGGCAAAGCCATGGCGATTCTCCTACAGCCGGTTTATGACCATTCCTTCCGTCAACTCGCGCGCACATATTTTTTAGCCCATCAACATTTGCACGCGAATCAAAAACAATTTAACGCCACGAAAACATCGTATCAGAGGCGAATCAAAAATCGTAATTCTCCTGGCGAGTTTTTACAGGACTCTTTCCGTCCATTTGCCAATAAGATGGAAAATAGTGGCTACGATTGGTATGAGGCAAACGTGGCACCGGGCTTCTGGGTTCGCAGATCCATCGATGGCACTGATGAGGAATTCCACAAAACCTTGAAAATTTTGCTCAAGACTCACGACTCTGATTTTTTGATTCAACATCAGTAGAAAGCAGGAAAACCTAGTATTTCCTTGTAAAAAACCCGTTTTTTCAGTTAGGGTTCGCCCATATCTGCCCCCCTGTGTTTGACGACTAATTTGTTAACAGCTAAAGGAGCAGTTATTCCATGAGTGTGGTGATTGAAATCAAGTGCCCGTGCAAAAACTGCGGTGAGCGCATCGGCTACCCGCCTGACATGTGCGGCAAGCAGATTAACTGTCCACACTGCAACAGGGTGACCATGCTGATGGTTCCGGAAATCGACCCTGGAGTAATGGGCAATGCGGCACAGATCAATGCCCAAGCCGCACCTGTAGGGGGTGCGGTGCCACCTCCCGCAGATGACTCCGTTCGACAAACAGTACGAATTGACAAAAGTGCACTTGCTACGCCAGGTGAGGCTTCAAAGGCTGCACCGCCTCCTGGCCCAGGACAAAGTGGACCACCCCCAGGCGGAGCACCTCCTCCTCCAGGCGGAGCACCCCCACCTCCAGGCTGATTCTCGAGCTTTAAATTGTTCACTGGTAAAGCTTGCTTTTTTCGTTCTGTGGTATTCTGCTTACCCCCAAGGAGGGCTAGCCGTGTCTGATGACTCTATTGAGTACTTCGTATACCATGATAATGAGGTCCAAGGACCTTTAACTAAGACTCAAATCAAGCGTTTATTGCGCAAAGGGGGGATCACTGGAGAAACTCTTTGTGCGGTTGATGGCGGCTCGCAGTGGGCACCCGTGTCGGCTTTATTTGCCGCAACCACGCCCACGGATGAGGAGGATTCACTGATTGATGAAGGTGTTGCCTGGGGCTCAGCCAGTTCTGTTTTTTTCGGTTTTATAGGTATCTTGTGCCTTGGTGGCGTGGTGCTTCAGCAAGAAGAGGGGTTTTGGTTTGTTGCAATGGCAGCGTTGGTTGCCTTGATCAGCGGTATATACGCGATATTGCGTGGACGCAGTCGCGAGACGGGGCCAATGGATTCCAAGCTGGCCCTGGGTGGTATTGCTGCCGGTTGTATTGCGTTGATGGCGGGCACCTGGTTGCCATTGGCCTTGAATGCAAGCGAACCATTAGCGGAGAAGGACCCCAAAGATCCTGCTGAAATTACTTCCGAAACACCGGAGAAACCAATCCTTACGGATCAAGAACCGTCTATACCCGACACACTGGTACCACCAAATACAGGTGTAATCGATACGGGCCCACCCACGCCTGTAACACCTCCTCCTGTTGAAGGCACCGGTGTTATTGACGCGCGCCAATTTGCCCCCGTAAACCCAGTTGCGCCGCCGAAGCCACTGGTTCCCGGAGGCAACGGTGGCGTTCAGCCCTTCCCTGCTCCACCGGCGCCGCCAGCTACGCCTTGACCAAGGGAGCCAAAAAATGCTGGAGAAATTCAGTGGTTCAGTTTTAATTCGGGCAGAACTGTTTTATAGGAGACACAAATGAGATCTGGAAATCCCGCATTAAATGCAAAAACTTTCGCAGGCCTTTCTGCGACCGACGATGATCGTATGACCCTGATGGGCACGGTCCACAAGACCTTTGCCCTGCTGGTAATGCTGGTTGTGTCCGCTGCACTTACATGGGGCAAGGTGATGGCCGGAAACCCAAACCTTTTGCCTTGGATAATAGGTGGAGTGATAGGGGGGCTGGTTTTTGCCATTGCCACCATTTTCAAACCCATCTGGGCACCTGTTACCGCGCCATTATATGCTGCTGCTGAAGGATTGTTTATAGGTGCAATTTCAGCTCTAGCAGAGAAAGCATTTCCTGGCATCGTACTGCAGGCCGTAGGACTCACCTTCGGGGTTTTGTTCTCACTTCTGGCTGCCTATCGCAGCGGATTAATTAAGGCCACTGAGAATTTTAAATTAGGTGTGTGTGCTGCAACCGGTGGCATATTTCTAGTTTACATTGTCACGATGGTACTAGGGATGTTCGGGGTCGGTGTACCGTTTATCCATGACGGAGGTCCCATTGGCATTGGCTTCAGCGTTTTCGTGGTCATCATTGCCGCGCTAAACCTTGTGCTGGATTTTGATTTCATTGAGAACGGTGCCGATGCCGGCGCTCCCAAATACATGGAATGGGTCGGAGCTTTCGGCCTGATGGTCACACTGGTTTGGTTGTATCTGGAGATACTTCATCTGCTAATGAAACTTAGAAGCAGCAACTAATGCTTATTCAATTTTTTAATAATCCTCACCCCGCCTTTATCGGCGGGGTTTTTTATAACAAAAAAATTAGACGGCTGATTTGACAGAAGATATTTTCCAGACTACCTTATGATAGTTGATTCGGCTCTAGTTCGAGTGAAAACCAAGTGGAACAACCGTCGGCGGTATGCCGGGTATACCACGCAGGTGAAGCAGCCCGATTCCTGTGTGGGCCCGGCAATCTGCCGACGGTAAAGCGCCGAAAAACTTGAAGCCAAGCGCTTCACAATTTGCCCTGCGAAACCGCAGGAGGACGGGCCTCATGGGGCCTTTTTTGGGGCGCGGCCCGTCCTCCTTCAGTTCTTTGGGTTTCCAACAAAATCTTCCGATAACTGAATACCGTTTGTCTTATTGTTATGGTATTACAAAAAAAATCAGTTTGTCAGACTGAGGAAATTCCGAAGAATTTTAGGGCCATTTTCGGTCAGGATACTTTCCGGGTGAAATTGTACTCCCCAGATCGGGTGTTCCTTGTGGCGCAGGCCCATGATCTCGCCTTCCTCTGTTTCAGCCGTCACTTCCAAACAATCTGGTAGCGAGTCGCGTTGAACAACGAGCGAGTGGTAGCGCGTGGCGATGAAGGGGTTAGGCAAATCTTCGAAGAGAAAATTTCCATCATGTTTAATCGGCGAAGTCTTACCGTGCATCATGCGATCATTTACGACCACTTTTGCGCCAAAGGTGTGTCCAATGCATTGGTGTCCAAGGCAGACTCCCAGTAACGGCAGTCGCGATCCAAATTCTTGAATGATATCATTGGATAAACCTGCCTCACGTGGCGTGCATGGTCCGGGTGATATCAGAATACGCTCTGGCTTGAGCTCCTCTATTTTCTCCAACGTAATCTCATCGTTGCGATGTACCTCCATGGCAACGTCCATCTCACCGAGATATTGCACAAGGTTGAACGTAAAAGAGTCGTAGTTGTCGATAACCAGAAGCATATATTCAAGCCTTTGTACGCCGATTTTGCTTTGGCAAGTCAAAGAGCTCCAATTGCGGAGGTGCAAAGAGATCGTAGTTTTTTAGAATTCGAATGACCTGAAGGAGGTCACTCTTTTGATAATTTCGATTGGTCTCAATGTGGTTGATAAGTTCAGAGAGCATCGTACGAAACTCAATGATGCCATCAATACCTTTTGCCCGGAGTAGATCGATGCTTTGTTGACGTGCCTCGCCTGAGGCAGGAAGCGCGGGTATGACTAAAATTTTAACCAGAGGACCAGGGCTGCCGAATGCGTCCGTGGCGCGCTTAAACGTCGCGGGACTGGCAAAACGAAAAATCTCCGGCGCGTTTGCAAGCACCGCCTGACTAAAGACTTCCGTATGCCAAGCTTTGACGACAACGACTGCACGAGTGAGGTTGATCAGATCACTTGCTTCCAGAACAAACGGTAATTCAGAGCCTTCAGGTGGTCCATTTGGATTATGAACATAAAAATCAATCTCGTCATCTTCGCGGCGCGGAGCAATGTGCTTACGCTGCTGACGCACAAATAGGCTGTGCAGTTCAAAATACTCACGGACAATGGTTTCGCTAACGGCCACTTGGTTTGAGAGTCGGGGGTGGGATTAATGATTTCTTGATGAGTGCGGATGAAACCGATTGCCCAGCTTTTACATTGCCTATCCGCTGTGCCAGAACAAATTGAATTTTGCCATCATTGACTTTTTTGTCGAGCTTCATGGCGTCAAGTAGCCGTTGTGTTTGTGTTGTGCTCAGTTTCACGCTGGTTGGTAATCCGGCTCGCTCAAAAAGAGTCACAATACGCGCGGTTTCTTTTTCAGATAGATTGCCTTTTATTTGTGAAATATTTGCAGCAGCAACTTGGCCAATACTGATGGATTCGCCGTGGAGGTACTTCCCGTAACGGGAGATGGCTTCCAGCGCATGGCCAATTGTATGTCCAAAATTCAAGATGGCACGGAGACCGCTTTCTTTTTCATCCTGACCGACGATCTCCGCCTTGATTGCGCAACAACGGGCAATCACGGATGCAAGTGTGACGCTATCCTTTTTTAGCAGCTTGGACAGGTTGCCTTCAAGCCGGGTGAATAGTCTGGCATCGCGAATAATCCCATACTTGATGACCTCTGCGAGTCCCGCACGATATTCTCGCTTCGGCACTGTACGAAGTGTGTCAAGATCACAGAGTACAAGGCGCGGCTGGTGAAACGCCCCAACGAGATTTTTCCCGGCAGATAGGTTCACTCCAACTTTACCTCCAACCGAGCTATCTACCTGAGCAAGTAGAGTGGTCGGCACTTGCACAAAATTAATACCGCGCAGATATGTGGCTGCCGCAAAGCCAGCCAGATCCCCCACGACTCCACCTCCAAGGGCAATGATTAAGGAATTGCGCTCAATACGATGAGCGGCAAGCTGGTTGTAACACGCCTGAACATTTTTTAATGACTTAGATTTTTCCCCGGCCTTGAGTGTGATCACAATCGGCTGAAAGCCGGCTCCATGAAGTGATTCAATTGCAGGGCGCCGGTATTTCTTCGCGACGATTTCGTCAGTGACGACCGCACATCGTTGACCGACCTTTAGGAGAGCACACTGAGAGCCGAGTTGATTTAAAAGACCGGTGCCAATATGAATCGAATGGCTGCGCTCACCCAGCGATACTTTAACTGTCCGCACGGCGGATCAAGCACCAGTGGAGGCACCAGGCGCAGAGGTTTCAGGTGTGGCAACCGGCTCAGATGTTGACTCAGAAACTGACTCGTCGGCTATTTTGTCGGAGGAGGTCTCTGCAGCTGCAGTATTCCAAGCAGAAATGCTCTCGATTCGATATCGATGTAGATCGCCACCCATGTCGAAATCAACTTGGTCACCTACCGAATGATTTAGAAAAGCCTGCCCCATGGGTGCCTTGTAGCTCACCATATTGTTGTCTGGATCACTATCCCAAGCACCAAGGATTGCGTAATCCTCGTTTGATCCACTATCAAGGTTTGTTACGCTGACGCGGGTGCCAATGCTGACACTATCAGTATTCACACCCTCAAAGTCAGTGCCACGTGCATTTTCAAGGTCTACCTCTAGCTCATTGCGGCGGCTCATTAACAATTTCTGCATTTCCTTTGCAGCCTTAAATTCGTGGTTCTCGCGTAAATCTCCGTAGCTTCGCGCAACCTCAATTTCTTTTGAATTGGCGGGGATTTTGCGTTGAACCAATTCCTCATATTCCTTCTGACGTTGTTCAAGACTTTTCCAGGAGACGACAAGCGAATGGTCTTCTTTCTGTTGATCTCCCGTGATGAATGACTGGATAGCAGGATTACTCTTAACGAGTTTGCCTAGGACAGAGCGCTTGTCCATACCTTCAAAGCTCGGTGAAAGTTGGATGGCTCGTGTGATGTCTTTAATCACTTCAAGGTCAGCAGAAGCAGTAAGTTGGCCAATGAGATCAGGGTCGTCAATAATGTGGTCACGAAGTTTGTTCGCCTTCTTCTCAGAATCGCGCTCAATTGCACTTATCATCGCGCGGAACAATTCTGGCCCAAGCATATCATTGAGTCCATCGGGCTGATTCTTGGCCATCCAAAGCAAAAGGTCACTACTCGCTTGATGTTGGTTTATTAGACGGGCGACAGTTTGGCGCAACTCCTCGGTTCGATTATCTTCGGTAAGTACCTGCACGCATTCGTTGCACAGACGGACAGACACAAGGTTGATGATTCCCAGCAATACCTTCGGCCAATTTGAGTCGTGATCCTTATAAGCCTGTAATGCACGCCGTTGCTTTGCAACTGCCAAGCCCGCAAGTAACGCATCAAGGTACGGCTTCGTCTCCCAGATTGTCGCCGCACTGGGTTCCCCTTCAATAGGGTCGGCATTCGTGGCTTCACGTAAGTCATCGCGCGCAAAAACGGCTTCAAGCGCGAGGCTTTGTTGCGATCGTATATGACCCTGAATCTCAGTGTTTAAAATTTTGATGGCCTCCACACCCACCGAGGTGGCGTCATCCATGTCGTCAGCTCCTTTGACGATTTCCAAGGCTACGGCAACGCGAAGCTTCAAGCCTTTCGCCCCAACAAAGTCTGCCAATAGCCGTTCCTGCAAAGGCACTTCTTGTGTTTCGTACTCAATTGGAGCAGTTTTTTTGGTGGGTAACTTGAAGTGCCCGTCCTTTTTCATTTCGCGGCGAGCCTGTTCCCACCACTTCTTATAATCTTCCTCAATCACATCAGGCACGAGTGCGGCTTGAATCTGTTCCTGTGTTGCCCGTCCATCATAACTATCGAGCACCAGCTTGATCGTCTCAAGATGTTTCAGTGCAGCCATCTTGCGCATGCCGTCAAGATCACTGATTTTTTTCGCCTCGATGTGTTCTTTTGTAATCGGCTCCAGGATTTTTGCGGCAAAAGCCAAATCAATCGCATGCCCCTGCTTATCGGAAAAATCGACCGTCAACTTTCCCAAAACCGTGTCGACTGTTTTAACTTGGCCGACGCCCCAACTACGATGTCTACAAAACCCTTCTGTAGCCATCGCCACCAGTGTGTCAATGTCACCGTGTTTGATTTTTCCGGAGGCAGCTAGTTTTTCAAATTCCTCTTTCATATTACAAGATCGGGCTCCGCCCCAAATTGCTCGCTCGCATTGGTGCGTTAGGGGATAGTAACTCGGTGGCTACACCAACACCAAGAGAAATCGCCCTTCGCATTTTACGCCGATGGGAGCGGGGTGAAGCCTATGTAGACACACTGCTTTACCGCGAACTTCCTACAATTACAGGCCGAGACAGGTTGCTCTGTCAGGAGTTAGTTTATGGAATTGTTCGTAGACGCGGTACTCTAGACTGGTTAATTGAGCAGTTTACGTCTGGACGGCGCCAACCGGCGTTGGTTCAGATGATTCTTCGAATAGGAATTTATCAGATTTTCTGGTTGGATCGAGTGCCTGGCCACGCTGCTGTTAACGAAACGGTGGCTTTAGCTCGCAAATGCGACATCGGGACTGCTTCTGGCTTCGTCAATGCCGTTTTACGCAACAGCCTTCGCAAGGAGTCAGCTCTTCGCAAACAACTCGAGGAATTGAAGCAATCTAATCCGTCTATCGCTCATTCACATCCCGACTGGCTTCTGCATCGCTGGCAGGCTCAATGGGGGGAAGCTGAGGCGACTCAACTTCTGGAATGGAACAATTGTAAACCTCAAAATTTTGCTCGTATTAATTCATTACGTAATCCGCCAGACACTGCATACAAATCGACGTCTTTCAATTGGGCCACCGAAAATTTTCTGCGGTTTGACGGAGCTGCTGAATTGCTGCCAGGGTTTTCAGAAGGAAACTTTTATATTCAAGATCCCAGCACACTCCTAGCAGTTGAGTTGTTAAATCCAAAACCAGGTGAGACTGTATTAGATTTCTGCGCGTCACCAGGTGGAAAGACAACTGCTATCGCCGCAAGGATGAAAAATGGCGGGCGAATCGTTGCCACTGACATCCATGAAGATCGCCTGACTCGACTCCGTGAAAACTGCGAACGCCTTGGAGCGGACTGTGTGGAAGTGATGCCGTACGGCACCTATGTGCGCGAACGTTTCGATAGCGTGCTTATCGATGTGCCCTGCTCCAACACTGGTGTGATGCGTCGCCGCGTCGATCTCCGTTGGCGGCTCCAACCACACGACCTTAAATCTGCAGTAAAAACTCAACGTGACATTCTTCTGAAAGCAGCCCGAAACGTAAAACCCGGAGGCCTTTTGGTCTACAGTACCTGCAGTCTGGAAGCAGAAGAAAATACGGAGCAGGTGGAAAACTTTCTGTCTACACGAAATGACTTTAAGCTGGAAACCGAGAGGGCCCTTTTGCCGTTTCGAGATGAAGTTGATGGAGCCTATGTAGCCGCGTTACGTTCAACGCCACTTTGAGCCCAATAAACCGCTTGCAGGTGTGAATGCATCCAGAAGCACCGGGGACTTCGCTGCCGTTTCGGGAGCCTTGTTTCGAATCACCTGTACCCGCTTCAGAAAATTAGGCGAGAGTTTCGGCCGTAGCTTTTTTAGGGCGCCGTATTTAGTCCGTAATAATTCCGTCGTTAATGCTGACTTTTCCTTGGGAGTCACAAACACAACATTCCTCGATTCACTTGCAGGGAAATGATATATGTGAGGGAAGACCGAATTCAACGTTGCGTGAAGCGAACCTATATTGTCCGCGCGCCATCCTCCATAGGTGCCGATAACGTTGTATGCCAGCACACCATCAGTAGACAGATTGCGATCTACCAGTTCGAAAAATTCTTTTGTTGCAAGATGGTAAGGAATATTCGAACCGTTGCGGCTGGAGGTATATGCATCCAGTAGGATGATATCGTATTTCTCCTTGTTCTTTTTCAAATAAACCCGCCCGTCACCAACATGCATCTTTAGCTTTGGGCCCTCTTTTACCCCAAAAAAATTTCCCGCCACTTGAACCACCATCGGGTCGATCTCTGCAACGTCCACGTGGATGTCAGGGTAGTAGTGGCGATATGCCTTCTGTGTGCTGCCCCCGCCTAAGCCAACCATTAGCACGCGCTTAGCCTGTGGTTTCCAGATCAGCGGCATTTGCAGAAATTCAGTGTACTCGAAATGCCCCATTAGACCCTTACCCGGGTAATTTGACATCTTCGATTCCTGCGATCCGTTGAAGCTTAGTATGCGAAAACTACCACGATCTACCACGGTGATGAAATTGTATTGAGAATTCGCAGAGAAGCGGGTCTTGCTGGCTGCCACCGTGGGCTGTATCATAGCAGCCATCAACAATAGTCCGAGGATATGAACAGGCTTCATGATTCAATCTCTATTTCAGTTTTCTCTTCAGGCGGCTCACGATGTGGTGCTTCAAGCCAACGATCCGTCAGAAAACATAGCACGCCCAAGCCCATCGTCAATCCACCCGCAATATGAAACATACTTTCATTGCTAAGTTGTGGAACGTTAGTTGCACCTGTTTTCGGAATGAGGAGTACTGGGACAAACACCCCCGCGATGCTCCCCACCGTGCTTGCCGCGTATACTTTACCTGCTACAGCACCTACATTCTCCACACTGTGCGCGCATAGCCGAATCATATACGGTGCAAGCATGCCCAACACGAAACAGGGCGGAAGAAAAACCACCGCGCTTACAACCGTACTCGCCATTACCACGTTGGCTGTCTCCATCCATTGCAATTCAAGCACTGGAGTGCTGATATCCTTCGTGAAATAAATGAAGATGCCTGCAGGATACAATAACCACGTCAGAAAGGACGCGCGCTTAAATCGATCTGCCAGGCATCCCCCGAGGTAATAGCCACCAGATAGTGCAACCATTACCATACCAATCATGGCCAACCACACTTCCTGGGAACTGCCAAAAAACGGGCGCATGAGGTATGCTCCGTACACCTCCAGAACCATTACCGTGAATCCGCCCAGGAATACCAACACCAGTGCCGCCAACCGACCGGGCCAGCCGATGTGGGCCATCTCAGTCATAGGTTTTCACTTTCAACCCTGTAACTTCCCGTATGACCACCGCCATCTCCTCCAGTTCTTGCTTCGTAAGCTTGGTTGCAAATGTTTCCGGCGTCGGACGTGCCACCGTATAGGCCTGCACTTCCAGGATTTGTCCACCTGCGGTCGTGATGTCATTGAGATGTCCGCAGTAAGATTCTAGCTCCTGTGCACTCATCGGTTCACCGTGCACTTTCAGGAAAAGACTCTGGATCATAATCGGTCGGGTCTTGGCTGTGTCGCGCAGATTGTCCAGGATACGCTGGAACTTCACCGTAGTTCGGTTCACCAATTGGAAATATTCCTCAGTACCCGCATCAAGTTTACCCCATACCTCACCATTATTCTCGTCCATCACTTTCAGCCCACGCCGCACGCTAGCCTTATCTAGGCCCGCCGCATCAGTGATAAGCACGATCTTGGTATTATTTAGGTTCTCTTCGCGTTTCACTTCCGCCACAGCCGCAACCACTTCATCAAAATTATTAATCATTGTCGGCTCCCCATCACCGCTGAAAGCAATGTCGCGAATATCGCGAGTCAACCAAGGCACCTCGTCAAACTTGGCCTCCTTTGCCAATCCTCCGTCCCGCGCGAACCCAACCATAGCTCGCAACTCATCCCGCATTTGCGACAGGTCCACGCCTGAAACCGCCCCTGGCACACGCCGGTCCACCTCACAGTAAATGCAGTCAAAATTGCATACCTTGTCCGGATTTACGTTTATTCCAACCGAAAGCCCTTGTGAGCGGCGAGAGATGACGGGATAAACAAAAGTAAAATCCGAAAAATGGCGAGTGTGGTCCTGTACCACCGCTAAACTACTTTTCAACTCTTCTGTTTCACCCACAGCCGCAACATACCCTTCCTTTAGAGTTCTGCCAATGCTCCATGCAAGAATGACGCAAAACGCTTGCCGCATACTTTCTCTCCCCGCAACATGAGCACGTGTTCACCGGCGAGGAAATTATTGAGACCTTATCCGCTCTCGGCCTCACGCATGTCATCTGGATTCCTGACACTACCATCGGCAAGTGGGATGCAGCGCTTAAGGGTGCAGAGAATCTTAAACTTGTACAGGTGTGTCGCGAAGGCGAGGCATGGGCCATTGCGGCAGGACTTCATCTGGGCGGAGCAAAACCCATCGTCTGCATCCAGTGCACGGGCCTGTTTGAGTCCGGCGACTCGCTGCGAAACGTGATCCACGACTACCAACTGCCTATCTTTGGGCTCGTGGGCTATCGGAGTTACCTAGATGCCTCCTCGCTGCCGGGTGACACTTGCCTGAAATTCACCGAACCTATCCTCAACTCATGGGCCTTGAATACGGTGTTCATCGACACCGAGGGAAAAAAGCCGCTCCTGGCCGAGCACTATCGCGATTGTCAGGAGAAACAGGTGCCCGGCATTGTACTGATGGCGGAGGGCGCCGCATGAGCTTGCACAATGGCGACAGGGAAAAAAAGCGCACGAACTTCGTCCTGTTCGACAACCATCAATTATCAGACACCCTCGCGCAGGACGTTGCTATCCTGAGCCAGGCCTGTGATGCGGTGGCCGCACAAGAACTGCTCGCCACCTACCAGAGCGATGAGTTTATTGGCAGCAATGGGAACATCAGCCAGCGCAATGCAAATGGTGGCTTCCTGATCACGGGCACCCAACTTCCTTCCAAGCATGGCCTTGGCCCTGCAGATTTCGTTCATATTGTCGATTACACCAAGACCGACTCCGGCTACACCGCCAACTACCACGGCACCCGGCTTCCTTCCTCTGAGTCCCTCATGCACTGGCACCTCTATGAAAGTTTCCCAGAGGTTGAGGCGGTCGTTCATGTGCACGAATTTAACGACCGGCTCTATGGCAACACTGATCGCTGGCCAGATCTCAAGGTCGTTGAGACTGCACGAAGCGGGACTCCCGGCACTGTTGACCTTGGCGAAGTGGCACGCGAGGCCTTTGCTGACATCGGCCACTACGTCATTTTAAAGGATCATGTCCCGCCGTGGGACCAACACCGCACCGGTGCAGTCGTCCTTGGGCGCACCTTGGCCGAGGCGGTTGGTCGCACCCTGTTTATCCACGAAATCCTACAACCATGAGTGACCAAGCCATGACCCTCCCCGACGCGCTGGATGTCATCCACCGCCAGCGGCGTGATGCCGTTGTCATCACCACGATGGGCAGCGCAAGAGACTGGCAACAGTTTGAGCCGCATCCAAAGGATTTGGTCTACATGCCCTCAAGCATGGGGCAAGGACCACCACTCGGCCTTGGCATTGCGCTGGCCCAGCCCGATCAGCGCGTCATCGTCGTCAATGGTGATGGTTGCATGCTGATGAACCTCGGTTGTCTGGTCACCATCACTGCGCACGCGCCCAAGAACTTCACCCTCATCATCATCGACAACGGTGTTTATGAAGTTACCGGCAATCAGGCCACCATCGGTGCAGCAGCCAAGCGTGCCGGCCAGCAATCCGTCAACTACGGCGATTTAGCGCGTGCCACCGGCTTTGAGGAGGTTTACGAATTCGACGATGTTGAGTCCTGGCGCTATGAGCAGGAAATTATGCACGACGAAGGCCCCATTTGCATCGTACTAAAGACAACTCCCAAGACCGAAAATGCCACCGCATGCTCTCCCAGTCCCGCACCACAACGAGCACGGAACTTGAGGAATGCACTATGCAGGACGACTGAGACTGCCTAAGAGTTTGAAACGCGGAAAATGTGACAGGCATACACCTGATCTTTTTTTCTTTCGGCACATCCGGCTAAAAGACACATCAGGCACCTTTTGGTTCCTGCCATCCCTGCTCCAAGGCCCACTTCTCCCAAATCAGATATTTGCGGTAATGCCACCACCACAAAAACCCGCAAATAATCATGAGTCCACCTAATGCAATAAAGGGAACCATGACAGGCATTTCTTCATCGATGAAAAGGCCTGCAAAAGGAAGCGAACCCATAATGCACCCTATGTAGATAAATGCTTTGGCCAGAGACCTTGTGAATCTGGGCTTTATCATCAACTTATTGCAATACATGCAATAGTTTTGTGTTAAAGTATAAGATGTCTCTGACGAGGCTCCCAGTCTTCGAACCTTTTTTACCCTGTGGTATGTGTGAGCTTCGCATTCGAGACACCAAGGCACCAAAGGATGCGGTTCTTTGGAAACCAATCTAATTGATTGTCGTTTCACCTACGACTCCACCCTCCATTGACTGCTGGGATTCGTTTCTCCCTTGTCACCTACCTTGTTATTTCTTTTCTGCGGCAGGTTTCAGCTTGGCAAGATACTTTTTGGGATCTTTTTGAAAATCTTCCAAGCACCCCTTACAGCAGAATTTAACTGTAACACCCTCGTGTACATACACGTAAGGCTCGCCCATGCTGTTCAGTGCTTCGTCAGAGACGATACAAGTTTTGATTGGATAATTGTCAGTTACACAACCACTTAACAGTGCAATTGCACAGACCAGCGTCAGGATATGTTTCATGTTTTTCATTAAATATTTTTAAGGATTATTTGCTAACTATCAACTCTCGCCGCAGCTGGTGTAGACCTTAAAGCGTAAACGCTGGCATATCAACTCGTGCGCCTCCCTGCTCGGCGCTTTGATGGGCACAAATGCCCACACAGGTCCAGTTGGCAGAAGTCTTGGCATTGGGCCATGGGTCGCGATCTTCCACTAGTGCGCTGAGGAATTCGTTCACCATGTGCGGGTGGCTTCCGCCGTGACCACCGCCTTGAACGAAGGATAGGTGATCGGCGTCCTCAATGGATTGAGTAAATTTCTGGATGGGCTCGGGCAAGAGATGGGCAAAATCAGGAATGTCCACTTTTTCTGGGATTTCCGCCTCAGGCCGCTTGGCGACGTGCAGGATGCTCGGCTCGCCTTCGACGAGAGTCCATTCAAAGCTTTTCTTGCTGCCGTACACGTCGATGCTTTCGCGGTATTGACGAGCGACGTCGTATAGGAAACGCCAAATGTGTGCGGAGAGGTCGCTATCCTTGAGCTTAATGTGGCAGCTTTCCACGGCGAACTTGTTGCCGCTCTTTTGTGCGATGTCGTCTCGCACGGTACCACTTCCAAAACAACTCACGTATTCGGCGAGTCCATCAACCATACCTAAACAAGGGCTCACCACGTGTGTGGCGTAATGCATGGGAATCATCTCCTCCCAGTAACTCGGCCAGCCGTCCATGTCCTGCGGATGGCTGGCGGCCAGATACTGGAGCTTGCCAAGCTCGCCCTTGTCATACATTTCCTTGATGAAGAGAAACTCGCGGCTATAGACGACCGTCTCGGCCATCATATACTTGAGGCCAGTTTCCTCCACGGCTTTGCAAAGCTCCTCGCATTCCTCGATGGTGGTGGCCATGGGCACGGTACACATTACGTGCTTACCGGCACGCAAAGCCTTTAGCGACTGTGGGGCATGATCAGGGATCGGTGAATTGATGTGTACCGCATCAATTTCCGGATCCTTCAGCAGTTCGTCGTAATCCGTGTATCGTTTCTCGATGCCGAACTCATCGGCCACCTTGTTCATCTCCTCTTCATTGCGCCGGCAGACGGCAATGAGATTGGCATTCGGGTGCGCCTGATGAATGGGAATGAATTCTGCCCCGAACCCGAGGCCAATAATGGCAATGTTGAAAGTCTTGTCGCTCATGGATGGAGGAAAAGTAGAAAGTCAAAAGAAGAAAGTCAAAGCGTGCTTTTGACTTTCGCCTTTGAATCTTCGTGTTCAAAATCGCCGCATGCGTCTCCTGCTGTTTCTCCCCCTGATCACTTCCCTGTCTATTCAGGCCACTCGTGTGCCTTGGACAACCTCACGGATTATCGGGCTGCCGGGGCCGCCGGAGCCATACAAGCTGGAGCGGGCGTTCCCCAAGCTGTCTTTCCAGAAACCGGTTGAAATGGTGTGGTCACCTGAATTAAAGCGTTTCGCCTTATTGGAATTAAGCGGGAAGGTGTTCACATTTACTGATGACCAAAACGTTGAAAACCCGGCGTTGATGATCGATTTAGCGGAGACGGTAAAGAGTCAACGAGCTTACGGGATGGTGTTTCACCCACAGTTTGCCAAAAACCGCTTCATTTATCTTTGTTACATCGACGAGCGTAATAAAGAGGAGGGAACAAAAGTGTCACGCTTCAAGGTGCGCGACACGGAGCCGCCGACTATTGATACCGATTCAGAGAAGATTATTATCACCTGGAGATCAGGCGGTCACAACGGCTGTAGCCTACAGTTTGGACCGGATGGCTTTCTCTATATTTCAACAGGGGATGCCACAGCACCCAGCCCGCCGGATGGATTAAACACCGGACAGGACGTTAGCGACCTGTTGTCCTCAGTGCTCCGAATTGACGTAGACCATACGACGGATGGGAAGGCATACCGTGTGCCGGCGGACAATCCGTTTGTGGATTTAAAAGGTGCGCGGCCTGAGGTATGGGCGTACGGATTTCGTAATCCTTGGCGAATGAGCTTCGACCGAAAGACCGGCGACCTGTGGGTGGGCGACGTGGGTTGGGAGAAAATGGAAATGATCTTCAAGGTGCGAAGTGGGGGTAATTATGGCTGGAGTGTCACCGAGGGCAGCCAGCCCGTAAAACCCAATGACAAGCGTGGTCCCACACCCATTCTTGCGCCAACGGTAGAACATCCACACACCGAGGCATGCAGTATAACCGGCGGGCAAATGTATCACGGCAAACGACTCAAGGCTTTGTCTGGTGCTTATGTTTACGGCGACTTTGTGACCGGAAAAATCTGGGGTTTACGCGAATCTGACCATTGGCATGGCGAATTAACTGACACGACGCTTGCCATTATTTGCTTTGCTGTGGATGAGGACAGTGAGCTGTACGTTGTTGACCACAATGGTCCTATTTACCGTCTTACGGAAAATGTCACTGAATCAAACACAGAAACGTTCCCCAGAAAACTGAGTGGGACAGGCTTATTCGCCTCCATTAATAATCTACAACCCGCAAGTGGCGTGTTGCGTTATACCATAAACGCTGAGACATGGCATGACCATGCGAGTGCACAACGGCTTGTGGCCCTTCCAGGCAAAACGAAGCTTGGAATTTACGATAAGAACGACGGCTATAAGGGTTATGTGAAGGGTGCATGGAGCTTCCCGGATGGTGCCGTGCTCGCCAAAACGGTCTCTATGGAAATGGAAACGGGCAAACCCGCGAGTGTCCGTCATATTGAAACGCAAATTCTCCACCGACATAACGACCAATGGCACGCCGTTAACTATCTATGGAACGATACACAAACAGATGCTGTTCTTGCAGCCAATGAAGGCCGTACCTCTGTATTTAAAGTTAAAGATCCGGACGCGCCTGGTGGAATACGTCGCCAGATGTGGCACCATGCCAGCCGCACCGAGTGCATGCTCTGCCATAATAACAGATCCGGAAACATTTGGAGTTTTAATCTCGCACAGCTCAATACTGGTGAACAATTGGACGCATTAGTCGCTAGCAAAATTTTCGAAAATCCTTTACCCAAAAAGCTAGGTAAAATCACCAATCCGCACGACGTAAAAGCCGATCTTAACGACCGCGCACGTGCCTATCTACATGTCAACTGTACCCATTGTCACACCAGAGGCGGTGGTGGCACAGCGGTGTTACAAACACAATTGGGAATGACTCTCGAACAAACCAAGCTCGTAAATGAAAAGCCCACGCAAGGCAACCTCGGCATAAAAGGCGCAATGGTTATAGCCGCGGGTGACCCGTATCGTTCCGTGCTCTACCACCGCATGGCCAAGCTTGGCCCCGGACGTATGCCGCACTTTGGTTCGCAAACCGTGGACAAACAGGGGCTGGCCCTCATCCGGCATTGGATTGCCAACATGCCTCACGATGGGGACAAACCTATCGTCGCAGTCATAAACGCAATAACGCTCAAGAATTTTCAGAACGGCAAGATTGGTGCCATCAACAAGCTGCTCGATTCACCCGAAAGTGCCCTGCTGCTCGCAGATGCCATCACCGGCGAAGATCTGGAGCAACTAAACATCCGCGAAGCTGTCGCCACTGCCGCCAACCACAAAAGCTCGTTTATTCGCGATCTATTCCTGCGCTATCAGAAACAATCTACCACCAACAAAAAAATAATTGGCCCCACTCCCAACCCTGCCGAAATCCTCGAATTACAAGGTGATGTAATACGTGGTCGCGACATTTTCCGTCGTGCCGATCTGCTCTGCCTTAACTGTCATCAAGCCCAAGGACAAGGCCGTGAATTCGGCCCAGCTCTTGCTGGTCTCGGCCGCAAATACAATCGCGAACAAGTTCTTGACCAAATCCTCAAACCATCCAAAGCCATTCATCCTGACTATGTCCTGCAGGAGGTACTGCTTAAAGAGGGTGAATCATTGGTCGGCTTTATTCGCAACCGCACAGAAAAGGAAGTTGTCCTGCTCGATCCCGCCCTCCAGGAACACCGCATCCTCTTCACCAGGATAAAATCCATCCGACCCAATCCTCTCTCTGCCATGCCTCTTGGTCTCACCCAAAATCTGACCACACAGGAGGCAGCTGATTTGATCGATTATTTACGGTCGTTGAAATGATCGAACAACTAATCGTGATTTTTTACCCACAACCAAAGAGGCTTTAAGTCCTCATCACCCATTGCTGCAGTGCGAATGCCTTTGCCCCCAATTTTCAAAGCGCGCGCAAGATTTGGCTTGGCCTCCCCAAGTCGTTCAAGTTGGCAGAGATAGCATGCGATATTATAGGGGATCATCCATTCCTCGGGAAAATTTTCCGCCACACTTGTTAGCACGGACAAGGCTTCATCCATGCCACCACTATCTACACGTCGCGTGGCATAGGCAAGATGCAGCCAAAAGCCTGGTTCATCTGGAAACTGATTTGTAAGCCAGTCGGCCATGTCCCGTGCCTTAACCCATTCGCCATCAAGAATCCATGCATCCAGCCAAGCAGAGCACACAAAGGGGTGCGCTTGGAGTTCAGGTTGGATTTTATCCAGTTCGGCGTAAGCCTCCTTTGGATTTCGTAAGCCCGTCCAGCCCTGGGCAGCTTCCCAGTGGTGCACGTCTGGTGGTAGCAAAGGCTCAATATCCTGCACGTGCTGATTATTTCAGTTTCCAACGAGATGCCAACTCCATAAAGTTTGACCATTAATCGCTGGTGCAGCTGGCCAGACTTTATGTTGCTATGAGTCGTTCAAAAATCGAAAGTGTAACTGAAATTGCGCAAGCGCTAGTTTGCATCCCAAGCGTCAATCCAGCCTATGATTCTGAAAGTTTCGGTGAGGCGCCAGTTGTAAAATGGCTCGAAGATTGGGGATGGAGCCATGGCCTAGAACCAGTCCGTCAGCCTTGTCTTGAGAATCGTGACAATATCAACTTCACTATTCGTAATGGCGATGGTCGGCATCTGCTTTTTAACGGACATACCGATACGGTAAGCATCGCCGGTATGTCCATCGATCCGTTTAACGGCGACATTAAAGATGGTTGCCTTTGGGGACGCGGAGCAACTGATATGAAAGGTCCTTTGGCAGGAATGCTTTCTAGTTTGTTGCGACTCCGTGAAAGAGATGATTGGCGAGGCACGCTTACCGTCAGTTGTGTTGTCGATGAGGAGTACAAATACCGCGGTATCCTTTCACTGCTCGACGACAACGACCCGTGGGACTTTGCAGTTGTTGGTGAACCCACCAGCCTGCGGGTTGTGCGTGGTTGCAAAGGCAGTTGCCGTTTCACCATCCATACCGAGGGTCGAGCCGCACACAGCAGCGAGCCAGGCAAAGGCGCCAATGCCATTGTCGGGATGGCCCGTGCGATTCCGTGCATAACTGGATTTTTTGAGAATGGTTTAGCGAAATTCACTCGGCCAGGATTCGGCCCGAGTACTGGAAGTATCGGCCTCATACAAGGCGGTAGCGGCATCAATATTGTCCCCGAACGCTGCACTATCTCCATTGACATCCGCACCGTCCCCGACCAAGACTGGCGCACCACGTTTGCTGATTTTAAAAATCATGTTCGTGCTCATTGTGACGATCTGGGGGATGTGAAGCTCGTCTTTGACGAGCCTTCCCACTTCAGTCCCAGCTTTGAGACTGCGCCAGACCATCTGCTTGTTCAAACTGCCTGCGAAGTACTTGGGGAAAGTGAGACGAGTATTGTTCCTTTCGGATGTGACGGAAGCAAAATCGCCGCTAGAGATATCCCAACCATCGTCTTGGGTCCTGGCGACATCGCACAGGCACATACCAAGGATGAGTATATTACACTGCAGAATCTTGAGGCTGGTACGGCTGCTTACGAAAAATTGGCCGTCGAATTGCTAGCAAAATGAACCGACCATCAATCGGCTTACATTCATCATTACTCGTATCGCCATTTGAGTACCCATGGGTCTTGAGTAGCGGTCTGAAACTTCTTCAGCTTCGCCTTGTACTCCTCAAGCATTTTGGCGTGCTTAGGGGAGGTAGCGAGGTTAACGGATTCATTCGGGTCGGCACTGATGTCGAACAACTCAAACTGCGGACGATGGATGTACTCTCGCACAGTCTTTTTCCCGTAAGAAGCACTCTGGCCTTTCTCCCATTGAGCTTGCCAGCTGGGTGCGGCCCAGAGATCGCTGGCGAACGGATAGGGCAGTGGATGAGCAATGTTCCAAATGAGCTTAAACTTGCGGTCACGGACCACACGCATGGGATAATACATTTGGATTTCGTGAAAGGTGTGACTGGCAAAAATGGCATCCCAGTCCTTTGGGTTTTTCTCCGCGATGATGGAGAGGAAAGATTTGCCGTGAAATGTGTACGGGCCTTTTTTGGTGCCGCGTCTGTTGGGCAGGTCAGCCAACTCGGGCTTGGCGGCGCGCTTTTGGGCGTCGTATCCGCCGGCAAAATCCAGCAGCGTGGGCACGATGTCCACAAAGCTAATCATGGCGTTGTTCGTGTTGCCACGTTTCTCCTGGTACGGGTTGCGTACGATGAAGGGCACGTGAAGGCCGCCCTCGTACACTGTTGTTTTACCTCCGGCAAAGGCCATGCCGTGATCGCTGGTGAACATAATAATCGTATTTTCCCATTTCCCATTCTTCTTGAGGATCTCCATCAACCGTCCCAACCCTTGATCCACGCGAGAGGTGCTCTGGTAATACTGCGCTAATTCGGCTCGCGTCTCTGGCGTGTCCGGCAAAAACGGCGGCACCGTTACCTTTGCAGGATCGTAAAATACTTCCTTCACGCCTGGGTATGCGCCCTTGTTGGGCTTATTGCCAAAACGGTTGGGTTTGTGCGGCAGCTCGGTTGCCACGCCTCCGCCGCGATGGGGGTCGCTGGTGGCATAGTAGAGAAAGAATGGCTTGTCTGATTCGGCCTTGATGAAGGCTTCGCAGTTGTTGGCCATCTCCACGGTACTACGGCTATTCCCTTTGATTTTTTCTTCAAAGAAATAAACATCCTCCGGTCCGTTGTGATGTTTGCCGATACGCGCGGTGCGGTAGCCGGCCTTGGCAAGAAGTATAGGCAGCGTTTTCACCCACGGAAAACTGCTGAACTTGTGATAACTATGAAGATGGCCGTAATGGCCGTTGCGATGGTTATGCAGCCCAGTGAGCACCACAGACCGGCTGGCACTGCAACTGGCCGTGGTGGCGAAGGCGTAGCGGAAGAGAGTGCCATCGGCTGCGAGCCGATCTATATTCGGAGTCACCGCCGCCATATCGCCGTAGCAGCCCATCGTAGGGCTGAGGTCATCGGCGATAACAAAGACTATATTCTTCTCCGCCGCCGAAACAACGAAAGTGAATAGGGCAAAAAGTGTGACAAAAAATCGTGTCATCTGTTTCAACCATACTGACAACCGTACGGTACTGTGAAAAACGCGAAGTCTAATTTTGCCCTACCCGTTTGAGGAAGGCAATCAAATCCGCTAGTTCCTGTTTTGTCATCGCTTTCTCCAACTCGTTGGGCATTAGTGACAGAGGGCTGGCCCTTAGGGTTTTTACATCTTTACGGGCGAGCGTTTTCGTGATCCCCAACGGCATACGTAGAGTCAGGTTGTCGGGTGTTTCAGCCGTCAGCAATCCGGCAAACGACTGGCCATCCTTGGTTTCAAGCTCATAGAGAGTGAAGCCTCCATGGACTTCATGGTTGGGTACAAGAATGTGTAGCAGTAGTGTCTCGGCCGGCTGATTCGCCAAGCCTGTCAGGTCCGGTCCCAACGTATGGCCTTGTTCGGAATGCCTGTGACACATCGCACACACCTTGGTGAACGCTGCCATTCCGCGCTTTGCATCCGCCTTCATCTTCAGGATGGGCTTGCTCGCTTCGTACACTTTCATGCGGTCTCCGCCTGATATTTTGGCGAATATCTTTTTTGCCCGTGCTCCCAGTGTCTTGTTCCGTTCCAGCGCCCGGCGGCGTGCCGGCGAAAGCGCATGCACTGGCACGATGTCATCCTCCAGAGCCGTAATTAGTGCCGGTTGGTAAATTGACCGGCTCAACACCACACCAAGAACTGCCTCCCGCAAATCCGGCGCAAATCCACGCCAGCGCGCCTCGTCCATTAGCGCCGTTGCCACCTTGACGTTATTTAACCGCCCCAGTGATTTTGTTGCGGCTAGCTGAATTGGTTTCGGTTGCGAAGGGGTCAATAATGTTAAAAGCCTTTCCCCTTCTTTTTCGTAGCTTGAGTGAGCCAGAAACTCAATGCCGGCCACGCGTAAGCTGGAGTCGCCTTTTTCTCTCACTGCGCTGGCCCTAGCTATTCCGAAAATTTCCTCCACATTTTTTTTTGCCGGTAGATTTTCTGCCACGAGGGTTGTTATCTTCGGCTTTGCTCTTTCAGCAATGCCGTTGAGGAATGCCACACGTTCACTCGTTGCCCACCCGAAATCCGTCGCCAAGTGCCTGGCTATGACGTCGTTAATTTGCTTTTGCGTGCGACTCTTTGCAATGATGCGCCCCAACGCTGCCAAGGCCGGAGCTATGTCAGCGCGTTTCGCTTTGCGTCCTTTCGCCAGTTCGTCGAGCAACTCGATGGATTGATTCCCCATGGAGCTGAACACCGCTGCGCGGGTCCACTTTTCGGTTGAGTTAGCCATGAGAATTTGCGCCAGGGCTTTTGTCTTTTGTGAATCCTTTACCGAACCCAGTTGCAATGCGGCCTGAAACCGCACATGGGCATCATCGGACTCAGCGCGCTTAAGTAAGCTTGTCATCGGTGGAGTCTTGGGAAACTTGCCCAGGCTAAACTGTAGGGTTTTGCGGGCTGCGGCCTTGGCGTAGGGTATGGGTTTTTCGGGAGCATCGCCTTTTTGCACAACACGCCAGATGCGTCCCTTGTTGTCGCCGGCCTTGAAATCCAATTTGCCGCGCACATCCTCAGGGAGGTAGCGGGGATGATCGACATACTTGCGGTACATGTCGCAGAGATACAGGGAACCCTCCGGGCCCACCACACTGAAAACAGGACGAAACCATTGGTCTGGGGAGGCGAGGAAATCCTTCCCGGGCGTTGGATGCTCAGCAGAAAACGACCCGCCAGTTGGAATGAGCACCTGACGCTGCACGAGGTTTTGGGCGGGCTCGCAAATAAAGGCACTCTTGCCACGAATACTGATACCACAAGCACTGGTGTAGGTGCCTGAGTGCTGCTTATTAATAAGGCTGGGGATAAAAGTGGCGGCAGTGGTATCGGGGCTGAGCGGATACACCTTACCGGCAACGGGCACCACGTTCTCAACCGTCTCGGTGAAGGCAAAATGCGGATTGCGCTTTAGGATGGCCGGCGAAAGTACAACGTGTATGAGTGGGTTGCGGTTGCTGACCACGAAACGGTTGCCTCGCTGGTCAAACGCCAACCCAAACTGCCCTGTGCCCGGAAGCGGTTCATACACAAAGGTGTCCGGGTGAAATCGGCCGTCCTGCCTTTTGGCCGCCACGGCTGAACGTTCGGGGTGCAATGGGCTGGTGACATTTGCATCAGTTAGCCCGCTGGTAACATATACCCAGCCGTCCGCCCCCAGGACTGGATGCGCCACGCGCAACTGCTCGCTGCTGCTCTTGATGCCAAAGCCGGTGAGCACCACCTTGCGCACGTCTGCCTTTCCGTCACCGGTGGTGTCCTTCAAAAACCAGATATCCGGAGCACAGGTCAGGAAGATTCCACCGCGCCAAGTCATGAGTCCGTTGGGGAAAGTAAATCCCTCGGCAAAGGTCGTGCGTTTCTCATAACGACCATCACCATCCCTGTCTTCAAGGAGCGCAACAGTGCCAAGCTTAGGTGGATTATCTCCCAGGTGTGGATAGCCACGACTTTCCGCAACGTACAGTCGTCCCTTCTCATCAAAGCACATTGCAACCGGGTCGAAGACCTGCGGCTCAGCCGCAACCAACTCAATGCGAACTCCTTTCTCAATTTGGAAAGACCTGAGTGCCTGTGCTGGAGTCACCGGGCCCTGTGCAGCTTTTAGGTAGAACGATACAAGAAGCGCAAACAGACAGAAGCGGTGCATGGATTGATGGTACCGCCACATCGTGGCTTGGCAAGCCGAGCATTATATTGCTTTCGGGGTGCTTCTCCAAAACGGTCGTACGCCGATCATACGTGACAGCAGCGTATTCCCTTTGTTTACATGGAATTAGACCACACTTCCCAAACTGTTTTTATAAAGGTGACCGCACTTACAATTGCAGAAGCGGTCGCGATCCCGAATATGAATTTGAGTTGAGCTGGTAGCGTGTGCATTTCTTTTTCTTTTTATAAAAAATTTGTCCGTTCACGCAGTGATATTTACCTTGCACCGAGAATGAAGAGGCCAACACGTTGAGAGAGAAAAGCCTTTGAGTCGCATACGCCTGGTTTGCCATTTTTCAAGCACCAATGCCGCATCGACAATGATCACCACCATGAATATAAAACCGATTAATAATTCGAATATAGTCATTAGATTTTTTAATTAGGGACTTAGGAATACTGATGAGAAAAACCATATCATTGCCGCTATCGCAATAATTCCAATAATCCAAATCAGACAATCGAATATATTAATGTGTTTGCTTTGTTCTCCTTGAATATTCACCTGGTTCGATCCTTTTTTTGTTTCCTGTTCTTTATTCGGGATGTTCGTCAATCTGGATGCATCATCTGTTCGGATCCTTTTTTTGGCAAAAAGAAGCAGGTAAGGGTTTCGCGTATCCTTAATGAGCAGGATGCCTATTCTTAAATGGGTGCCGTGAAAGGCTTTAACGAAGAGGCCGAAGGGTGTCGCTGGCCTGCATTGTTTGTGAAATATTTAACGCGTATTGGAATGCCGTTTGTAATGAGCCAATCCGCGCAAAGGCCTCAGCATTATTGTCACTAGTGCTCGACAACTCACGCGCGAGGCCACTTGAGGCTTTGTTGAAAGCACCTGCAATTTGTCCTTCGGTTGGGCGTGTGTTTACTGCGTGTGCAGTTGTTTTGTCCCAGTCAACGCTCGGCACAACGCTTGCGGTTGTGCGTGGTATGGTCTGCGGGAATGCATCGATAGCTTTTTGTCCAGCGGGCTGCTGGGGAGGCGTACGTACGTACCTCACCTGCATTTCATTCAGCCTCGATGATGCCGATGATATCCCTAAACTATCCATTGCCAAGGTGGGCGCATATTCGAGTCGGCTAATGCACCGGCCGCTTCACGCTGCCGCTAGGAGAGTATTCGCATTTGCCAGACTATTTAAGAACCCGGACGAGGCTTTCAACCTAGTCAGGTTTTTACAAATGAAACCATCTAAGGGAATCCCTTATTTGAATTAATTGTCAGGTCTGCCGGTTCAACAGCAGCTCGGAAAAAGCCGGAGTCATGCCATCTTGCTCAAGAAGACAAACAATCCCCCGCAAAAAACAATCAGGTCTTAAGGAATAATGATGGAGAAGATTACATCACGGTCAAAATCGTTGCGCTGAGAATGACCTGAATCCGGAAGTCGATGGTCAAAAATGATCTGCTTCTGGTTGACTATGTCTATGCGCCCAGCGATAAGCTGCATGCAACAGTTCAGCAGAGCTATTAAAGTCCAACTTGCGACGTATATTGGACCGGTGAACCTCGGCTGTCTTGATGCTCATCTCCAATTGCTCCGCCACTTGACGGGTACGAAAGCCTTGGCCCAAAAGCTCGAATACCTCCAGTTCCCGAACCGTGAGAAACTCAATTCCTGCCACTGTCCCCGAAGCCTCACGCTCCGGCAGGCCCCTAGGTCGATCCTCCATAAGGTCATCCTGTTGGAAGGCCATTCCTCCATTCAACACGCAACGAATTGCCGCAATGATTCTATCCCCCGGCGTTTCCTTGTTCAGATATCCGTACCCACCCGCTTGAGCAACGGGAAGGGCATACACCGAGTCCTTGTGTACCGACATGGCTATCACTTTAATTTTCGGCGCGATTTCACCCAAGCGCCGGATCAACTCCAGACCCAAGACATCCGGCATGGAAATATCCGTCAAAACAAGATGTGGCTGCACTTCAGCAATAGCCATTAATGCATCCTCGGCACAAGATGCTTCTCCACAAATTTCAAGATCAAATTCTGTGCTTAAGACTGCCGCCAAGCCCAATCGGAACGCCGGATGATCGTCCACTAAAAAAATTCGTTTCCGAGTGGTGCGTGTATTAGCAACCTGAACTTCTTCGGTGGATGGACTAATGTGAATCTTGATGCCGGCGGACCGGCGTTCCCGGACGGGGCTACGCCCCTTACTCATGGTAATCATCGGGCTTAGTACTTTCATTTTTTCCTTAAACAAACGCCAGTCGTGAATTTTTTTCAATCGGGATGCGCGTGGAGTTCTGCCAGCCATTTGCTGCCCACAAACACACTCCAACAGGACCTGCCTCGCGGCAAAATTTAATACATAAGGGAAACCCTTATGCCATATGGATGGAATGCCTATTGAAGCGTGCTGGGTTCAAGTCCCGAAATCACCATGGTAAACCCACTGGTATGCCGCATGGGTCAGTTCTGCGGCCGTCTTGAAATTCAACTTTTTCCTAATATTGGCTCTGTGCACCTCTGCGGTACGGCCGCTCATGCCTAGTTCGTCAGCTACTTCCCGCGTGCTTTTGCCATGACCCAGAAGCTCGAACACCTCCAGTTCGCGGTCAGTCAAAAACTCAATGCCATCCACAACTCCCGATGACTCACGTCCTGGCAAACTCTGCGGACGCTGGGCAAGTTGCTCGGGTTTGAACATCATCTGCCCCTCAAAGATTCGCTTAATAGCATCGATTACCTGATCAGCGGGGGTTTCCTTGTTTAAATACCCATGCCCACCCGCCTGCAACACACGCAGCGCATATACAGTATCTTCGTGCATCGACATAACCAGCACGCGCACTTGAGGCGCTACCGCCTTTAAATCCTTAACCAACTCCAACCCGCTACGGCCTGGCATAGAGAGGTCCGTCAATACCAGGTCCGGTTGCGCCGCATCAATCGCTGTTAGTGCTACACGCGCGTTGCCTGCCTCACCGCATATTTCCCAGCTTTCCTCAAGCCCGAGGATTGCCTTCATGCCTGCGCGGAATGCTGGATGGTCATCTACCAGAAAAATTTTGCGCGATTCAGGTTCTACTTTGCTTGACATGGATTTACCCAATCTTTTGGCAAACGTGTTTGATGTTCAACGTCAATCTTGAGGTGGTATGATCAGATGAATCTTTGTTCCCTTTGCTTTCACTTCCCGACCTTCTTTCAGTGTCATTTCCAGTGGCACCACCAGGTGCACCGTCGTGCCTTTGTCTGGCACGGATTCCATCGCCAACTCCCCACCCAGCAGTTGCGCCCGTTCACGCATGCTGTTCATGCCCAGTCCCCCCTCACGGAGAGTTCGGGCGTCCATCCCGATTCCATTATCCTCTACTTCCAGCGCCATTTTGCTAGGCGAACCAAATAGCCGCACCGTTGCGTACTCAGCACGTCCATGACGCGCCGCGTTGTGCAGCGCTTCCTGCGCAATGCGACACACATGTGTTTTGAATGACTTCGGTAAATCCTCGTGCACATAATGCACCAGCATCCGACAGCCCCCGGAAAACCCCATCATCATTGATTTCACCAGTTGCCGTAGATTGTCTGCCAATGTGCGATCCTCACTAATGGCACTTCCGTGTGAAATCGCCCGGGCCTGTCCCAATCCATCTTTCACCATCCTGCGTACCTGCTCCAAAAGTTTGGTCTTTTTTGTGTCCCCTTCCAGCCGTTTCAGCAACGCCTGACAAACCAAATCAGCCCCCGCCAGTTGCTGGCACACGCTGTCGTGTAGTTCTTGGCCTAGTCTCTTCACCGCCAAATCCGCCATCTCAATCAACTCCGCCTCGCGCGAGACCTGGCCTGACAAATCCTGTAACGCTACCAGCCACAACTTTTCATCTCCCACAACGGCAGATGTCAACGTACATGCAATCCGTCGAGAATCTTCATCCTTTGACAGCACATGCACCATGGATAGATGTGTTGCAATATCCTCCTCCGGAAATTTCAATGAATCGACTAGGTCCACCAGTCGCAAACCGACCGCCTTTCCCTGCTTGATCCCCAGCAAGGCTTCTCCCTCCTCATTGGACGATATCACTCGGCCCTCATGATTTACCGCAAGTAAACCTATCGCCACGAGGTTGTTGGAGGGATTCGCCATGCACCAATACTATTCCCCACAACCAGCTAATCATTCAAGCACCGATAGGTAAGGTTTTCCCTCATGTAATATTAGTTTTGTATGATATGGATTATCGTACGGCCTGATTGACAGAAAAGTTCGACGGTTTATCGTCGGGACATGGAACTGAAAAGCAAAGCAGCTTTGGTGACGGGTGCCTCACGTGGCGTGGGGGCGGCCACGGCGTTGATGTTGGCCAAGGCGGGATGTGATGTAGCTGTGAATTACAATTCCTCAGCCGAGTCCGCGGGACAAGTGGTAAATGCGTGTAAGGAAGCAGGTGTAGAAGCAGTTGCTGTGCAGGGTGATGTGGCAGGGGATTCCATCTGCCGTCAGCTGGTTGCAGATACGGTAAACGCATTAGGACGATTGGATGTGTTAATAAACAACGCAGGAACGACTCGGTTTATTGGGTTTGGTAATTTGGATGATGTGCGGGATGAGGATTGGGATCGGATCCTAGCGGTGAATTTGAAGGGGCCGTTTCAGTGCGCACGCGCGGCGAAGACGCATTTGGCTGCGGACGGTGGTGGGGTGATTGTGAACACGGCAAGTGTCGCAGGTATCGTTGGGGCTGGCAGTTGTATCCCCTATGCAGCCTCAAAAGCAGCAGTGATCAACCTGACTCTGGCGTTGGCGCGATCGCTGGGGCCGGAGATTCGTGTGAATGCCGTTGCGCCAGGGTTTATCGAAGGGGATTGGCTGAAACAGGGGCTAGGAACGGATTATGAATCAGCCAAAGCAGCCAAGTCATCCGAAGGGTTACTTGACGCAGTGAGCACACCAGAGGACGTGGCTCATGGTATTTTGGCGATGGTAACGGCAGACAAGGTGACGGGGCATACACTGGTGGTAGACGCCGGCCACACGGCAGGTCCGCGGCTTGTACATGGGATTAAATAAAGTCAGCCTCAAGTCGATTGCGATTATGAGGCCTTGTTTGTTTCTCGCATCAAAAGGATTGTGAATAACATTGCCGAAGAGATTAGATTTTGCTAAATAAGCAGGCAAATATGCCGACTGGTGTAGAATGGAGGCTTTAAATATTATGCGAATAATTCCTGTCTTTCTCGTAGCATTGCTTTTTTTCCCGGGATGTATGACAAAAAGGTGGGTTGCACCGTTGTTTAGGGCTGAGACAGTCAAGTTTCCAGAGCCAGATCCGCCTAATATGGCTGCAAAGCCAACTCCTAAGCCCGTTGATGATGCCAAAAACGGCTTCCCTAACGGTGTGCAAATTTATAATGACGTCCATTCGCTTGAAAGTGATGTACTGGCCAAGCTGACGCAGGCTCCGAATGCCCAGAGAGAAGATTTTCTGCAACTACTCAGTAGTGCCTCGCTGTTTGGGACATTGTACCTGAAACAGGATTGCGCATTCATTTACAATATGGACAAGCATCAGTTTTTGGCTCTGCCCCGGGAGCTTACGCCCGTCGTGAAGTTGGCTGAAGTTAAGCCCAAGCCGTCTGAACCAACTGAAAATGCCGTTAATCCTCCAAAGAATCCGGAGTTAACGCCCGCACAAGTTTGGGAAGGGGCTGAATTGCTATTGCGTGGCGCTGATCCGAGTGCTGTCGTGATGCTGGAAATGTTTCTCAAAAAATTTCCCGACAGCGTGCACGCGAATCAAGCGCAAGTCCGCTTGGTAATGGCGCATCTGCAGTCTGGCCATCTTGAAAAGGCCAAAGCAGCAATCTTGAAATTAGACACAACGAACGATTCTACTGAAGCCGTTATGGTAAGAGGGTTACTGCAACAATTAGAACAAGCTGAGGCAGAAGGTAAACGTGTGAAGGGCACAAAAATTTTCCTCCCTGATTCAGCTAAAAAAGCAGAGTCGAAAAACCCAAAAGAAGCACCGTCTGATAAACCCGCACCTCAGGAACCAACTGACGAGAAGGAACCGGCCAAACAAGAGTCCGATGAATGTGAGGAAGATAAGGAATTGAAAAAATCGCCACCTGTTATTCCTTCGCCCACTAAAAACGAGGCAAACGTGAAAGCTACGGTCAAACATGTAGCCATTGTTAATGCAAAGCCGATGTTACCTGAGGCCCTTACATTGGTTCATTGTCATAACCAACATCCTGACTTTTTTACCACGGGGGTTTTTGTCGAGGCGACAATCCGCGAACCATTCCTTGCAAAGTATATGAAGTCTGGGCAAGCGGGTTTCATGTTGCCAAGCACCTTCACGCCAAAGCAATCAAACGAAATTCGCCCAAATCTCACGCTTGTTGCAGGATACCGAATGTCTAGCCTTCCAGATATGAGTAAGACGGGAAAGATTCTAGATCATTGCCGTCTTGTTTCATTGCATGTCATAGACTCGGTCACCCATAAAGTGGTGTTTGAGCATAGGATGCAAACTTCGCAAAAAAAGTAGGCTTCAACCGCTAAAGTCACGCTGTATAGTGTCGATTGTGAAGGTAAGCTGTTCACGCAGCTGGGCACACAATGCAGCATTTTTTATCAACTGCAGGTATCGCAGGATTTCTGCTCGTTATGGGACTAAATCTGGTCGTGGGAAATGATCCCGGACAGGGTATAGTCAACGCATTGATCGCTGCACTTGCGTTTGCCGTGATGACTCGCTGGTTCATGCGCAAAACCTACACAAGTTTGCATACTGCACTATATGAAGCACAGGTTGCGGCAGCCCAAGTTGCACAGGAAGCTGCCGCTGCTAAAGCAGCTGACAAAGCCGCTGCTAAAGCCGAAGAAGTAGCTGAACCAGTAGCTGCTTAGGTGAGAAAAACATTGCGGCGTTTCCGTGGGCTGGCACAATCACCAGCGAACCCTTACTGGCAAAAAAACAAAAACATTCCATACTCATGAAATTACCCCACATTTTGACCTGCGGCTTGTTCGCGTTCGGACTAGCCTTGCCGCTGGCAGCTGATGAAAAAATTAAGCGTACACCTTCGCCAAAGGGCGCAAAGGTTTACATTATCTCCCCAAAAAATGGCCGAACCTTGAAGAGCGGCAAAGTCAAAGTCGTCTTTGGCCTCTCTGGCATGGGCGTTTGCCCGGCAACTTTGGCTGGACCTGACGGAAAGCCTCTACCCGGCACCGGGCATCATCATCTGCTTTTGGACGCGGAAAAAATGCCGCCCATGAACGCACCGCTGGCGGCTTCAGAAACACTCCTGCATTACGGAAAAGGCAATACGGAAACGGTTTTGAACCTAAAACCTGGAAAGCACACTTTGCAGTTGGTTTTTGCCGACTGGTTGCACATCCCTCATGATCCACCCGTAATCTCCAAAAAAATTACTATCACGGTGAAGTAGCCTTTATTGGCTCAGCTACCCAATGTAAACCGGCGGCTATGCTCGCCGGTTTTTTTGTCTCCAAAAACAACGGTTTAGGACATTTAGCCAAAATCAGGGCCAATTTCTTTCATTAATGATTATGGCATAAATCTCCTTAAAACCACTATGTTCAGCAAAAAAGTTGAGGAGAAGGTGAGACTGGCGTAATTTTTGCTACGTACCCCCCGTTCTGCCATAGGCAGAAAACAAGGGAATAATGTGAAAACGGCAAGGGATACGAAAAATCCTCGCCAGAATCGGATAAAAACCCCGGGGAAAACGGGGGGTTCGGGGCTGGTGTTGTATAATCTAGTAGCTTGGATCTGCCTCGGCATCCTGCTGGCCTTAATAGTTGGCTGCTCAAGTTCTTCAAAAAACATGCCCTCCCTAACCTTTGGGAATGCGGTCAACAAGGATCGCTTATTTGGGGCTCAAATGGATGAAGGACGACTTCGTCTCACAGCACCAATCATGAGTATTGCCGTTCCGTGGCCCAGTTTTCAGGGATCTTCAGGCGGAACTGTATCGGCCGGAATGCTGATGTTAATGGACTCAGAAGGTAAACCGGTTTCGTACGATGACAATGCTTCCACTTGGTCTACAGATCCTGCTTTCGCACTTTATTTCCATGAGGGTCAAACAAATTTTCCTGCAGAGAAACGTGTTCCATACACAGGTGCCGTGGAATTGATCCGAACTAACAACAGCGTGGCCACCAAAATCATGTTGTCATATATCAAAGATGGCCGTCTTCATGGAACCACCCATGTCTGGCATGAAACCGGCGAACCCAAACTCGAATTGACATATGATCAGGGCGACATCGTTGCGCGAAAGGCATGGGAATCAAACGGCACTTTAATCGCTCAGTTCCCTTCCGACTCAAGCGGAACTGACGATAACAAGACAACAGTTGTTACTAAACCGAAACCAGATTTTCCTGATCTAACGAAACTACAACTAAGGGGCAATCAAATGTTCATGCCCGATGCCATTGACCCCTTTACAGGAACCGCAGGAAAAACATATCCCGACGGAAAACTTGAACGCCAGGAATCCTTTGTAGATGGCTTACGAGATGGCAATGCAACGTGGTGGCACTCGAATAATAACGTTTGGTTCAAGGCTACATATGTAGCCGGCAGCCCGGAAGGCCGGGTAGAAGCTTGGCGCGAGGATGGGACTCGTGAGTATGTACGCGAGTTTCAGAGTGGATTACCTACACGTATGATTACTTTCAAGCCGGATGGAACTGAAAGTGGCCGTGTTGATGATAATAACCCAGACGGCACATTGACGTACTACCATGAAAACGGTAAAAAAAAGTATGAGCAGATTTATTCAGGAGGGTTCTTCGGTAGTATGAAGGAAAAATGGTACGACAAAGAAGGCAACCCCATCATGCCTGAGTCTGATGGAGGCGGACAAAATCCACCACCTGTTCCGGTGCCTGGACAACCTTAAAGCTTTCTGCCAAGCTCTCAACTGCAGTAATGCCGGAGAATGGATTCGCCTTCCTTGCTCCCGATCAAGGGCGCAATATCCTGCCAACCATGCTGGTTGAAAAATTCGATTCACAGGAAGCCTGGGCTGAAGGGGTGAGCAAGCTCTGGATCAGTCGTTTACAGGAAAAGCCGGACATCCGGATTTGCTTGGCGGCGGGGAATACGCCGGTGCCGGTTTGCGAGGCGATGGCTCGGGCATGCCAAGTTGGGGAAGTAAGCTTCAGTGAAACGACGATCTTTGCCTTGGATGAATACGGGGAACTTGCACCCGATGATGCCGGACGCTGCGCGAACATGATTCGTCGTTGCCTGTTGGATCATGTGGATTTACCCGCGGATAATTTTCACGAGTTGGCGACTGAGGCAGCCAACCTAGATCAGGTGTGGGCTGATTATGATGGTGCGATTGGAGAGGGCTTCGACCTTGCGATTCTTGGCATTGGCCTCAACGGACACCTAGGGATGAACGAGCCGGGCACAACTGCCGAATCCACAACGCATCGGGTGGAGCTGCATCCCGCCTCCATTCAATCGGCGGCCGGCTATATGGATGGTAGAGAGCCCCCGAGATGGGGCATCACCGTGGGCATGAAACACCTTTTGGAAGCCAAGGAAGTCTGGCTTTTGGCTACAGGCGAGGCAAAAGCGGAGATTGTTGCGCAAGTGGTGCAGGGTCAACCCACGACCGACATCCCGACCTCATTACTGAACGATCATTCTGAATGCACTCTCTTTATGGATGAAGAAGCGTCGGCAATGTTGTGAGTCTGAGATCAACTCAGACTCTTTTACTTCATGACGAAAGGTCTCTAATCAAAGGCACAAATAACCTTACACTTGGACATTCCTTTTTCAGTTCAGCTACGCCTGCTCAAGGACCTGTCTCAACCTTTTCCTTAACCTGCTGCCACGGTGAACTCGGTATACGCTGACTCGATAGAATTAAATTCCTCCGCGCTCAATTGCCAGTCGCCTGCCTTCACTGTTTCGGCAATCTGTCCAGTGCGTCGCGCACCAACAATGGCACTGGTGATTTCAGGCCGACGCAGGGTCCACGCCACGGCCAGTTGGGCAATGGTGTGACCGCTGGCGGCAGCAATGTCATTAAGTGCGCCAAGGAAATTCAGGTAGTGCTCGCGGCGCGGAGGGTGAATGTTTCTGGCAACTGGATGGTCAGACTTGTGCTGGCGCCAGTCGGTCTCGGGCAGGGCGTCAATCCACTCTGGCGTGGTCTTATTGGTGAGGAGACCGCTTTCCATAGGGCTGTAGCTCACAATGCCGCAGTTATTTTCACGGCACCAATCCATGTGGCCCTCGGTCTCGATCTGGCGGTTAAGCAGGCTGTAGCGTGGCTGCAATGAGGTGACCGGACCCAGCTTGCTGGCGCGTTCGAGGTGACTCACACCGTAGTTACAGACGGCTGGCCATCGGATTTTACCTTGATCCTTAAGATCAAGCAGGGTTTGCCATGCTTCTTCGACCTTTTCGTCAAGCTCGGGCCAGTGGATTTGGTAAAGGTCGATGCAGTCAACCTGCAGGCGTTTGAGTGAGCCCTCCACTTCCTCAAGGATCTTTTCGCGGTTGGCGTCGCGATAGGGGAAGCGGACCTCGTTGGGCAACACGCCGCACTTGGTAGCGATGATGACGTCGCCGCTCCATTCCTTGAGGGCCTGGCCGACGACTTCCTCGGATTTCCCAAAGCCGTAGGCGTGGGCGGTATCGATCCAGTTGACGCCGCATTCAAGCGCCTCGTGGATGGCGGCAATGGAGTCGGCATCCTCCTGTGGACCCCAGCCCATGCCCCAATCATCGCCACCAATGGCCCATGCACCAAAGCCGATGGGGGTGAGGTCGAGGTCGGAGTTACCTAGTTTACGTGTCTGCATGGGCACAGACTTTAGCTGTGCCCAAGGAGTGAGGCAAGCCAGCCTACTTGCGCAGGTCGCGCAGGACGAGGTTCACTTTTTTGGGATTGCCTCCGGTTAACACTTTGCACAAGCCGCGTTTGGCATCCTTTTCTCCCATGAGATAACGCTTGCCCTAGGCATCGATGACAAAACAGGTGAGGTAGTAGGACATGCCGGGTTTGACCTTGCTATCTTCGCCGATGGTGAACTGGGTCATGGTTTCCTTGCCCGTCTTGTGCCAGTAGTTCTTCAGGTTTAACTTGGCAACGAGATCAGCCGGTTTGTCTGCAATGAAGGGGTGGTATTCGTAAAGGCGCAGTTCCAGTGTGAGACCCTCATAATCTTTTACTGAGCCAGCCGTCACCACTGTGCCTGTGACTTTGCTGGAATTGGCTTTGCCTTTTAAGGCAGGCGGCCTGTCTTCAGTGGTGGCGTCTCCCTGCCGCACCACGGTTACGGTCGCATCTACTGAAGTTGACTCGCGTGAAGAACCCCTGTCTGGGCCGCGACGTGGTGGCTGTACAGGGATGAGCTGCGGACGTGGCCTGCGTGGCCGTTCCGGGATGACCTCGACTTCTCCTTCGTCGGGTACAGTTTCCTCTCCTCTGCCAATGGCTGGCCGGCCAGGGGCCACACGACCACGGTCAGGACGCGGAGGGCGGCCTTCGAATATGGGTTCAAAGCTCAAGTTAGATCGAACCTGAGGTTGGTCGTTATGGAAAAATTGGGTCTGTGTCAATTTGAGCTGCCATACCTCGCCCGTTTGTGTGTCGAGTTTGAGGACGACTGCTACGGGCCTGCCATTCTGCTGTACTTGTGTCGGAATAATCTCAAAACGCCCAGGCATATCAGGCATCATTGGCATCTGATTAGGCATGCCTCCATCACCAGGCATCATAGGACCACCAATGATGACTGGACCATCAACCGGATGTGGCGGCGGGAAATCAGGGCGTGGCTCAACCGGTTCGTCGACTCGAATGGGGGGGACGGGAACTGGCTCAACTCTAACGGGATTTGCTGGCACTTCAACGGCACGACCTTCACGCTCCTGCTTGGGTTGCTCAAAACTATGGCCTCCAGCTGCAATGCGAAACTCGTCGGCTTTCTTCTCTTTGCTGAGGTATGCCAAGACGATGTCAGTCTTCTTGAGCCGGCGAGGATTGCTGGGTCCAACTTCGCCGGGGCCAAACATATAGTAGTGGCTTCGTATTACGATTGCTCCACCCGGGCGAAGGCGCGATTTGGACCGGATAACCCGCAATATCTTTGCCTCGTAGGTAATCTGTTGTCGTTTTCCACGTGCAGCGGCCTCGGCTTTCGGGGCTTCTAAAATTTGTACAACCACCACATCAGAAGCATTGCGTTTCATTTCGTCATAGACAAAAGGAGGCAACTCGGCTTGGACGTGAAACGTTAGGCCGCCGAGAGACAGGCACACAAGACTGGGCAAGCAGGAGAACAAGTTCATGATTCTGATCTTTTAGGGTTATATCTAAAATGCAAATTGATAATCTAATCTATACACGGCTTATGGTTCACGACGAGGTGCACGGTTTCGACGCGGTAATGGGCGGACTGGGACTGCTTCTATTGTATCCTCTCTATCCTCGTCAACTTCCACCTCATCCGAATCTGGCCTCCCTGGCATGACACGGCCGTGGCCATGACCTCTGCGCGGGTTGTGGTCCTGTCCCACTCGCTCGAAATTTAGCTGGGTGCGGGACTGTTGTTTGCCGTTAAGGAAAAATTTTGACTCTGTTACCTTCAGCTGCCAAGTCTCTCCGGTCTGGGTGTCGAGCTTCAGGACGACGGCGATGTGCTTGCCCGCTTGTGGTAATTGCACAGTTAGAATCTTATAACGCCCCGGCATCGGTGGCATCATCATCTCTTCTGGAAATCCAGGCTCAGCCCAGCCCTCATCAGGGTCCATGGGATTTTTTGGAAATTCCTGCCCAGGGAAGAAATTCGGTGGATGTGGCGCCGGCTCATCGGCGATATCTGGCGGTGGCGCCGGCAGAATGCGAATGGGGCCTTCCTGGCCAGATGCAGGTATTGAGAGTAGGACACCCGCAGCAGCAAGAAATACGGTAGGCTTCATTTTCATGACCAAATATTACATTGAAGAATCTACGGGGTAAAGCCGGGCCTAACAGAAAGCATGCCCAAAAAGGCACCTGTGTCTCTCAAGGTTACTGGTCTGCCCGACGGTACTGGAAACCCTTATTCCCGCGGAGAAATCCGCTTTACCACAAAGTTCAGGAGGTTGGACGGCGTACAAGTTGACTTGCTCCCGAACGTTTTATTCAAAATTGCAGGATTTAATCCATTTTTCTGTCATATAAATCGAGCTTTCAAGGGGTTGACCACTTGTTAAAAACCTGTGAGCATCCGTTGGACAGTTTGTGAAAAATGAAGATAAGGCCGTGTTTTTACGTCTATTGAATAACATTTGGATTTCTAACATTCACATGATGGAAAAGATTTGCTAGATTGGTTAGAGGAGGAGACGAGTGCCGAAAGGCATATTGACTAACATAAATGGAAGAAGCACCCACAACCGAAAACAAGCAATCAAAGGGCCTTGGGTTGACTGTTGCGATTGGTGGCTTGGGGATCCTCCTTCTGGGGTTGGGTTGGTATCTCCCTGTATTCAACGGAGAGTTACACCCGGCGGTTGTCTCGAAGGCGTCACAGCGTGACGACCGTGCCAGGGAGAGCATAGCGCAATTTGGCAACAAATTGTTAGACAACAAATCTCGTCCATTCAACCCCGAGGCCGCACGCATTGTACAAATGGCTTCCGCTGCAGTGGATATGGACGCCATACGGAAACGCGTTGAGGAAGATGTGAGAAGTGGCAAAATTAATCGCGAGGATGCGGCCAAGATGCTCGAAGGCCAGAAAGAAGACGATTCAAAAAAGTTAGCCAAATCCCTAGAGAAATATGCCCCGCTGGAAGGTCCGGCCATGAAAATTTGGCTTTCGTCGCGCAAACGCGAGGGAGTACGCAATAAAAATAAGAACCGCATCGAAGAAGTGGATTTGGAGCCTGCCGTGAAAAAACGGAATGACGAGGTTCAAATTATTCTGGCCACTCCTGAGAACATGCCGATCTTGGAGGACTTAGATCCGGCCATCGTGTTAGCCGCTTGGTTTCACCAGCATGCTTTGGTTTGTGAATCATTGGCTGATGAATTGATACAGAAGACAGATAGCGAGAACATTGCTGGCCTTCGCCGTTGTTATCAGGCAGTGGGCACATTGGGTGACCTGATGAATAACCACCAACTTGGTGAGTTGATGAAGGTAATCCCGGATATCGATACTCTTGAACGACTGTCGCACATCGCCATGATTCAGGCCATGTTGCCGCCTTTTCACAGTTTTGGTGATCATAATGACAAGATTCAGATTGGTGAACTGAGTGAGAAGGTTGACGAATCGTTGCGTGATCATTTCGATGAGTTTGACACAAATGGTGACGAAGCAATCGATATGCGTGAATGGTTGTCAAAAGGATTCATGCCACTGGAAGGCTGCAGTTTTCCACTGACCTACACGGCGGTTATATGGGCGGCTAACAAGCCCTTTGGTGAAAACTCGACCGGTGCTGACCCAAGAGCAGCAAAACAGGTGGTCGATTATTTAATGAAGTTTGGTTTTCGCGGTGATGGATACATTAAGAAAGCAATGAGTGAAGGTCGAGGGGGACTCGATTTCGTGATCAACCGTACGGAGCCCATCAGTGAGCGCAATTCTGACGGGTTAAACTTCTTTGCTACACTCAGTCTCCGCAGTCAAGCTACTGCGACGGTGATTCGCTATATGCTGATAGTGTTTGGTGTCTTGCTGCTTGTTCGCTGCTGGAACTTGCTGGCACCTGTTAGCTACACAAATCCTCGAACTGGGCCGTATCACCGCTGGAGCCGGCAGGCTGTTGCTATGTCCATGATGCTAGTTTTATTGATGTTCAGCGAGCCCGCGGTCTTCTCTTCAGCCCATGCTTCGGAGTATGATATTGCGGTTAAAGTACCTGTTGCCGAGGAAGACAAACCTAATTTAGACGATAACAACAACAACCAACCAACCAACTCATTAAATATGATCGCAGCCTGGGAAAATTCGGACATAATCAAAAACGTGGCGATGACCCTTATCTTTCTCGCCATTCAAGTCGCAGTGTATTTCTTGTGCCTCCGCAAGATTCGTGAGATCGACGAAGATCCCGATGCATCGCCTCGCCTTAAGCTAACACTGCTCGAGAATGAAGATAATCTTTTTGACATGGGCCTTTATATTGGTATTGCCGGCACCGCGTTGGGGCTTGCGCTAATCATGGTCGACTTTTTTGACAAACCTGTTGCTGCATACGCATCCAACGTGTTCGGAATTTTATGTGTGGCGGTAGTAAAAATCTGGCATGTCCGTGGAGTGAAGCAAAAGTTGCTCATCCAATGCCGTGATTCTGAAGGAACAACGTCACAGGCCTAAACCCTCAAATCCCATGAATAAGACTCTGTTGTTAATGCTAATCGACTTTCTCCTGCTGCACATCATTCATGATTCGCCGTGGGATAAGATCGAAAAGAAAACCGCCCGTCACGGTGGAGCTACGCAAACTTTTGCAAAGCACATGGATGAGATGAATTTTGTGCGCTTGCAGCTTAAACAAGAGAGTACAGACAGGCAGCTATTGGCTGGCGACCTACGTAAGACTCAGAGCGATCTTGAAGAAACTGAAGGCGAGTTGAATGCTACACAGGGCAAATTGGATAAAACCGAGGAAGAGCGACTGATTGCCCTTAAAGATGCTAGAGAGAGAGGCACATTAGCTGAAGAACGAGCGAAGCAGCTGCAAGAGCAAAAGGACATTCTCGCGCAGAAGGAGAAGGACATCAAGGATCGTGATGGCACTATAGCAAAACGCGACTCTACGCTTAAGGAATTTGACACCAAGATAAACAACCTCACCAAGGAACGTGATGGGCTGAAGAGCGATAAAGCCTCCCTAACTGATGAAAAAAAGGATTTAACGGCAAAGGTCGATAACTTGACCAAGGACAAAGACGCTCTAACCGTCCAAAACACTGGCCTGCAAAAGGAAAACGCTCAGCTGACCACGGACAATAATGGGCTTAAGAGAGACAACAATACACTAACAGCTAACTACAAGACATCTTCTGGTCGGGTGATCGCCCTGAACGGCCAACTTCAAGCCGCGAAGACTACTGTTGTTGCTCTACAAGGAGATAAAGACAGGTTGGAGAATGAAAATACGAACCTTGCTTCGGCAAAAGAAAAGCTCGGTAATGATCTTGCGGCAGCCAGTTCTCGTGCAGCCAGCCTTGACGGCCAATTGGTCGAGGAGAAAAAACGATCAGGGACGCTAAACGTGCAGCTTGCCGTGGTTAAAGACCGACAAGCAGAAACCGACAAGCAACTCGCAGTTGCAACAAAAGAACGAGAAGAAGCTACAAAGACGGTCGAACGTGTAGTTAAAACTAATGAGGATTTGCGCGAAAATATACAACGAGTCGCCGAGTTAGCTCAGAGAGACGCCCGTGCCGCACTAGAGGAGACTAAGGAATTAGCCCGAAAACAAGCTCGTGATCCTTCTGAGTTATACAATGAGTATGTACGTAATCTTGTCCCATTGAGCATGCAGCTTAATGGTAGTGGAGGTATCGTTTATAAAAACAACAAGCCGATTGCAGCACCAAAAAATCTGAAAGGATTGGCTCAGCCTGTTCTTGTACAAGGAAAAGAGTATCTCTACGCATTGGTTCATAGTAGTCAAACCCCTTTTGATCTTGAAAAGGCAGGCTTGACTTGGAAAACCGCAAACGGTGCCTTTTATAAGGGTGGGAAAACCGTGCCAGTACACTGGTTGGGTTTCATGAAAAAAGACCCG
>CAYUXV010000217.1:0-2709 GCA_964448875.1 uncultured Verrucomicrobiota bacterium
TCTTTCTGGCCTTATTCTGTCACAAACTCATTCTCGCCTGATTGCAGTATTCCGGCGAGGAATATCTCCTCGCTCGCGCCTAGCAATTACATGTGCAGCAAAAGCTCAAAGCCAAGCCCGTACAACTTAAGCGCCGGGCCGACAAGATAGCCAAGGCTTTAGGAGGGCTGCCCATAATTGTTACTGTCTCAGAAGGGAAATCCCAAGTAGGCGGGGGCGCTTTGCCACAAGCTTTATTGCCAAGTATAACGCTTGATATTGTTCCCATCCAAACAAGTCTCAAAGAATTTTCCACTAGGTTACGACGCACACCTGTGCCTGTTATCGGCTCCATCAGCGGCCAACGTTTTCGACTCGATCTGCGGACCATTTTACCAGAACAGGAAAAACAGCTAATCGCCTCCATTAAACAATCTTTAAAATGAAAAAAATACTACCACTAGTCATCCTTATGATAGCTGCGACTTCGTTTGCAGCCCAAAAAAAAATTATTCGCGGTGTGGACCGGTTTGAATTGGTCTATAATTTGCAACTACCCAAGCTCGAGAAGAAAGGGACCTTATGGATTCCACTTGCTCGCACAGATGCATACCAGAAGTTTCAAGTGCTTGCCATTGAGTCGCCTGTACCCTGGCACAAGACACGTGATGTCACACATCACAACGAATTGCTTTTGCTGAACCCCACCCCAAAAGATAGTGGCAAGCAAATTACGATTCGCTACCAAGTTGAACGCACCGAAAAAAAAACACACATCGAAGTTGGTGATCCCAGGCAACATCTCAAAGCTGAAAAACTTGTACCCTTAAACCCACGCTTTACTTCACTCGCCACAAAAGCCACCAAAAAGGCTTCCGACGATTATACACGTGGCAAAACATTGTATCAGCATGTACTCGAACGCATGCGTTATGACAAAAGTGGTAAAGGTTGGGGGCGTGGCGATGCGCTTTATGCCTGTGACGCACGCACTGGCAACTGTACGGATTTTCACGCCTACTTCATTGCTTTATGCCGTTCCATTAATATTCCCGCCCGATTTGCCATTGGTTTCACAATTCCAGCTGACCGAGACAAAGGTGTGATTCCTGGCTATCACTGTTGGGCAGAATTTCACGCCAACGGTAAATGGGTGCCGGTGGACATTAGTGAAGCCGACAAACATCCTGAACTGGCTAATTACTACTTTGGACACCACCCTGCCAACCGTCTAGAAATTAGCCGAGGCCGTGATATCATGCCTGAACCTGCCCCCAAGACTGGTGCGTTTAATTATTTCTTTGGGCCACACCTGGAAGTGGACGGAGAAACAGTACCTTTGAAAGCTACATTTGAGTTCAAGCGCCTGCTGCTCAAGCAATGAACACATGCCATTATATACTGGCTACAGCTGGTCACATCGATCACGGAAAAAGCGCGTTGGTTCAGGCATTGAGCGGCAGCGATCCTGACCGATTGCCAGAGGAAAAGAAGCGTGGCATCACAATAGATCTTGGTTTCGCTCATCTCGATCTGAAATCGCCTGACGGTCAGACGCAGTTTAGTGTTGGTATAATTGATGTGCCGGGTCACGAGGATTTTGTCAAAAACATGGTCGCCGGAATGGGTTCAGTTGACTGCGCGCTGTTGGTAGTAGCAGCTGATGATGGCTGGATGCCTCAGACCGAGGAACATTTTCAGATTTTAAATTACCTCGGTGTGACACACGGCGTGGTGGCTTTGACAAAGTCTGACCTGCCTGAAGCTGATGTCGAACTAGCCACAGAAGATATACGCGACCGGCTTGTTGACACACCCTTGGGGAAGATTCCCATTGTTCCAGTGTCTTCGGTAACTGGCGATGGGATCGAAGCCTTGAAAAACGAACTGACTACAGCGCTGACAGAAACACCGCCTCCGCGCGACTTGGGGAAACCGCGACTTTCGGTGGATCGTGTGTTCACCTTGAAAGGTATAGGCACCGTGGTCACAGGCACATTGAATGGTGGAGTACTGACAAAAGGACAGCATGCAGTATTGCAGCCCGGAGCCAGAAAGACCCGGGTGCGATCGCTTCAATCGCACAACCACGAGATCGACACCGCCCTGCCTGGGGCTCGCACCGCGGTGAGCCTAACCGATACGTCACGTGAATCGGTAACGCGTGGCACTACACTAACATTGCCGAATTTGGGTGAATCAGCCAAAACGGTCGACGTTTGGCTCGAACGAAGCGAAAACAGCCCACGTCGAGTGATGAAAAACAATGCCCTCTTTCGAGTGCATCATGGCAGTGGCAACGAGCCGGCCCGACTGGTGCTTTTGGATGGTAAAGAGGTGGCCGTTGGAGACCGTGTATTGGCCCAGTTTCGTTTTGAACATTCGGTTTACGTGCTGGCAGGAGATCGGCTTGTAGTTCGCGATTGGTCAGAAACAGCAACACTTGCCGGTGGCCTCGTAATAGATCCGCAATCACGACGGCGCGGATTTCGAGCGGAGACTCAGCGGGGTTTGTTGGAAACATGCGCCTCATCGTTGCAACCAGCAGTTTGGATGAGTGCCTTCCTAAAACGCGACGGTGCAGTAAAGCGAGATGAACTTCTGAGGCAGTCCCGATTTGGTGAACGAGATGTGGCCGCTGCCTTGGAATCAGATAACAGCGTAATAGCGGTCGGCAATTGGGTGGCCGATGCCGAAAGATGGCAGCAGGCACATGATGAGGTAGTGGGA
>CAYUXV010000218.1:0-3874 GCA_964448875.1 uncultured Verrucomicrobiota bacterium
AACGGCACGACTTGTTATGCCACAGGGAACAGCCTATGAGGTTACCGAAGAGAAACTGAAAAAAATGATCGATGAGGCTCACCTTTTAAAAGCCAATTACACAGGTGAGTACGTAGATCCAGAGAGCGGCAAAACGGATCAACGTAGTGTCATTGGTGACATTATTACCACCATTGGCGGCCAAAATATTGCTGGGGTTCGCGGGTTTGCCTCCTCAGGTGTGGCCAATCTTGGAGAAGTGCAAATGCAACTCATGGCACCGGAGGACCGTATTCATTTCAAGAACGCAACCCTACACCACATCAAGACACGTGCCTTAGTCAAGGAATGGCGGAAAAATATCGGTTCTATCCAAGGCGCACAGGAAATCACCACGAAGGCGGTGATTGGAAGAACCCGGGACCCGATTGCCATCAAACTGGCCATGCCCCCATTGGATACTTCCGAAAAGACAACTGCCGCTCTGGCGGAAGTAGCAGGTCATATCAAGACCAATTTGCTCCTATATCCGGGTCTCTTTGATATCCACGACACATTTGAACGGACCAAGGAGGAGGTTAGACCCAAGCTAAACGAAGATGCGATGCAACGTGGGTTGACTCGAGCTATGATAGGGCGTCAGGTTCAGGGTGGTTTTTTTGGGCATGAAGCACAGCGTATTCAGAGAGGGCAAAATGAAGTTCGTGTGATGGTGCGCTATCCAATTGAGGAACGAGGGAGTATGGCCAGCCTGGAAAATATGCATATACGACTTCCCGAAGGTGGATCCGTCCCCTTGGCTGGAGTAGCTGACCTGAACATGACCGACAGTTACCCTTCAATTCGTCGCAGTGATCTGGCTCGCACACTCTATGTTCTCGCGGATGCGGACAAGGACAACGCAGCTCTGGACCTTGAAAAAGTTAGATTGGATCTCGAGCCTAAAGTAGCTGAACTCGTCGCCAAGCAGCCCGGCATGAGTTACAGCTTTGATGGTGAAGGTCGTGAACGAAAAGAATCCATGGCAGCGCTTAAATTCGGTAGCATCATTGTTCTGCTCGGTATTTACGGCATGTTGGCGATCCCCTTCAAGAGCTACACACAGCCACTCATCGTCATGGCCATCATTCCCTTCAGTATCATGGGTGCACTATTGGGCCATATGATCATGGATATACCGTTTAGTATCATGAGCGCCTTCGGTCTGCTGGCTATGGCCGGTGTAGTTGTAAATGATAGTCTTGTCATGGTTCATTACATCAACCTCAAGCGCGATGAAGGAATACCTTTGACTGAAGCTGTCAGTCAGGCGGGTGGAGCGCGTTTTCGCCCTATTCTGCTGACAAGCCTCACCACCTTTGGCGGTATTTTCCCGACTATGTTCGAGAAAAGCACACAAGCACAGTTTGTCGTCCCGATGGGTATCAGCCTCGCCTGGGGTGTGCTATTCGCTACTTTCATCACGCTTATCCTCGTGCCGGTATGTTATCTAATTCTTGAGGACATCCGGAGCGGGTGGTACCGCTATATACATTGGCAAACTGGCTACAAGCCTGCATCGACCACGGGGTGACACTTGCTCCGAATGCCAGATTCGACTAGTCTCCTAGTCGATGAATTTGGCTTTTCTCGAAATTTTCGAGTTACTCTTTGAGCTTTTCGAAGGATTGGAACTCTTTGGATTTTTAATTGAGATTTGCATGTGCGCCATCTGCGGTTTCTTCGGGTTGTTAGCTGATTTTATCTCCCTAATTTTTAATAAAACCAGTGATGCCGTCGAAGCTGCTGATGATGCCCTTGAGGCGACCGCCGATGCTCTTGAATCAGCACCCTCTGCGGTTGGGCCTGTTAGCTTCAGTTTTGTGATGCTGATAATCCTACTAATCATGGGTGTGTTCACGGGGTATGTGATCTCACTAGTGTTTCCAGAGCGAATTTTTACATCCTCTCCTGTTACCGGAATCAGCCTGCTTATCACGCCGATTGGAGCTGGGCTTTTCATGAGCCTTTGCGGTGCTTGGAAACTGAAACATGGTCATGCCAGCACATTCATCGGGACATTCTTCGGTGGCGCACTGTTCGGCTTTGCTGCGGCGGGTATGCGGCTAGCGATGATGGGCTGGGCCTGAATTTTTCTTTCGTTGTCCTGAAACTTTCCTGTGAGCCGGGGATGGGGGTTATGAGTTTGTGGGGAACCTGGAAATCAGACCATGGCCACCCCGCATCCTTCCTGGTCTCCTTCAAGGGAGGTGCCTTGTTCGGATTTGCCGCGGCAGTCACCCGGTTTTTGGCGATCATCCCGGAATGAACTTCCAGATGAATCCCGCTGGCGTTTTGCAGACTCAACATTTACCCTTTGGCCCAATGAAACCACTCCTTTATTTCACCGGAATCCTTTTTTCCCTGTCCATAATCGCTGCTGAAAAGCAGCACTCGGCAATTAAGCCTGTGCCTCGCGGTGATGGCTGGATGAAACGTCACAACTCCTTCAATACCCGCGTGGCCAAGGGCAAAGTGGACCTCGTTTTCATTGGCGACTCCATCACGCAGGGCTGGGGAGGCAAGGGCAAGGGCGTGTGGGCAAAGTTTTACGGCAAGCGCAACACAGTCAACCTTGGCATTGGCGGTGACCGCACCCAGCACGTCATCTGGCGGCTGGACAACGGCAACCTGAAAAACATCACGCCCAAGGCCGCCGTCATCATGATTGGTACCAATAATTCAGGCGGCAACTCATCCAAGGAAATTGCTGATGGCGTAGAAGTCATCGTGAAGCAAATTCGAACTAAATCTCCCAAGACCCAAATTCTCCTGCTCGGAGTATTTCCGCGCGGCACAAACAACGCCGACAAACGCCGAAAGGTAAATGAGGGCGCAAACGCCATATTCAGCAAGCTTGATGACGGCGAGCATGTGCACTATTTGGACATCGGTCCAAAGTTTCTGAAGAAGGACGGCACACTCACACGCGAGATCATGCCTGACCTACTTCACCTGAGTGAAAAAGGCTACACCATTTGGGCTGAATCTATCGAAGATAAACTGGCAAGCTTGCTAAGAGAGTAAAATAGCATGCGCTATTTATCGAGTTTGGATCGTGAGGGAATGGAACGGTTAAAATTACTGTTCTGTCTGATCTTTTTTGTGTCTGTTTTGCAAACGACTTATGCGGCTCCCATGGCGTTTGCTCACGGTGGAAAATTCAAGATGCTCTACGATTGCCGTCAGCGACCCCAGTCGGTTTACCTGAACGATAAGCTCTATATCGTATACAACGGGGATGCGAAACCTTCCAAGAATGGCAAGGGCAGAGCCTACCCCATGTTAATCACCTATGATCCACAGGACCGAAGTTTCTCCAAGCCGGTTAGGCTTGGGCAGAAGAGTAGTAGTGACCATCATTACAGCCCAATCATCTGGGCCGATGAAGATAACTATCTGCACGTTCTATTTGGCTGCCACAGAACTCCGGGCACTCATCTCATTTCGAAACATCCGGTGCAAAAGAAGACTTCGAATACAATCTGGAAAAAGATGCCCCAGATTGCGCCGAAGCTTTCCTATCCAACGGTATACCGGATTCATGGCGACAAGGAGATGATCTATTACCGCACCGATGGTCATACCAGCTCCTGGACCTACCGGGTCAGTGTAGACAATGGCAAAACCTGGGTTGGGCCGAAAAAGGATGTTACTGACCTGGATAGCAAGGGGAAATTGGACTGGTCTTCCTACCAAACAAAACTCCCGAGTAAAGACGGCAAACACTTGCACGTGGTGTATACCGATTATGATGACAACAAAAATTCGCCGAACGAAGAGAGGTTTTACAATCCGCGTTATGACCAATTAGTGTCCAATGAATGGAAGTATAATCTCTCCTATGTGAAGATTG
>CAYUXV010000219.1:0-5308 GCA_964448875.1 uncultured Verrucomicrobiota bacterium
CCGATTACGAGCACGCATACGCCTGTCATTACCAATAGCAACAGGTTGCGGCGTTGAGCCACCCATTTGGGCAATGACTCTGTCCATCCACCGATGGTAGGTGAAGCTTGAGGAAGTTTTGGCCCGGCCAATACTTTCAACAAAACCATTCCCGGACCAAATGTGAGAACAAACAGCAGGCCGATTCCTACTGCGCCCAACAGGCCAAATTCATGTGTGGGCCGCACCTCGCTCAGGCTCAACGAGAGCATCCCCACTGTAGTTGTCAATGCGGCAAAGGCGCTGGGTTTAAAAACTTGTCCCAGCATCGCTGATATTGCTTTTAAGCCGATGAACCCGGAACGCTGTGCGGATTGCAGTGCTGTGCCGATGTGGATTAGTAGGGTTAGGTGGATGCCCGATAACAAGGGGAAGAGTGGTACGGTGAAGGGGCTGATTCGCGAACCTAAGATTGAGGCGAGACCCAGTGCCATCGCGATGCCTGCTCCCTGCATCAGAAGCACAAATAACACTAGCCGAAAAGAGAACCGGAATGTTGCCAGCAGCACTACCAGCAGAATAGCGACAACAGCGGGCAGGAAACGCGACAGGTCACGCTTTAGGTAGTCCATTGTCTCAACTTCGCCGTGGGGGAATGAAAGCAGTTTAATGTCCAATCCCTCGTCGCGGAACGGCTGTAATAGGTTGTTCACCTCTTGGCAAAATGTGGCCTTGGCCTGATGTGAGCTGCGGTTGATATTCGCGAAGGCGTAGATCATCGCGTGTTGACCTTTGGTATCGACTATGAGATTCCGGAAAAAGGGGTATTTTATTGTCCATTGTTTAATGTGCTCGCGTCTCTCCGGTGTTAGCTTCTCAGGAGGCTTGGGTATCAGTGGTCCCAGTTCGAATTGTACTATTTCTCCACCTGGTTGTTGCAATTCACTTTCGATTTCGCCCAGTTCAATCTGGATCTTTCGTTCCAGATCCATCAGTGCCTGCTCTTGAGCCATTGCCTTGCGCGTAGCGTTATTTTCGACGCTGAAATATGCCTCGATCACCGGAATCACTGGCTCGATGGGTTTGCGAAAATCACGCTTCAAAAAATTCCATTCATCTCGCACCGTTTGGCTCAGTTTTAGGGCTTCCCCGCCGAGGATGGCCGCTCGTCTTGGTATCTCAATTAACAGCTTGGTTTTTTCTAACAGGCCAATATCGGGTGATTGATACCGCTTCAAATCTGCGATTAGCGGCGGGCCATGTTGCATCATCATCCTCATTAAATCCTTCGACTGTGTCTGGAGCTTTGGCCAGTCCATTTGGCCAAGACCCTCCAGCTCATTGGCACGGATTCGCCGGTTTAGCACCGTTTGCACTCGGCTCCAGTCGATAATAAACTGCGGTTTAACTTGTGGGGCAGCGAGGCTGAAGGTGTGGAAGAAATTGGTATTTCCCATCAAAGCTGCGCTAATGGCTTGGATGTCGCTTACGGTTTTCGGGGAAAAGACGTCGTCGGAATTCAGACTGACCATTACCGCCACGGACTCTTAGCCCAGCGTGTTTGCCAACTGCCCGTCGGCGTCTTTATAACTGGAAAGGCTTCGTTGATCACCCGCCAATAGATCGGTCATTTCCGAATGGACTCGGAAATCTACCAGTCGTGATATAAATGGCAGGCAGCACAATGCTGCTACTACACCAAATACAATGAACGGCTCTGCCGTCGGGCCTTTTGAAGAGGAACCCACCACCCGCTTTTAGGCGTGTCTTCAGCTGTTGGCAAACACGGATTTTTCGCGGCTATTTCTTTAAAAGGTCGAGTACAGCTGCGCTCATGGCTGTGATGCCGGTGGTTATGGTGGGCTTTGGATCGGGCGCATAGATGGAGGAGTGAAGCGATGGCAAAGGTCGGCCTGCGGCTTGGGCACGCTTGACGATCGCAGGGCTTACGGAGCCTAGGCGGAACATGAACACTGGAATCTTGTGCTCCGTTGTTCCGTAGCGACCGAAATCCTCGCCGCCCATTGTGGGTTTTCGCTCAATAAGCGCGCCTTCACCAAACCAAGTGGCGAACACGCCATTGATGCGCCTCACGAGCGCGGGGTTGTTGTACGTGGCGGGTGTGAATTCATCCTTAACCTTTACCTCCGGCAAGCGATCCTTGGGGACACCAGCCGCCAATGCTTGGCCGTGGCAGATGCGTTTAATGGACTCGATCAGTTGCTCTCTTACTTTTTTGGAATAAGAGCGCAGGGTGAGCTGAAGACGGACGTCGTCGGGAATGATATTGTGCTTGGTTCCGCCATGGATGCTGCCGACGGTGACTACTGCCGGTTCCAGTGGGTGAATCTCCCGGCTGACAATGGTTTGTAGGTCGAGGATGATCTGCGCGGCGAGTACGATGGGATCCTTGGTCGACTGTGGTTGCGAACCGTGACCGCCGATTCCCTTTACGGTTATATCCACCGAGTCAACATTGGCCATCGCGAATCCGCTCGTGTAACCGAGCGTGCCCACGGGTTGATCGTGGCTAACGTGAAGCGCCAAGCAATAGTCAGGCACGGGAAATTTTTTGAACAGTCCATCGGCCAGCATCATACGGGCTCCTGCGCCGCGTTCCTCAGCTGGCTGTGCAATAAACACCAAAGTGCCGTTCCATTTGTCTTTGAGCGATGTCAATACCTTGGCCGTGCCTACCCAGCAGGTCATGTGTACGTCATGTCCGCAAGCGTGCATCGTCGGCACCTCAACACCCTTGTTGTCAATGGTCTTTTGCTTGCTGGCATACGGCAATCCGGTTGCTTCTGACACTGGCAATGCGTCAGTGTCCGTGCGCACCAACACCGTTGGCCCTTTGCCATTTTTGATGACACACACCACCCCATGTCCGCCGATATTCTGCGTGACCTCGAAACCGAGCGCTTTCATTTCCTGCCCCAGGCGCAGGCCCGTCTTGGCCTCCTGAAATGAAATCTCGGGGTGCGAGTGCAGGTGTTTGTATAGTTCAAACAGTTTTCCGTATTCGTCGGCCACCCGAGCTTGTACTGTTTTTTGGATTGGCGAATCCGCTGATAGGTTGATGGCAGTGAACAATAGGAGCATGTTAATGGCACGTTTCATGATGCGTGAATTGTAGGCTGTTGTCCGGTATGTTTCAAACCCGGCGTACAAAACCGTGACAGTTGGGGAGGTGACGCCTACAATTTTTGAACCATGAATACTTCTTTGCATTCCTTCACGCTTTCCCGTCGTGACATGCTCTTTGCCTCTTTAGCCGGAGTTGCGATGTTTCCGTGGATGAGCCGTGCCCAGCCGAAACCCGCCGCCAAGCCTGGGCGAACCGAGCCGGGTCTGCGAGTGAAGAACATCGTTCGCACCGCGGTGAAAGTGCCTTACCGTACTGTGCCTGCGCGAAATATGGCGCGTGAGTTGCCACACTGGAAATACATCGAGGTGTTTGAGGTAGAACTGGCTTCGGGACATGTTGGATTTGGTGAAACTCTGCTGCATTATACTTTCCGTTCAACGCAGGATGTAAACGTAGCGTTTGCAAAGGGAAAGAATGCGGCGACAATCATGTGGGATGATGATCTGGGCGCAGGTCTACAGATGGCGTTGTTTGATGCAGTGGCGAGGGCGATGGATGTGCCTGTGCATGCGCTATTGGGTAAGCAAGTAAACAACGATACGCCAGTGGGTTGGTGGGATATCGATCTGTCACCAGAGGATGTGGCCTCTGAGACCAGAACTGCAGCAGCCAACGGTTACTTGGCCTTTAAAACCAAGGGCCGACCATGGTTTGACATATGGGAGCAGGCCAAGCAGGGAGATGCGGCAGCGCCAGAGGGATTCTCAATCGCCTTTGACTACAACAACACGTTGCTTGACGCTGAGCGTGGCATTCCGATTTTGAAGGACGTCGAGAAATACTCTATCACGAAGATAGTGGAGACGCCCATCGCGCAGGATAATGTTCCGGATGGTGTCGAAATAAAAAAGCACACCCGGGCAAAGGTGGCGCATCATTATGGCTGGCCGGAGGCACTCATTGCATTGCGCAACCCGATTTGTGATGGGTTCGTAATTGGCGGAGGTGCCAACAGAGTAATGAGGCAGGGTACGGTGGCAGCGATGGCAGATATGCCGTTTTGGCTGCAGATTGTCGGCAGCAGTATCTCGGCTGCTTGGAGCTTACACTTTGGCGCGGTGCACAGCCATGCGACCTGGCCAGCAGTGAACTGTCATCAACTGTATACGCATACGCTCCTTAACAGACCCATCGTGGTGAAGCAGGGACGTACGCCGATTCCCGACGGACCGGGATTGGGCTTTGAACTGGACTACAAACAATTGAAGGAACTTGCGATCTCCAAGCCCCCTACGCGGCCCAATCCCCCGCGCCTTCTGGAAACGCGCTGGCCTGACGGGAAAAAAATGTACGTGGCCAACGGTGAGGTGAATTTCATGCTTAAACTATTTATGAAGGATAATGGCTACCCGTATTTCGAGCCAGGCGTTACTACCGCACTACTGCATGATGATGGCAGCAAGGATTGGAAGGATTTATACAAGCGTGCAAAACAGAAACCAGTTTTTAGCAAGGTATAGCGTAAAACTGATAGCAGCCGCCTTTCTGTTGGGAGCAATGGGTGCCGCCACCGCTTCAGTAACAAAAGCGTTTCTTTAATTTGGGCGGGCTAAACAAAGTATTGTTACGTTTTAGGTTGCCTAATATAAAACCCAAACTCACGATCTGTTAGCTCACGCCTTTGTCACAGCTATGAAATTATTGTTCAATCAAAGCAAGGAGCCTAATGCAGGTTTTTTTGGTGGCAGTAAGAAAGGTTATTCCTACAAACTTGTATATTCAGTGCTCTTGGAGGATGCGGAAGCAAAGGTTATCGCGGACCACGGGTTAGACTTCTATATCCTATTCGAAACCAAGGAGCACAAGATTACAACTGCAGACTTATTGGGTCCACCAACTAGCTTTGCTCCTGATGGATCACGGATTGGAAGTCGGTGGGTTAATGCGCACCGTGAAGTTGAGGTTAAGGATGTTGTGGAGCTGTTAAGTGCTGAAAATAGAATTCTAGAGGCGACGAGGACGCTGGATTCCATAATCCGATTTCTTGGAGAATTTGGCGCCGAGTACGAGTATAGCAACGAGGAGATTAGAGGGATTGTTCCGGAAGCCACACCGGGCGTAAATTCCGTCCAAAGCGGTGACGTGATGAAACGACTCATTGCCGCGGGCACAATTTATGGTGCTGTTCAGTGCGCGGAGATAAGCGACCAATTGGAGGATATCAACGCGAATCAAGCGATG
>CAYUXV010000220.1:0-8759 GCA_964448875.1 uncultured Verrucomicrobiota bacterium
TCCGGGACTGTGAGGCGGGACACAAGAGTTTTGCATGGAACATGGTAAAGGAAAATCAGGTTTGCTCGGCCAGAGGCGGCGTACTGGCCGTCGGGTGTGACGGCAACGGAATATATGGCGTTGAGCCCTTCCGGCAGCGACTGCCACTCAACAGTACGTGTGGCCTTGACGACGCCCTTTGCTCCTTGCGCAATCCACAGCTTTAGCAAACCAAGCTGTTGCGGAGAGAGGTTCTTTGCTGAGGCCTTGTTTTCAGGCGGGGGCATAGGCGGGTCGTCCATGTGTGCAGCAAGCAGGAATAGAATGCTGTCGGCTGGCTTTCCGGGCACGACTGCATCCGCCTCAAGAATGGCCTGCGGAGTCTCGAGGATAAGATCGGCCTTGGCCTTGGTACGGTTATGACACGCCAAGCAGTTGGCGCGCAGGAAAGGTAGGATCTCGCTCTGGAAATCCACCGGCTTGGCGCGCTTAATGTCGGCCACTGGCAACGGGCCCTTCTTGGCTGCATCAGCGTTGTTGGCCAAGAGGCCGACAGCGAGTGCGGCCCCCACAATTAGGAAACGAGTCTGTGTCATGGTTCTATTTTAAATTGTCGGTTATTTGTTCGCGGCTTTTTTCACCTCGATGACCTTCAGATTCAACGGCTGGGCCACCTTGATTGTTTGATTTTGCAACTTCATGGTCGCCTCAACTTTCAACGAGAGATCACCAACAGTAGCCTTGTCGGTAGCGGTGATGGTGAATTTCCCCGTCTTCTGATCCTTGGCAATTGTCAACTTGCTGATGGTTAGGCCGGCGGTACCCTTGGGCAGGGCGACTCCGATCGTGATAGGGTCAGCAAAGCCATATTTTCGATCAAGGTTCACTGTGAACTCCACTTTCTCACCCTGTTTTACTTCGCTGGCAGCAACGGGCTTCAGGTCTATAGGCGCAGCAGTAACCTTCACGGTGATGGGTGTGCTGAAGAATGTCGCGGTGATGTCCTTTGGCTTCCCGGCATCGGTAAGTTTTTTCGTGTTCGCGGCAGCGGCGGCCTTAGCGGCATCGGCAGTCTTTTTCTTTGCGGTGAGGTCATCATTCTTCTTCTGTGCAGCATCCTGCGTGCCCTTGGCTTCGGTTACAGCCTTGGTGGTTGCAACAGCCTTGGCCTCAGCTGCTTTCGTTGCAGACACCGCCTTGTCAAGGACGGTCTTTGCAGTAGTAGCTACACTGCGCTGGGCCGAAGCAGCCTTGGCAGCAGTTTGTTTTTCGGCCGGCTTCTTGGCGTTATCCGCAGCAATTTTCTTGGAGTTCGCTTCAGCTTCTTTCGCACTTTTGTCCGCTGCATCAAATGCTTTTTGCGCGGCCGCTTGCGCTGTCTTGGCAGTGATCATGGCTTTGTCAGCGTTCGTCTTCTCAGCTGTAGTCTTGGTGGTCGCAGTTTTAGCAGCTGCCAATTCGGCAGTCGCAGCTTTAGCCAGTTTGTCGGCGTCGGCAGCAACAGCATCAGCTTTCTTCTGATCCTCTTTAGCAGCATCGATCTTCGATTTTGGGACACGACTGTATTTACCCTTAACCTGAGTGCGCAGGTACAACACATGCTCGCCGACTGGGAGCTTGTAGGTGTTGAGGTTTAGGTCAAGAGTCCCCTCGTCTTTATTCTTCGCGAATGTAACGTCCTTGAATTTTGAGAGCGTACTGTGGCCTAGGCATTTCACTTTCTTGTCCACCCCTTTAAAGCCGCCGTCCTGCTTGATGGTGAATGGAATCTTTAGCTGGCCAAAGACGGAGTGTTCATAAATTTTATTTTCCTTGGGGACAAACGCAACGGGAATGGTTTCCTGGTCAGTAACTTGCAGATGTAATGTATTAGTCAAACGCGCACGTACACTGCTGCGCTTGGATTGGCTATCGTAGATAATGCTCGATACGCTGGCATTGCGCGCAATGCGGGTAACCGGTTTGTCAGCAATCTTCGTCTTTCCAGTGATAGTAATATTGCCGGTCCAATTAGGTGCGTCAGCTTTGGCAGTAAGCATTATGAGTGCACTATTCTGGCCCGCAGCGATAGTAGCTTTGCTCGCGGTGATGTGGGGGGGCAACCCATCTAGTGTTAACTCAACAGGCTCATTGAAATTGTCTCGCTTAAACACCATTACCTTGATGGGCAGCACCTGGCCCCGCCGTAAAAAGCCGGTGGGCATAGGCACCGCTGTATTAGGAAGGGCAATAGCTCCTTCAGGCATGGCGACGAGGCGAAAATCTTGCACTTCTTTGTGAATGGAAAGCCGGTAAACACTATCCACACTCCCTCGGTTATAAAGATCATATGACAAAATGCGGAAAGTGCCATCAGCCGGGGCCTCGAAGCGAAAGGAAGGATCGACTGATGAGGTATTAAATGTAGAGCCTCCTATATTCACCGGACTTTCTTGTACTTCTTTTACCGTGCTGACTTTCTCCTCGCCCTTATCGTTCCTTGTTACACGTTCTATACGGAAGAACGGATTGGTCTGCATGCCCAGACGTTCGCTGACAACTTCAACCCAATAGGTATCGCCTTTCTTTGCTTCAAAGGTCACCCAGTCACGATCCCGTTGAGGAAAAAATCGTCCGACATATTCGCATGGCACGGTAATTTTCTGCGCCTGGTCGGGCTTGTTATTGTCTGTCGATGTTTCCGAAATCACCACGGCATCAGCAAAATGAATGCGAACAGGATTCGACGAACCCATCGGACTAGCCAAGCGATAGTCGATCCCATCAAATCCTGCCGCCACCGGACCAACCGGCGTACTGCTGGCAATTTTTAAACGTGCGCCCGCATCACCAGGAAGGGGAATGGTCACATCCTTTTTCTGTAGCGGTTTCCCTCCCAGTGCCATCCCGGCATCCTCTCCATCGGGCAAATTGCGGCCGTAGAGTGTATACTTACCGTTGCTGCCAGGCTTCCCGACGGGTGGGATGATAAAGTCGATGTAAGGCCGCTGTGAAACTGTTAGTCTAAAAACATGCTCCGCACCACCTCCGTACGTGAAATCGTGAAGGGCAGGATAATAATCGTCATCGGCCGGAGCGGTGAAGTCCAACGGCTTGCCAAAGCGATTCCGTTCCATTTCCAGCCCATTGCTATCCTTTAAAACAATAACCGGCGCCATCTTGGAATCGATATCGGCCGCCTGACATTCAACAAGGATGCGTTGGCCTTTTTTCAACGCCACTTTGAAATAGCTATAGTTGCGGGCGCTCGCTTGGCCGTTAATGGTCGTACCGATTTTCATTTCCATTGCCTTATCCGGAGACGTTCCGGCTGTGGATTTTTCCTCCAGCAAATCGCCCACCGCGAACGCTCGCACATTCGAGAGGCCGAACTGGCCACCGCCAACCTGTACATCATAGATACCAACAGGCACATTTTTGTCTATTGTTACAGTGTATTGGTTTGCCACCACGTTGCCCTTATCATCCTTTTTAGGGGTGGCGCTGATGCCTTTATGTGAAAAAAATAACTGCTTGGAGCCATCCAGATCGCCGCCCGTGACGGTCACGTCCACGGTCACGCCCTGCTGACCACCGGCGGGAAAAATACTATTCATTCGCGCACGGGGGAGCTGTTGGGATGCTGCGTCAAAGACGGCTACGAGTGCCACGAGAATGCCAAGGAGAAGTGCCTTTTTCATGTCTGTTCTTAATGTATCTGTTAGAAAAATGTTCCGGACCACGTGTTTTTTGGACGCGGCCGATCGTGTCTCTTATCAAAATAACTCGTCAATCGGCTCACCATACGGCAACACCGGATGTGGACGTCCAGCAAAGTCCGTGTATTGTGCGGAAATGTCGATATTCAAATGGCGGTACATAGTCGCCAAGACATCCTGTGGACGGACCGGCCGATCCTTGGGTAGCGCACCTTTGCTGTCGGATGAGCCTATCACCGCACCACCCTGGATGCCGCCTCCGCACATTGCTGCACTGAACACGCCGGGATAATGATCACGCCCGCCGGTTGCATTGACCTTCGGCGTGCGCCCAAACTCTCCCCACGCGACAACCATCACGCTGTTCATTAAACCGCGTTGCTCGAGGTCGTGCAGAAGCGCAGTATAAGCCTGATCCCATCGAGGCAGGAACCCATCGCGCATTGTCTCGTAGCCCTTCACGTGAGTGTCCCACCAGCGCAGATCAACCGTGACTAACCGCACGCCAGCCTCAACCAACCTTCGTGCAAGCAAAATACGTTGGCTCCACGCAGGCACCCCGCAGCGATCTGGAGTCGGTGCGTTGTAACGCTCCATGAACCCATACCTTTCCCTGCTTTTCACCGTCTCGGCATCAAGGTTAAAGGCATCGCGCGCTTTGGGACTAGTGACGATGTCCAATGCTTGTTGCTGAAAATTATCAATGGCCTCCGCATTTCCATTGTGGTCGATATCACGACGAATCTTGTCAAATCCACCAAGAAGGTTACGGCGCGTATCGAGTCGGTTGAAGTCCAATCCATCAGTTAATTCGAAATTAGGCACCTCGAACTTGCCTCCATTCTTGGGCCACGTATTGCTATCGGCAGGATCGGCTTGTGTGTAAAAGGGCGAGTACTTTTTCCCCAGATACGCAGACTCCACGCCCGGAAGATGCCGAGGAATCATCACGTATGGTGGCAGCTCTGGATTCAAGTGGCCAAGCTGCTTCGCGACAATGGAACCGCAGCTGGGGTACACATTTTCATTGGGATTTTTCCCGGGCGGATATCCTGTAAAAAGAATTTGGTCACCTGCGGAGTGGCCGGCGTTCTTATGGTACAGACTACGGATGATGGCAAACTTGTCCGTCATCTGAGCGCACTTAGGTAAAAGGTCGCAAATCTGGGTGCCGGGCACCTTGGTAGGTATAGAACCAAACGAGCCGCGATATTCCTGGGGTGCTTCTGGCTTGGGGTCCCAAGTCTCATGTTGGCTCGCCCCGCCGCGTTTCCAGAGGATGATTATAGACTTCTCATTGGAAACTTTTTCACGATCTTTAACCCCTGCCTCCAATCGCATAAGATTGGCAAGCGACAGTCCGCCAAGACCCAGCGCACCGGCCTTAACAAATCCGCGGCGATCCATGGCAAGGTTCCGCCGGAATTCCGCGCACCCGATGAGGTTCGCTCGTTCGCCTTGGCTCATCGAGCACCCAAGTTAGTGGTTGAAGAGGAACTCCTTGGTGTTAAAGAGTGCCCAGATGATGTCCTCAAACGAGGACTTGCGGTCGGCTGGTTTTTCCTTGCCGTCCTTGTCTTTAATTTCACGCTCAAGATGAGCGCGAGCCAACAACACCTCACTGCCACTAGGCTCACGAGAGAAGGCCAACAGAAACAGGTTGCGAATCCGTTGTTCCTCAGCACTTGACGCAGCCACTTGCGCCTTTTCAAACGCGGCTTTCATAGTAACCGCTTTGTCCTGCGCGGGCTTTTGCTTCTTGGCAATGAGGTCGGCAAGCTTCTTCTTGAGGTCGTCGGTTTTGGCATTGGCCTTTGCCTTCTCAACCTCTGTATCTATTGCGCGCAGGGCCTTGTCGGCAGCAGCCTTTTCGATCTGCGCCTTGGCCAATGCCTCATCAGCCGGCGTCTTATCGCCAGCTAATTTTGATGCGCGCCCGCTACCACTGGAAAGCTTGCCCTGAATATCCTTCGAGTTAAGCAGGTGCAGGCTTTGTGCAAGGCTGGCGTCACTGGAACGTTCGCACTCACATGAGCTGGAGCTGTCCGGGCGACCAAACACCGTCAGGAAATACGACTGGCTGTTGAACGAGTTGTCCGGTAGCTGCACCGCACGCGTGCCGACAGGCAAGCCGCTGAAGCTTGGCTCCGAGCCGGTCATTTGGTTGATGGCGTCGTAGAGCACCTCCGCGTTCAGGCGTTTGGGATAGTAGCGGCTGAAATAAGTCTTGTCCTTGGCGTTAAACTCATTGGGAATCGAGCTGAGCTGATAAGTTTTCGACTGGCAAATGGTCCGGATGAGATCTTTCATGTCAAAGCCGCTCTTGATGAAATGCTGTGCCAACGCCTCGAGCAGATCGGGGTTGACTGCCGGATTGGTCTCACGCATGTCATCTTCCGGTTCCACTAGGCCGCGGCTAAAAAAGTGCTTCCAATAGCGGTTGACCAATGTGTGAGCGAAGAAGCGGTTTCTAGGCTGTGACATCCAATCAACCAGAGCGTGACGTGGATCATCGTCAGCCGTAAGATCCAGCGGCTCATCACCCAGACCCGTGGCCTTAACGGTTCCGCCGTCCTTCTTGTTGGCAGTCTGCGCGACTTTGCGAGTGTGGTAGATAACCTCCTCGCCCGGATTACGGCCCGCCTTTCGGCCTACCGTTGAGAAAAATGCTGAGAAGCTATAGTAGTCCTTTTGGCTCCATTTCTCAAACGGATGATGGTGGCATTGCTCACACTGCATCCGAGTCCCTAGGAAAAGTTGTGCAGTGTCCTCCATTTGCGTCTGCATTGTTTTCACCTCGCGATACCAGAACGCACCGGGATTCTGCGACATGTCACCGGATGCAGCGAGCACGTTGCGTGTGAATTCGTCGTATCGCATGTTCTTATGCAACGAGTCGCGAATCCAGCCGTGAAAGGCATAGTTGCCACGCATGGCGGAGGCATTCGTGCGTTTGTTGCGAAGCAACGCTCCCCATTTGTTAGCGAAATAATCTGCATAATCCGTGCTTGTTAGCAGGCCACTAATAAACTTATCGCGCTTGGCGGGGTCGGTGCTCTTCAGGAATGCCTCAGCTTCAGCGTCAGTCGGTAGACGCCCAGCGATGTCGATGGATACGCGCCGGATAAACGTTGCATCGTCGCAAACCTCAGAGGGCGGCATGCCCACACGCTTTAGTTTCTCAAATACAAGCTCGTCGATAAAGTTTCGTGGCTGTGGCATCTTGTCAACCGGCACTCCCAGCGGTACACTGGCTTGGTACACACTGACCTGCCCGAGATAACGAATCATTACCGACACGTCCCCCGGTTGCTCGAAGAAGGTCACGTGACCTGTGTCATCCACCTCGGCAATCTCCTTGTCATTCGCCTCGTAGGTTGCGATGTGTGTTGCGTCCTCGGTGTGACCATCACTATAAATCGCCGTCACGCTAAGTTGCTGCTCCGCATTCGCCGCCACCAACCTCTGCTTCGGATACGCCTCCAATCCCACTACTGTCGGATCCTCCTCACTGCCGCGCGGCATACCCTGTTTAATCCATCGCACCATTAAGTTCCAATCGTAGCTCTTCGGATCCAGTCGCGCACCGCCTCCATGAGGCAGAATCGCAGCACCTTTGAGGAGAAGAAGACTGTTCGCCGGAGCAGCCGGGGAGAGACGGCGACCACGAGACTCTTTCACAAGATATTCGTAATCTTCCTGGGGCTCAAAGCCAAGCAGCGAGAGTCTGAAGCCATTCTGGCCGCCGCTTTTGCCGTGGCAACCGCCTGAATTGCAGCCGGCCTTGGTAAAGATGGGCGAAATTTCATTTGCAAAATTAATTGGCTGAACCACGTCAAACTCGAGTACTTTCACTTTAACAGTCGCCGTAAGCCCGCCGGTGTAAGTCGCGGTGATGGTCGCCTCGCCATCGCCCAATGGCGTGACCATACCATTGGCATCGATTGTAACCACCATCGCCGGCGTGGCGGAATATTTCACTTTTCGGCTCACATCGACTTGTTTGCCTGTATCCGTAGTGGTGGCGACGAGTTGTTGTCGACTGTGTTTGCCCTTCAGTGAAAACGCCTTCGCCCCTTTCCCCGTTTGCGCGGTTAAGTCGAGTGCACTCGGCTTGCCAGCCGCGGTCAATGCGCCCACGACCAGCCCAATTGCCATTAAAGTCCAAGTTTTCTTCATAAGCTTGTGATTTAAAACAGTTTACACAAAAACACGCACTCGTTGCAACCAAACACAAAAAACCCTGCTTTTGTGTGTACTTTTTGACGCACCATTATGCCAAATTCTTCACATCAGTTCCTTTATCGGCTTCCAGCCATCAACCAAATATTGCGGCCGGCCGGTGAGGTCGGACAAGGTGGAGACGTTCGGGTCAATTCCCATATGGGAGTAAAGCGTAGCGTGTACCTCGCCCATATGCACCGGGCGCTCGGTCGGCTCTGCTGCATGTTTATCACTCGCGCCTATCATTTGACCGTGGCGCATGCCGCCACCGCTCACAAACGCGCAGCTCACGTTCGGCCAATGGTCCCGACCGGCGTTCTTGTTAATCTTTGGGGTTCGGCCAAACTCGCCCCAAGCCACCACAGCAACGTCCTTGTCCAGCCCTCGTTCGTGCAAATCCTGAATCAACGCCGCGAGACCTTGGTCAAAAATAGGCGCATGCCCGTTCACGCCGCTCTTGGCATCATAAATTTTACTGTGGAAGTCCCATCGGCCAAAATTCAACGTCACTACCCGGGCACCTGCCTCAACAAGGCGTCGCGCCATTAAAAAATGCGTGTTGTTACGCGGCGCACCGTCCCCAAAATTTTTCGAATCCCCTTTGCCATACCTCTCTAGAATTTTTGGATCTTCTTTCTCCAAGTTTAGCGCATCCGCCATCTTGCTGCTGGTAAGCACTCCCAATGCCTGCTGCGTGAAGGCGTCCATTCCGGCAAGATAACCATTGGTGTCCACGTCTCGCCGGAAATTATCGAACCCTACCAGCAACGATTTGCGATTCCCAAACCGGTTTTTAGAAACACCATTCAAAATAAGGTCTCCCTTACTGTGGTTGGTCGGCTTGAAAGGGCCATGCCC
>CAYUXV010000221.1:0-12263 GCA_964448875.1 uncultured Verrucomicrobiota bacterium
TCTTTTGCCGAAATCTCCAGACTTAACCCAAGGGTGAGTGCCAGTAAAAATCCCGTAATATATTTTAGGTTCGCCATTATTCTATTCAGATAAAAATTCTACTTCTTGCGCGGATGCCGCTTCTTTAGCTCCCATCGGTAACTCTCAGCTTCATTTATTAGCCTGAGGCGATTTCTTGAGATCCCAGCCGGAGCAAATGACTTTGGGGCGCTGGCTTTTAGCTTCTGTTTCACTTTTGCCCATTTCATATCGCCCGCAAGATTATTCCACTCGTGCGGGTCATTCTGCACATCGTAAAGTTCTTCGGTGTCATCACTGTAATGGATGTAGCGCCATTTCTGGTTGATAATCGCATAGCCGCCGGGATCCAGATACGGCAAATAAACGTCACGGTCGGTCGCCTTTGCCGGCGTGCGCAACATGCCTGCTAGGGACTTCCCTTCCAATCCCTCAACGGACGGCAAGCCGCACATCTCGACAAATGTCGGATACATATCAATCAGACTAACGGTTGCATCGATCTTTTTTCCCGATGCCACACCCGACCCCGACCAAATGAAAGGGACGTTGGAAGTGCGTTCCCAAAGGGTATGTTTACCCCAATCTCCCTTCTCGCCATGGTGAAAGCCATGATCACTCCAAAGGACAACGACTGTGTTGTCCGCATAAGGGCTTTGCTCTAGTGCCTTAAGGACGCGGCCCAGCTTCGCATCGGCATAGGAAACAGCAGCGAGATAGCCATGAATGGCCTGTTCAACTCCATCCAACGCCACCAACCGGTCATGGTGCTGGCGTCTACGATTGATTTTACGACGCTTCACCAAGGGCGGCAAATCATCGAGATCATCTTCCTTGTAGGGAGGGGCCTTGATTTTCTTCGCATCGTACAAATCAAAATATTTCTTTGGCGCATAATTTGGGAAGTGCGGCGCATAAAGGCCGACAGCGAGGAAAAAAGGCTTTTCATGCTTTTGATTAAGAATATCACAGGCCCAATTCACCCGCTTGGTATCAGCCATATCTTTTTCGCGCTCATTGGGAATCGCCCCCCATTCGAGGAGCAACCCCCCAGTGATGTGCTGCACACGGTTGTAGATGCTATTCGGGAACGGATCAGGCAAGGGAGTGTCCTTGCACCACGAAACCCACGGCCAACCTTCACGCATGGCCGCCTTGTTTCGAAGAAAGAACTCAGTCCAACCGCGATGATCAATGTAACCCGCCTGATGATGAAAGAGCTTGCCGGCTCCATAGGTCGCATATCCCGCCTTAGCAAAACTAACCTGCAGTGGGCGCAACTCAGGATGGTTATGGAAGTAAATTTCAGTTCGGTAGCACCCTGTCGTTGACGCATACCGTCCGGTAAAAATCGCACTTCGGGAAGGAGCACAAAATACCCCGGGACAATGGGCGTTATTGAATGAAACCCCTCCTTGAGCCAGTGCGTCCATGTTGGGCGTCTTTGCCTGGGTGTGTCCCATTGCCCCGACCCAATCACACAAATCATCAATGGCAAAGAAGATCACATTTGGCGACCCATTGGCCGAGACCTGTGGCGCGAACCCCAGGAAGAGCGCAACCAAGAATGCTCCTACTTTAACCATCAACACATATCTCAAAGATTCAACTAGGGAACCGCCTGAAACATTTGGTTAATGGTCAACACATTGCCGGCTTGCTTGATCTGCAGATCAAAGAATCCACTGCCCGGGCCACCCTTATGGAGAAAACCAACCGAGATGGATTCACCTCGTTTGGAAAAGCGGCTAGGCTTGGTCCAATCGACCTGTTTAAGGGTTTTCTCATTTACTCGCGGTCCTAGATTATAGTCTTCTGATATCAATTGGCGCAGAATGGTTTCACATTCTTTAATAGTGATTCCCTGTATTGATCCAGTGCGATACTCCTTCTTCCCAATCTTGAGAATGGTTTGTTTACGTGTATAGGGTTTACCCGCCCAGAAACTGCCCATCTGGATCTGACCTTTCCGAGGCTTGGCTCCGGGCTGCAACCATGCACCATGGCTTATACTTAATACCTGATAGGACACTTCACGACCCTTGATTTGCTCAACACCCTGCACACGCAAACCACGGAAAGGTGAAGGAAACATATTGTGGGAAGAGATTTTAATGACTTTCTTAATGCCCGCTTTTTTTGCGAGCTCGAGTACGGTTTTCTCCTGTTCTTTCGTTAGAACGGCGCGAGGCACATAATCACGTTCAATTCCATGAGAAGAACTGGCGAGGGTTAAGGTGAATAGACTAAATACTATATTTTTCATTTTGTTTTCTTGGCTCTCTTTATGATTTCAATTCCGTTTGGAAGCAGCGGTTCGTAGGCTTTCGATTTTTTGTTTTTTAACAGGTACATCCTCACCGTGTCTCCCTTCTCGGGAATCGGTTCATGACCCTGCAGGCCGGGCAAGGGAGGGATGCGGGTTGAGGGCTGCCAAGCCCCAATCGAGATTTCCTGACCCACTTTCACCCCAGTTCCCTTCGAGATCGATGCTACCTTTAGCTTAATGGTGTACACCCTGTCACGATGAATGCCAAAGGCCCGCTCAACCTTGGACTTTTGCACCTTCGTATTCACGAAAACAACCTTGCCCGAGACGATATGGCTCGACTCCTTTTCCAGCTCTTTTTGACTCATCGGCACCTTGGCGGCCTGAAGACCAACCGTGCCGAATACAATAGCACCACAGATAAATACAGCTGTACATTTCGTTAAAAGAACTGCGGCCATTCGTTTGTTCATGCCTGCATGCTATAGATCACACAGTAAATGTGTGGATATAGAGATAACCAGTTTTCGTGTCAAAAGCCAACCAGCCATTGAAGCGCACAAAATACTTTTTGGTTCCATTTTATAATCCTCAAGGCACAACTTCCGTCGATATCGTACCATTATCCTCAAAGTAGATCATGGCAGTGACGGGCATGTTCGGGGTAAAGTAACCAAATTCAGCCTGATAAACGTTACCATCCAGTTTCGCGCTCACTTTCCCCCCATCCTCTTTTTTGCCTTTAAAGAGCAAAGCTCGGCTCGCTCCACCCTTAAGCTTCTCAATCTCAAAAACCTTCCCGCTGGCCGAAACCTCAATATCCTTCCAATCTTTTTCACCCTTGTTAAGCAAGGTGATGTCATTCTTAGCACAACACACCATTAATAAGGCTGTCGTTATTATGATTAGTTTTTGATTCACTTCTCTTTAGCTCTCAATTCTTCACCTGATCAAGAATTGTCTCTTGCCCTCGCTCCAACAACAAAAACTGGCAAGACACCGGGTTAGACGTCGCTCAAATCGAAACCCTCCATTTTCTCACATCATTACTGATAATGTAAACTCATGAGCGTCTTCATTATTATTTTTAGCGTGAGGGTGTAAATCGGTTGCGGACAAAGGCAGGAAGGCGTCTGTCCTTAATGTAAATAATCCTGATGTTTTTATCGTTTTTCAATTTTGGGCCGGGTGTACTGCGGCCGTTTCCAATCTGTCTTTTTAGCAGTGCGACCATTTTCGAGACGCGGTCTGGATGCTTTGCTGCAAGGTTTTTGTCTTCATGTGGATCATTTGCGAGGTCAAACAACTGAACAAAAGGCGCCCTAAGCAGATCTTTCTCTTTGAGATTGCCATCAAACCTGCCCATCGCTTTGCGCCAGGCTACGTCGGGTGAAGGGTCATTGCCTTTGGCGTAGTTTTGGCCCGCAGGAGTGCCAGCCCCCGGACACAGGCAAAGCTTCCAGTTTCCATCGCGCACAGCAAAGGAAACCACTGATTGCATTACTAGATTTTGACGTGTTCCCTCAGCTTTGGGCTGGCGCAGTAGCTTGGTAAAGCTGATCGAATCGGGTGCCTGGTTATCAGAAAGCTTTACTTCTGTTAGTTCAGCAAAGGTCGCCATGAAATCGTTTAGGCCGACGAGAGCATCACAGGTTTGCCCCTCAGCGATCACTCCTGGCCAACGGGCAATCAGTGGCACCCGCAAGCCACCTTCGTAGACAGAAAATTTATAACCCCGATGAGGTCCACTAGGGTGATGACCCTGGGCTTCAAGTTGATGCATCTGTGCAGGGGTCGCTTTCAGGATGTTTCCCGCATAAGGAGCCGGTCCGTGGTCGGAAGAAAACAAGATCAGTGTATTTTGCTCCAAGCCTCCTGCTTTCAAGGCATTCATAACCCTCTCAACAGAGTGGTCCACTTCCATGACAAAATCGCCATAAACACCCAGCTTACTTTTACCGCGCCATTTTACTCCGGGACTCGTCGGTGTATGGGGTGCGGTTAGTGACAGAAATAAAAAGAAGGGGTTGTCCTTCTTTTGTTTTCCGATAAACGTTTCGGCTTCTGTGTAGAATGTTTCCAACACTTCATGATCCTGAAATTTTTTTTCCGCCGGACCAACCCGATTGAAGGCACTCCAACCTTTTTGAACGGTGATTTCCCCTTGCCAGACATTGTTGCGGGCGTAGGCGTAGGGATACATATCCAGTGACCCCGGCAAAATAAAACTATAATCAAACCCAAACTGTACTGGTCCGTAGATGAGCGGTTTCTTGAAATCCACATTGGTGAGGCCCTGTTTTTTTCCATCCTTGGTGACCATGGTTGTCCCTAGATGCCATTTACCCACATACCCGGTTTGGTACCCAGATTTTTTAAGTAACTTACCCAAAGTAGACTTCTCTGTATTAGGCCGAGGACCGCAAAATCCCCACGGCCCATTGTTCACCGTGGCACCGAACCGCCACGGATAGCGACCCGTCATGATTGCCCGGCGCGTAGGCCCGCAAACTGAAGCATTGGGATGAGCATCCGTAAATCGTAAGCCTCCTTCGGCCAATGCATCAATGTTAGGTGTATCAATCAGACAACGCTTTTCACCGTAACAACCGATATCTCCAATCCCCAGATCGTCGGCCAAGATAAGGACGATATTGGGTTTTTTCGCGGCGGCAAACACCATCGATGGAATCAATAGAACCAGATAAAATTTATTCATCGGAAATACAAACTGTACCGACACCCTCCAGCTTAAACCAGAAATACGTTTACCCATTTGATGACTTCTTAGCCTTAAAGCTCAGCCAACATGCCGGTGCTGTCACTAAAAGCCTGAGCCTCATTGCCTTGATTGGCCGTTATGCCAAACGAGTTTACGACCCTAACGTTTTGTAATATTAGATTACCTCGCTCTCTCCATTACCATTTGTGGTGTAATTCCTTGGACGACGTTGTCTTTCAACGTACCTTTTGTGGACGATGCCAATAGCAACTTCCTAGTAGTTCTCCATCCTGTAACGCCTCATGATGTCGATGATTACCCAGTCACCCAATTTGAGTTGTGATCAGGCCTGTAGGATTGCTCGTAATGAGTACGGCTTGATGGTCACGGCTGAAGTAATGCCGAGCGAGCGTGATCAAAATTTCAAGCTTTGCGCTGAAGATGGGCGAGCGTTTGTCTTGAAGATCGCCAACGGCGAGGAAGACCGGGCACTTCTCGAAGCTCAAAATCAAGTAATGGCTAGACTGCAACAGCAACATGTCACCTTTTGTCCGAAATTAATTAAGACCCGATCAGGAGCTGATTTCTCCGATATCGATGTAAACGGATTGACCTATGCCGCGCGACTTTTTACCTGGCTTCCTGGTGAAGTGCTGGCGCGTTGCAAATGGCAGGGTCCTGAGCTGTTGCGTAATTTGGGTGCCTGCGTCGGCAAGGTGGACAGCGCTCTCAAAGACTTTGATCACGTGGCAGTTCATCGTGTGGATTTTCCGTGGGATCTTCGCAACGCGCCGGCAGTAATCGACCGTTATGTTGATCAGGTTGAAGATTTGAGAATGCGCCATCAAATTGAAGCCGTACGGACAAATCTTTCCGAATGCGTTGTGCCTCGCCTGCCGCACCTCGGGCAAAGTGTCATCCACAATGATGCCAATGACTATAATGTCATTGTCCAGCGCCCTGCTCTCGATCAGCAGCAGGTCGCCGGATTGATCGATTTCGGGGATATGGTTCATACCTATACGGTGGCAGGCCTGGCAATAGCAACCGCCTACGCCATGCTCGACAAGACAGATCCCCTGCTGGATGCAACGCACGTCGTCGAAGGGTATCACGACGTCCTACCGCTGGGTGATGATGAATTGGCCGTGGTTTTCCCCATGGCATGTGGGCGACTGGCAGTCAGTGCCTGTATGGCTGCGGTACAACAGCAACAGCGACCCGACGACTCCTACCTAAGTATAAGCCAGCAACCAATCTACCGAACTCTTCAGCGGTTGCTCGACATCCATCCTCGATTTGCCGAAGCAACATTCCGCTACGCCTGCGGTTTAGTGCCAAATCCTGCTGCCGTGGCGGTTGGGCATTGGCTCGGTGCGAGCCGGGACATTGTCGCACCAATTCTGCCAATCGATTTGAAGTCTGTATCACCTCCGATTCTTGACCTTAGTCCCTACAATCCAGCCTTGCCGGTCGATCCAACTGCCGAGGACACTGAGGTGGATTTGTCGACTGAATCAATGGCTGAGGCAGGCACAGAGGTTGCCGTTGGCCGCTATAATGAAGTGCGCCTAATCTATACCGACGCGGCATTTGCTGACTCTTGCCCCACTGAAGAGCGGCGCACGGTCCATCTTGGCATGGATCTGTTTATCGCGGCGCAGACGCCCGTGCATGCGCCTCTAGCCGGCGTGGTCCACGCGTTTGCAGATCGTACACGCGCGCAGGATTATGGGCCAGTGGTTGTTCTGCGCCATGAGGTGGACGACCTTGTGTTCTACACGCTGTATGGGCATCTCAGCCGCGAATCATTGCATGATCTCGAGCTAGAACAATCGATTGAGAAGGGACAGGTATTTGCCACCGTTGGCACACGTAAGGTCAACGGTGATTGGCCCACCCATCTGCACCTTCAAGTCATCACTGATCTGCTCGACTTGGGCGATGCCTTTCCGGGGGTTTGCCGCGCCAGTCAACGTGCAGTTTGGACATCATTCTGCCCAGATCCCAATCTGCTCATTGGTCTTCCCTCATCGGCCTTTCCGGAGTCACGTTCGAATGGGGACGCCACACTTGCCGCGCGTCGCAAGCTAGTGGGACGAAATGTTAGTGTAGGCTATAACCGCCCGCTTCAAATTATCCGAGGCAAGGGACAGTACCTTTATGATGACACCGGCCGCACCTACCTCGATGCGTACAACAACGTGCCTCACGTCGGGCACTGCCATCCGAAGGTGGTGGAAGCAGCAAATCATCAAATGCGCCTGCTGAACACCAATACGCGCTACTTACACGGCAACCTGACCAATTACGCCGAGCGCCTGACATCGACGCTACCGGAGGCTCTCAGTGTCTGTTACTTCGTCAACTCGGCGAGCGAGGCAAACGAATTGGCATTGCGCCTTGTTCGAGCGCATACCGGACGCCGAGGGATAATCGTACTGGAACACGCTTATCACGGCCACACAACTTCGCTGATCGACATCAGTCCGTACAAGCATGATGCTCACGGCGGAACAGGGGCACCTAATTGGGTGTACACCGTGCCGATTCCAGATACCTATCGCGGTCCTTATCAGCAAGGCGTCCCGGATGCTGGCCCGAAATACGCGGAATTCGTTGCAGAGAAAATCGCGCGCGCCGATGCCAGGATTGGCGGCTTCATCGCCGAGTCCTGCCCGAGTGTAGGCGGGCAAATCATGTTACCCGATGGGTATCTGGAGGCTGCCTATGCGCATGTACGCACAGCTGGCGGGTTGTGCATTGCTGACGAGGTGCAAACGGGATATGGCCGCACCGGATCACATTTTTACGCCTTTGAGGCACATGGAATGACACCGGACATCGTCGTGTTGGGAAAACCCATTGGTAACGGTCACCCGATTGCCGCGGTCATCACCACGCCTGAGATCGCGGGTTCCTTTGACAACGGTATGGAATTTTTTAGCACGTTCGGCGGCAATACCGTATCGTGTGCCGTCGGTTTAACGGTTCTCAAGATTGTCCAGGAAGAGGGACTGCAGGCACATGCCCTCGAGGTGGGCAATCATCTGCTTGATGGTCTGCGTACTCTGCATGACCGATACCAAGTCATTGGTGACGTCCGTGGTGCAGGCCTATTCCTTGGAGTGGAACTCGTCCGCAATCGTGACACTCTCGAACCTGCATCCACCGAATCGGATTTTGTCATTAATCGCATGGCCGAGCGTGGCATTCTGCTAGGTACCGATGGCCCGATGCACAACGTTCTCAAGATTCGACCACCAATGCCGTTTTCCATAGCGAACGCCGATCACCTGTTGACCACGCTGGATGCAGTCCTCGCCACCTTGCCCGATAATTGAATCCAACGTGTCAAAACAACCCACAATCTGGCTGCGCGCCGAAGGTAAAGCATTTGAACGACGAACTCCGCTGACGCCAACCGCCGCCGCTTCCCTGATAGATGCGGGCACCAATGTGATCGTCGAGCGCAGCGAAGACCGGACGTATTTTGACAACGACTATGCTTCGGCAGACTGTTCACTGGTTACGGCAGGCTCCTGGGAGTCGGCACCAATACATGCCTATATTCTCGGACTGAAAGAACTGCCTGAGTCAACTCGGTCACTGCACAACCAGCACATCTACTTTGCTCACGCATTCAAGGGACAGGCGGGTTCGCAGGAACTCTTGTTGCGTTTCCAGCAGGGCGGCGGCGTACTGTATGATCTCGAGTATTTGGTGGATTCGGCCGGACACCGTGTAGCCGCCTTCGGGCATTGGGCTGGTTTTGCCGGTGCCGCCGTTGCGAGTTTGGCTTGGAGTGTTCGGCATTCTGAGAAACTTCCTGACCTCGCGCCGTTAACAGCCTTTCCGGACAAGCGGACCCTTGTCGAACGTTGCCATCATCAACTAAGCAGCTGTCCTGCTGTGCCACGAGTGATCGTCATCGGTGCGGGTGGCCGCTGTGGCAAAGGTGCCGCTGAATTGTTCCGTGAACTGGATGTCGACCTCACGCTTTGGGACTTGGAGGAAACTCGGGATGGCGGTCCTTTTGAACAGATCCTGGAATATGACATTTTCATTAACTGCGTCTTTGTATCGAAACCGATACCGCCATTTCTGACGCATGAGTTGCTGGCTCGCTCCCGGCGGCTGTCTATCATCTGTGACGTAAGTTGCGATCCGGCCGGCGACCTGAATCCGCTCCCCATTTACAACCACTGCACAACTTTTGCCAACCCCCTACAGCCGGTGGGTGAGGGTGAAAACCCTCTCTACCTCATTGCCATTGATCACTTGCCATCGTTGCTGCCGAAAGAAAGCTCGGAAGATTTCTCAAACCAATTGCTGCCCCACCTACTCAAGTTGAAGGCCGACAAAGAGGGTGTCTGGGCGTGTGCCCGGCGCAAGTATGAGCAGATGCTTAAGGAACTTTAAACAAAACCACGAAAAAGAAATCATTTCTATGCCCACGATACATTGGCTTGGAGCAGGTCTCTCCTCTGTCCCCGGCATACGCCGGCTTGCTGCATCCGGCCGCCCCTTAATTCTCTGGAATCGGACCTTGTTCAAAGCCCAGATCGCACTTGATGACAGTCCTGGCCAGACACGGGAGCTGGACTGGGCTGAATTGACGAAGACGGTTCAACCCGGCGACGTCGTTGTCTCGATGTTGCCGGCCGATCTTCACTCGAGGGTTGCCGATCTGTGCCTGCAACGCGGTTCGCATTTTGTTTCCAGCAGCTATGTCTCTCCAACAATGCAAGCGTTGGACACCGAAGCCAAAGCGAATGGTCTCCGGTTTGTGAACGAGGTGGGGCTCGACCCGGGCATCGACCATTTAATGGCTCATGCGTTGATGGCTGACTACCATTCGTCGGGCGTCATGAACCCTGCTCACAGGCATCGCTTTCACTCTTATTGCGGTGGTTTTCCAAGCCAGCCGAATGATTTCCGTTACAAATTTAGCTGGTCTCCGCTGGGTGTACTCAGAGCCCTGAAAACACCGGCGCGTTGGATCAAGAACGGAGGAGAGACGACAACTGACAAGCCTTGGAAAGCACTCTCCTCTTACGCCGTGAACCTGCCCGGCGGCGAAGAAACATTCCAGGCATACCCAAACCGTGATTCCATTCCATTTGCAAAACAATATGGTTTCAATCCCGAATTCAACCTACAGACATTTGTTCGCGGCACGCTGCGCCTGAACGGCTGGGCTGAAGCTTGGCAAGATATCTTTGCCGTAGTCGAGGACAGCGCCACCGACGAGAATGAGCTTAAATTATTGAGTGACTCGTTATGGAAGGAGTATGCCTATGATCCGGACGAGCCTGACCGTGTCATCCTGCATGTAGAGATGACGGCAACCAGCGATGGTCAACCTGTTTGGAGCGGCACCTACGCACTCGACGAACACGGCAACGCAACGGGCAGTGCCATGGCACGTCTCGTTTCAAAGACAGTCAGTATTGCCGTCGAGGCGGTATTGGATGGAGAACTGCCCCCGGGCGTATCAGCTGCGCCGACAAACCCTCAAATCGTCGATAGCTGGATGACCAAACTCATTGCATCCGGCGAACGCATTGTTCGTACCTAGGCACTGAGACGACTTTTGGATTCTCAGGGATTGGAGATATCTTTTTTGGCCCGGTAGATAAACGAATCGGAACTGAGCAGCGAAACTACCAACGCCTTCATGCTGCCATCATTCTCGACGTAAGCTTTGTGGGCTTCCTGTAAAGTTCTGGCGTCGCCCAGAGTTTCATTTCGGCCCATAAAAAACCGGAAGATGTAGCGGGTAAAAACCTGCTCACAGTGCGTGGAGTTGGCTAGGCGCTCGATCAACTCGAAAGGATTCTTTATGTCTCCATCCATACCGGGAATTCCAGTATTAAAGATTTTACTAGTAGTGTCGACCGGCTTCTCCAATTCATTAAACCGAAAGCGGCCATAGTGATCGTATAATTCGAAGGGCAAACCCAATGGGTTCATCTTGCTGTGACATTTATAGCAAGTCTCGGCCCGAGTCACATGCATACGTTCGCGCAGGGTCTTCGTTTTATCATCGGGCAGCTTGGCATCCACATTGATGGGAATATCCGGAACGTTGCCACCTAAAAGTTTATAGCGAATCCAATGACCACGCCGAATAGGATCATTATCAAAGTTTCCAGAGTGAGCCACCAACCACGCCGGGTGGGTCAGCACCCCCATCCGCTGATTCTTGGGAAAACGCACCGGCTTGGGTGTTGGTTTCCAGTCCGGTGGCAGATTGTAAACAAGCGGATTCCCGTGATCGCGGTGGCTATTAACAAAAATTAAATATTCAGAGGTGGTCAACAAGGTCTTGAAAACCTGCTTATCTTTTTTGAGCGTATGCATGATCAGCGCATCCAGATCATACACCAATGCCGGCGCCCAATGTTTATGACCTTTAATCTGATCTTTGAATACATCCTCAGCCTTCTGGTAATCAAAATATTCCTGAAAGAACTGAAGTAGACGATTTCTGGCGTAAGGTCGTTTTTCATCTTCGAACAAACGACCAATTTCAGCACGGATAATATCGCGAACAGGCATTTTCTGATTCTCAAATGCCCGCAGCATATTGCCATCCAACGGCAGGTCCGTCAGGGCGTAGGAAAGCGAAATGGCCAGCTCACGACGGGAAAGACTCACCAGTTTTGAATCACTGACTCCGTCCGTGCCCTCGAAGCGAAATAAGGTTTCCGGCTGCAATATAATTGCGGCATAGGCAGCCTGAAGACCACGCGGAATTCCCAGCTCGGCATCCACCTTCTTGAGTAGAGCCATCAGTGACTCCATCTCTTTCTCCGCGGGTGACCGGCGCAGCACAGTATTGTAGAGCCGCTTGATTGCCTCCCGGTTTGCTTCGTCGATGGTGCTCCCCTTGCCCCGCAAAACAACGATCATCTTGCGGGCGTTCTTGGCCTCTTTATCGGAGTGGGCAATGGCTAGTTCCGTGATCTGCTCAGCCATGAGTGAGTTGAAATGATATTTCCCTTTGAAGTCGCGGAAATTGCCGTGAGGCTTCTCCAAGTCGAAAGGATTAGAGACCATCCGCGCACCCCGCAACAGGTTGGCAAGGGCCTTGGGAGTGATGCGCCAGAGACGGGCGGCTACATCAATCGTCCGCTTACTTTCGGCTGCAGAAAAGAGTAGCTCGTGTGAAACAAGATTACCGTAGCCTTCCTTGTCCCGTTTTTCCTCCACCGCAAGACCCTGCGCTTCCAGGGCTCGGCTAATCCA
>CAYUXV010000222.1:0-3146 GCA_964448875.1 uncultured Verrucomicrobiota bacterium
AGTTCGAGTCTCGTCACTCCCGCTATTTCACCTAAAAAAGTTCCATTATCTGCCTATATAAAAGGTGTGGACAAGTAACCATCGAAACAGTTCGTCCGTCATTGCTTTGACGGGAGTAAACCCCTAGTTTTTCCAGTCAAACAACGGTCGACCTAAATATTTGGGAATGAAAAGAAAGCGGATGTACATCGCGCTGCTGGTGCTGCTGGTGCTGGCGGGTGTTCTCGTGTCTTTGTTGCGCTTTAAGCAAGAGCAAAAAGAGCAGCAGTTGGCAGTACTATTCCGTGACCTCCCTGCGGAGGAGGCACCTGCGACATTCTTCGACAAAGGCATTGCCAAACGGTCACGCTGGGTGCGACTTGACCTTGATGGCTTGATGCAGCTTTCGCTGACCGACGGGAAACCGAAGGAGGTGGTGTTAAACCTTTTCCCCGATCTGGAAGTTACCGCGCTCATCACTGACAACGTTACCCACTGGAACGGTGATCAGGCGGCATACGGTTTCATCGATGAGAACCCAGAATCCATGTTCGTCATGTCGCGGCACAAGGACGTGATGATGGGTTTGGTAGTATTGCCTGACGCACGCCAAGTCCTGATCAGCTGTGAAAAGGGTGACCCTGAGGGTAATAAATATGTCATTGTGGAAATCGATCCCACGAAAGGTGGGGCATGTGGCACATGTCAGTCGGCTGTCGATATTGTTCGGCCCTCCAAAGACAAGCCGGATCAGGAGGCTTTGAATTCACCTGCAGATGGACGCAAGGTTTCAAGTGTCTCTCGCGGCGCAGCCAATGCGCTTGCCCGCCAACTTGCCAAGCGCAACGACGGTGCGCGGCAGTTGCTCGAACAGCAATCCGAAGCTTGCAGCGACTGCAAGCCCCCGGTTGCTGCGGCACCGGCGATTCCCCAATCTAGTGTAGTGCCTCCGGATACACCTTTGCCTGCGCCGCCTCTTATGCTGGCTTCATTGAATTTGCCCCCGGTGCTTGCTGCAAACAGATGGCGCATGCGCCAAACCAGCGGTGGAGCCACGAAGCGACAGACCGTTGATAGGCCGACACGCGGTGGTCCCATCTCCTTGCGGTCGGCTGATGTTGAATTCATTGATGTCCTCTTCCTTTACGAAACACCGTTGCTTACTGCATTGGGCGGCAATCACACACTGTTACAGGCACGCGTGGATTTGCTGCTCGATTCGCTAAATGGCATCTACACATCCTGCGGCATCAACCTTGCGGTGCGTCAGGCGGGCAACTGTACTTTGGCGAAGGGTCGCGCATGGGGTGGAGGTGGGAACAACACAGTGGAAATCTCGACCCCAATGTCCGCAAGTCTCCTCAATCAATACCCGAACAATGCGCCTCACTGGACTGAGGTACAAGCACCACAAAGACCGGATGCACCTGGAATAAATCCACCCGTGAACCAATTTAACTTAAGCACTGCTTGGGTCGGTATTTATCTACCTACTTACGCGGAGCCCGGTAACAGCAGCAACAACACTAGGACTTTTGTAAGCTACCTTAGCTGGCTGGATGATCGCCGCAACAGCTTGTTGTACGGTGCCCAATACTGGAGTCCTACAGGTGACCCTCCCCATCCTCAGGGTGCCAATATTTGGGGATTTCACGACTCCCAAGCTGCAGGCACGGGTGGTGGTGGTGGCAACAATGTTTACCCGCCCATGGAAAATGTGCCTGAGGGGACTGTGTGGCGGCTTGAGCCTCATGCCACATTGCCAAACATGTACCACCACACCGGTCATTCCAACGGCCACAAGATTGGGCCGGTGGATCGATTTGATTCGATAGAAACCATACAGACCTCGGCTATTCCCAGAAACATTCCCGGATGGGGAACCTCACTTGCAGGCGACAAATCGCATGATGTCAGGTTATATCGTTACGATCGCGGTGGTCATGAAAGGCCTCCCCCATGGAGTGGCTTCCAAGTTCCTGCAGGCTCAAGTATACAGCACGCCAATGGCACCATTACTTTTGAAATTGGCCGATGGGGCACCTCGTTCAATGGGAGATTTCTGGCCGATGGCATAACCCCAAACCCGACCCCCCACAATAGCCCCATTGGCATGCGGATGGACCTGAATGGCACCGACTATGATGGCGTGAGCTTCATTGGGAATCCCAATGAAACACGCTGGATGGCTCGTTACCCTGTGTTGCACGGGCAGGAGGGTGACACAATAGATCCCCTCGTGTACGGGATGGGGCCGGGCAAGGATGTGCGTGCGGACGTTGTCTGCCTACTTGCCGCAGATACATTGAACCCTGCTGGCACCTCGGGGATGTCCTTTCCTTATCGAAATATTCGACCGGTGAACGCTCCGGCCCGCACCATTGGTCGAGGCCCCTACCCAAAGGCTAATAAGATTGATGAACTGGAATTCATCCGGCACGACGGCGAGGTTGCTGATGTTGGTGCACAGCCATTTCAAGTGACATTCCAGAACCTCAAGCCCGTGGCGGCGAACAACAATGGAACCGCCTCAGGTTTGGTCGCCTATTATCCGTTTAACGGGAATGCCAGGGACGCAAGCGGCAAGAATAATCACGGCACACTCAATGGAGCCACTCTCTCTGCCGACCGGCATGGAAAAGCTAACCGCTCATGCATTTTTGATGGTGTGGATGACCGTGTGGATATCACCGTGTCAAACGCACTGGGGTTGAACCTGGATGTAACCATCTCTGCATGGGTCAAGCCGACTGATTTTAATCATCTGAATTCCCCGTTCATTTTCTCGGCTACTCAGAGTAGTGCAACGCGTGCCTTGGCCTTACTTGGGAATGGGGCGGATAAGGGGGCGGATAAGGGGAAGGCGGAATTTTATGTAAATAGCGACAGTCCAAATGGTGTTTTGAGTGGGATACTGCCTCTCAATGAATGGACGTTTGTTGCCGCGGTTTATGACGGCACCCAGTACAAGATTTACCAGAACGCTGCCTTGATGGAGAGCGATACTTCCGTTGCGGGTGGGCCTGTCGGTGCCTTGGACACGCTTACGATTGGTTCCTCCTTGGCTGGAACCTTCGCTCAACAGCACTGGAAGGGTGAGATCGACGAGGTTCGCGTTTATAACCGTGCCTTGAGTGAGGACGACATTCGCGGGCTGTATGTTTCCG
>CAYUXV010000223.1:0-4827 GCA_964448875.1 uncultured Verrucomicrobiota bacterium
ATTTCTGGACAATCAAAGCCATAGAATCACATGCCAATCGCGGCTTTCACCGCATCCAAATCCGCCGACAATGTCACGGGTTTCACGCCAGCATTTTCAATTGCATTATCAGGATCCTTAAGTCCGTGCCCAGTCATGCTCGCGACGACAAGACTACCAGCGGGAATGGCTCCTTCGTTTTGACTGCGAATCACACCGGCCAAGGCAGCCGCCGAAGCCGGCTCCACAAAAATCCCGTCGCTCTTTGCAAGCATTTGATAGGCGGCAACTATCTCTTCGTCTGTCACCTTGTCGATACGCCCACCAGAATCCCTCGCCGCTTCCTTTGCGCTTCTCCAACTTGCCGGATTGCCAATACGTATGGCTGTCGCGATAGTCTCCGGATCCGCCACCGGCTTTCCGTCGGCGATAGGTGCCGCCCCGGCCGCCTGCCAGCCCATCATACGCGGATGTGTATCCGCTTCACCTGCATCCTGATACTCGGTGTAACCCTTCCAGTAGGCTGTAATATTTCCAGCGTTGCCGACCGGCAGAAAATGAAAGTCCGGCGCATCCCCCAAGGCATCGCAAATCTCAAAGGCCGCAGTCTTCTGTCCCTCCAATCGGTTCGGATTGATGCTGTTTACCACTTCCACCTCATTCGCCTCGCCTAGTTCACGCACGATCTCAAGTGCTTCATCAAAATTGCCTTCCACCGAGAGTGTCTGCGCGCCGTACATCAAAGCCTGTGCTAACTTACCGTATGCGATCTTTCCTTCCGGGAGAAGCACCACGCACTTGAGCCCTGCCCTCGCCGAGTAGGCCGCCGCCGAAGCACTTGTGTTGCCTGTGCTTGCGCACATGATGATTTGTGCGCCGCGCGCCGCCGCCATGCTCACCGCTACCGTCATACCGCGATCCTTGAACGACGCTGTGGGGTTAAGCCCCTCACATTTCAAGTAAAGCTCGAAAGAACCGCCAATGGTCTTCACGAAATTTGGCACACGAATCAACGGCGTGTTTCCCTCGTGAAGCGATATCACTGGCGTATCATCTGTCACCGGCAAATGCTTCCTGTACTTTCTGATTACTCCGCGCCAACCGCGCGCATCTGGTCCTGATATACTCATGAGAAATCCTCCACTCTTAAAAGCACCGGCTCACCCTTGACAGCTTTCAGGCGCCGAATAGCCGCCAAAGCCTTTTGCATAGCTGCATTGGGGGCATCGTGAATCATCAAAATCAACGGCACACTTGCACCTTGATGTCCCTCGGGCTGGATAACTGAGGAAATGCCAATGCGTCCGCGTGCGAGTATGGACGCAATCTGCGCCAGCACGCCCGGTCTGTCCACCACGCTCAGTCGCAGATAAAACGAACAACTTACGTTGTCGATAGAAAGCACCGCTCCGTTAGTGTCATGCGGCACAAAGGCGTGGCGACGATCGGGTGTGCCGTGCTTTAAATCCAGTGCCGCATCAGCCAAATCGCTCAACACAGCACTTGCCGTCGCATCTTGTCCGGCACCTTGTCCGTAATAGAGTGTGTCACCCACCACATCTCCTCGCACGAGAATACCATTGTATACTCCACTTACGCTCGCCAATACATGATCGCTAGGGATCAATGCCGGGTACACGCTCACGTGAATAGGCGAACCTCCATCCCCCTTTACTATCCCCAACAGCTTGACGGCGTATCCCAATTTCCCGGCAAACTCCAAGTCCAACGGCGTGATGTTCCGAATCCCCTCCGTATAGACCGATTTTGGATTCACCCAAAAACCATGAGCCAATGACGCAAGAATACCCGCCTTGTGCGCCGCGTCGTGGCCATCCACATCCAAGCTTGGCTCAGCTTCCGCGTAACCCATTTGCTGAGCCTCAGCTAGCATTTCAGCAAACTCCGCACTCTCGCTTCCCATACGAGAGAGAATGTAATTGCAAGTACCGTTTAAAATTCCGTACAGCCGTGTGATATGGTTCCCCGAAAGTCCTTCGCGGAGAATCTTGATGATTGGAATTCCGCCAGCCACACTGGCCTCGTAATAAAGATTCGCTCCGTGTTTTCGCGAGGTCCGAAAAAGCTGTTCGCCATGAAATGCAAGCAAGGCCTTGTTAGCCGTAATCACCGGCTTACCGGCACGTAATGCAGCCAAAGCCACCTTTCGCGCAGTGGTGGTTCCACCCATCAACTCTGCCACCATGTCAATTTTGGTGTCAGCAACCACATCTTCCCAATCACCGGTGAGTACGCCTCCTGGAAACTTTACCGCACGCTTTTTGCGCACATTGCTTACCGCCACACGAGTCACACGCAGCCGTACATCAAGACGCGATGCCATCAACGCACCATTTCGACGCAGGGCCTTGAACACCCCGCCACCAACCGTGCCGCCACCGATGAGACCTATGTTAACCGTTTGCATCTAAAGACGCGTGAGAATGCCGAGAAACGCAAAGGTCGACAATCACTTTCGGAATTTTGCTGCAACCCACCGCTTAATGCGTAGACTACGCATACATGGCTTGGTACCGCCAACTACACTGGCAGATTCTCATTGGCATGGCTCTTGGCGCGCTGTTCGGCATTGTAGCAGCGCAACAAGGCTGGGGTGGCTTTACTTCTGATTGGATCGCACCCATCGGCAAAATCTTCGTAAACCTCCTAAAACTCATCGCCGTGCCTTTGGTGCTTACCTCGCTAGTGTGCGGCGTGGCCTCACTATCCGATTTTAAAAAACTTTCGCGCATGGGCGGCAAGACCATCGCGCTCTACCTCGCAACCACGGCGGTGGCAGTAACTATCGGATTATTAATGGTCAATGCCATCAAGCCCGGCGCTAAAATGTCCGATGAACAAAAAGCCAAACTACAGGAACAAGGCAAAAAAGAGACGGGCGATGTGAATTTTTCCGCCGACAAAATGGATACGGACAAGCTGAAGGAAAATGTAAAGAATGCCAATAAAGCCAAAGAAAGTGGTCCCCTTGCTCCACTCATAAACATGGTGCCGGACAATTTCATGAGTTCGGCTAGCGACAACAAGAAAATGCTGCAAGTGGTGTTCGTAAGCCTGTTGATCGGCATTGCGCTGGTACAAGTTCCCGCCGATAAGCGCAAGCCGGTTTTTGCCTTGTTCCAAGGATTGCAGGAAGTGGTCATCAAGATCGTGTTTATAATTATGCTCATCGCACCCGCGGCGGTATTTGCACTCATCGCCGACACCATCACCATCATGGCCAAGGATGATCCCAGTAATATTTTCAACCTGTTCAAGACGCTGGGCTGGTATTGCCTTTGCGTCGTCGCAAGCCTGCTTGTCCACCTTTGCGTCGTATACCTCGGTCTATTAAAAATTCTCACACCGATGTCATTGAAACAATTCTTCAACGGTATGGGGCCCGCTCAATTGCTCGCCTTTTCAAGCAGTAGTAGCGGTGCAACGCTGCCGGTAACCATGAAGCGGTGTGAGGAGAAACTTGGAATCTCAAAGGAAACCTCGTCCTTTGTCCTCCCTCTGGGTGCCACCATCAATATGGATGGCACTGCTCTCTATCAAGCCATTGCCACCGTTTTCATCGGCCAAGTAATGCTGGACGTTCCATTCAGTTTTGCCACGCAAGTAAATATCGTTCTTCTGACAGTGCTCGCCTCCATCGGCACTGCAGCTGTACCCGGAGCAGGAATGGTGATGCTCATTGTCATTCTTGAGGGTGTCTGGCCTGCAGAAGCCGCTGTCTCGCCCGTACCCGCTTTCCTGTTAATCCTCAGCGTTGATCGTATCCTCGACATGTGCCGCACAGCGGTGAACGTCACCGGTGATGCCACGGTGGCCACCATCATCGCCCATTCGGAAAAACAGCTGCACCTCGACAAACCCGCCGATTGATTTTCGCCGGCCGGCCGCTATCCTTCCGGCGTGGCTTCCATCACATCAAATTGGCCCTCGGTACATGCCTACCAGACAGCGAGCTACCGCACCATCCGATGGCCGGGACAAGCAATGGGACAGGCGTTGCCCGCCTCGGTGGATGACCGTGTGGGCTGGGCCAACACCCCCTCTGTGATGCGATTAAACACACAGCCCAATGCGATCTCCGCTACGCTTGTCTCACGCCCATGGAAGGATCTCGGCCACCCGGCGCGGCAATATATGCAATTCGACCAGTTCATGGGAGTTGCCCCTTTCGGGCAAAACCTCAACGCACTGGCTTGACTCGAACTCTTTCAGCCCTATCATCGCCCTCCATTTCTGATCATGACGACCATTGTTGACATACAAGCGCGTGAAATCCTCGACTCTCGAGGCAACCCCACTGTTGAAGCCGACGTGTTTCTCGAAAACGGCTCCCTCGGCCGTGCGGCCGTGCCCAGTGGTGCCAGCACTGGCGAAAATGAAGCTATCGAACTTCGCGATGGCGACAAAAAACGTTACCTCGGGAAAGGCGTGCAGAAGGCGGTCAAGAACATCAACAACAAGATCCGCCACGCCCTATTGGGCCTTGATGCCACAGACCAACTGGAAGTTGATCGTACCATGCTTACCCTCGACGGTACGCCCACCAAGGCCAAGCTCGGTGCAAACGCCATCCTAGCTGTATCACTTGCCACCGCAAAGGCTGGGGCAAATGCCCTCGGCCAACCTCTCTACAATTATATTGGCGGCCCCAATGCCAAGGTATTGCCGGTGCCAATGGCAAACGTCATCAACGGCGGCGCCCACAGTGACGCGCCGATTGATTTCCAGGAATTCATGATCATGCCCAAGGGCCTGCCCACATTCAGTGAAGGGTTGCGTGCCATTACTGAGATTTTTCATTCACTAAAGGGCGTGCTGAAAAAACGC
>CAYUXV010000224.1:0-37449 GCA_964448875.1 uncultured Verrucomicrobiota bacterium
CCCTCCTCCGCCTTGGCTTTAATTTTATTAAATTCCTCTTTCAGATCCTTAGCCAACTTCTTGGCCTTCATTTTAAATAAAGGGTTTTTTTGCCCTAAAACAGATGCAGACGAAGAACCATCCTGCTCGGACTGTCTCTTCCCACATCCCAAAAATAATAGGCAACCTATACAAAACAAGAATGTGCATTTAGTTTTCATTTTTCTCCTTCACCCAATCAGGTGTTCCAAGCGGTTAAAATCAGTCCTCAATGATCCGCCCTTGATTTATTTTTTCCAAGGCCGATGAGGAATGTTTTGGTTTATAAGGGTGCCATTCAGGCGCACCGAACCAGTCGTACATTACCGCTCTGCACTTCTCTATCTTTTCCGGTGGCTCTTTTTGCCAGCCCATATCGCCTGTTTCACTAATCCAAGTATCGAGTGTCGCCCGCATTTCAGTAAGGGCTTTAACGTGTTCGGGGCGGGTTGAGTCGATAAGGTTTTTCAGTTCATTGGGGTCAGCCTCAGCCAGACGTTTCTTCTTGGTCTCCGCGATAAAAGCCTTCATCACACTTGCCTATGATTCCCAGCCAATTTAGTCAATATCCCAATCTTTGATCTCATTGGCCGGTCGTAAAACGATGGAGGGAAATTATTGGCTGGCTTCCTGTGTGGCTGCCTCGGGTGTCTTGGGAGATGATCTGCGCAGTTTCTCGATGATTGCCGGCAGTTTATCCAGGAGGTAATCCACCTCACCGTCAGTCGTATATTTACTGAGGCTCAGTCGTACCGAGCCGATGGCCTGCTCCGGTGTGCGACCCGTGGCGGTGAGGACGTGTGAGGGCGCAAGTGAGCCGGTGGTGCACGCTGAGCCGCTGCTGGCGCAAATTCCCTCGCGGTCAAGCAGTAGCAGGATGGCTTCGGCCTCGCAGTTAGCAAAGGAAAGGTTGCTTGTATTCGGCGCACGAGTTGTCTTGGACCCATTACGCGTGACATCTGGGATGCTGCTTAAAATTCCCTCCTCCATCCGATCGCACAACTCGCGGATACGTGGCACGTGCTCCTGCAGACTCTCTTTGGCCAACTCTGCGGCTTTACCAAAGGCAACCATGCCCGCCACGTTTTCCGTGCCGCCACGACGGCCTTGTTCCTGGCTGCCGCCCATTACATAGGGTTGCCATGGTGTGCCTTTCCGACAGTAAAGCATCCCGATGCCCTTGGGCGCATGCAGCTTGTGCGCTGATAGTGAAAGGTAATCGATACCCAGCGCGCGAACGTCAATCGACAGCTTGCCGGGGGTCTGTACCGCATCAGTGTGGAAAAGCACGCCTTTGCTGCGGCAAATGGCGGCGATTTCCTCCAGCGGAAATATCACGCCAGTCTCATTGTTCGCATACATCACCGACACGAGCGCTGTGTCTTCACGGATGGATTCGTGCAGCTGGTGTACGTCCAGTTCTCCCAGAGAATCTACCGGTAGCCAGGTTACTTCGCCGCCACGTTTCTCGTGTATTTCTCCAAACTTGATATTTGCGGAATGCTCAACTTTTGTGGTGATGATGTGCCGTTTTCCCGGTTGGCTGAGTAGTGCGTTGTTGAATGCCGCATTGTTGCTCTCGGTGCCGCCACTGGTGAAAATGACCTCTCTGTCGTCGCAATTCAGGAGCCCAGCCACTTGGGCACGGGCATTAGCCACGGCATCTCCCACACGGTTGCCAAATTCATATGCGCTGGACGGATTGCCCCATTGCTCCGTGTAAAAGGGGAGCATGGCCTCGACCACTTCCGGGGAAACCCGCGTGGTTGCGTTATTGTCAAAATAATAAATCGTCTCGTCGCTCATGGCGATATTACTGGCATAGAAACAACCAGCGGCGAACGGGCATTAGAACAAACTGAGGGAGAAGAACGCAAAGCTTTTTCACGTCATGACGAAAAGTTGACCTTAGGAATGGTCGTCCTGTTTTGGTTTTCGCTCGACCACATCGCGCACGAGCGATTCCATGGAATCGTAATCTATATCACCTTTCTTCTCGAGGTCGCGATAAACCTGTTTTTCCAGGGCATGCAACTGGGCGGCTTCCATTTCCAGTTCAACTTTGTTCAGGGTGGGCGTTTCCTCGAGCATCTGGACAATTCGCTTGTCATTGGCTTCTCGTCGTGCAATCAGACGATCATGCAGAATTTTAAAGGTTTCGCTGGAAAGGGTGCCTTTACTTTCAGATGTCTCGAGATCGTCGATCAGGGCTCGGATGGCCTGCCTGCGTGCGAGGGCCAATTCATATTCGGTTTCTTCGTGAGTCTCCACGATTAACCCCTTCCGCTTCATAAGCCATTCAATCGTTGTGCCTTGGAATACGATGGAAAGAAACACCACACCAAAAACTAAATTTATAATGAGTTCGCGCGTCCCCGTCCCGTCGTCGACGCTGGTTACCACCAGCATCATGGCCAGTACCATGGAGAGGCTGCCTCGCACGCCTGCCCAGGTAATAACCGTAAGCCAGGATTTTTCGAGTCGCAGATCCTCCCGGCGTACAATCCCATGCACGCCAAACACAATCAACAGCCGCACCAGAATCATGACGCCAAAGAAGATCAGAATGAGCCCAGCGTCCTTCCAAAGGCCGCCCAATTCAATTTCAAGGCCGATGAGGATAAAAACAAAGGAGTTGGCAAGGAAGGCGGCAAACTCCCAAAAGGAAAACACCGCCTCGCGCGTGGTGGGACTCATTCCACGCTTGGCTCCAACATTGCCAATCATCATGCCACAGACGACCACGGCGATGACGCCTGAAGCGTGCAGTTGTAAAGCCGCAACATTGCTGCCATAAGCAGCGATAGTGGTGAGCGCGACCTCAATCAGGTGATCGTTTACCTTGCTGGTAAGATAAGAAATTCCCAAGCCAACGGCCAACCCGATGGCCGCGCCGAGAAATACCTCGCGAAGAAAATCACCAAGCACCTGCAACGCCTGAATATCACTTGTTTCTCCCAACAAGGGGGGAATGGTGAGGCCCAAGCTATCGGCAGTGATTTTTATCACGACTCCAAAAAGAACCACAGCAATGCCATCATTGATGAGACTTTCGCCCTCAATGATTATGCCAAGACGCTTGGAAACAGGGAATTCCTTGAACAATGCGACAACTGAAATGGGATCTGTAGCAGCCAACATGGCGGCGGTGAGCAACCCGACCTGCCAGATCATATCGCTACCGATTAGCTGTGCGATCGGGACAAAAATTGCGGTTGTCAGCAACATTCCAACGATGACACCGGGGACGGCAAGACACAGGATGGCGCGTCGGTTTTGAAGGAATTGGGTCAGGTTAACGTGGAAAGCCGCCTCGAAGAGGAGGATGGGGAGAAAAAGCTGCAGCAGCAGATCCGGTTCCAGTTTAATTTTTTCGAGGTGCGTACGCAACTCCGGCACTTCGTCAAGCAGCAGACTGACAGCTAATCCTGCAAGCACAAGCAGCACGGTGTATGGCAGCTTCAGCCTTTTGGCCAAAAGTGCCATGCCACAGGCGATAATTAGTATGACAACAAAAGAGACAGTCATGTCACGCACGGCTTTTTTAGCATGAGATACAGATTGAGCCAATGCGGAAGCCACACTATTTGATTGCTCACACGTTTAAATATATTATGTTGCTGAGTGTAGTCCCATTGACATGAGAAGAGTTGCAAACTTTTTACCTCTATTAATAGTAGCACAATTGTTGGCTGCGCCACCGGAGGCACCTGCGCCCAAAAAGCCCTCAAATCCGGTATGTGAAAAATGCCAGTCTCCCGGGAACCGCTCGGCATTCCTCCTTGGATTGCCCCAAAGAACACCCGTAACGCTTTTTGCGGCACCGGATGAAAAGACAATTGGAGCTTGGCTTGGGCATGAAGTCATAGGGCCGGACTTGGCGCTGGAAGAGGTGCGTGTGTTTAACGAGACACGTGTCCCGGACATGCCTCGCATACGCTCGGCTGAGGAATGGCAGATGAAAGCGACGAAATATCGCAAAGACGTACTGGACAATGTGGTGTTCCGTGACAGCGGAGCAAAATGGCGGAACACCTCTCTGAAAGTGCAATGGTTCGATACGATCGAAGGGTTACCGGGGTATCGAATTAAGAAGCTCCGATTTGAGGCGTTGCCGGGCTGGTGGATTCCGGCATTGCTGTATGAACCGATAAAGCTATCCGGCAAGGTCCCCGTAATTCTCAACGTCAATGGACATGCCCGCACTGGCAAGGCAACTGACTACAAGCAGGAACGGTGTATCAATCTGGCCAAACGCGGTATGCTTGCGCTGAATGTAGAATGGATCGGCATGGGGCAGTTCGCAAATCGCATGGGACATTACCAAATGAATCAACTAGATTTGTGTGGCATTCCGGGTATTGCGCCGTTTTATCTGAATATGAGCAAGGGACTTGATGTGCTGTTGGCGCACCCCAACGCCGACCCCAAGCGAGTAGCTGTAGCCGGACTCTCCGGTGGCGGATGGCAGACAATTTTTATCAGCTCACTCGACACACGCGTGACGCTATGCAACCCCGTAGCGGGCTACTCGAGTTTTAAAACGCGTGCCCGGCACGGCAAAGACCTCGGCGATTCCGAGCAAACGCCGAACGACTTGGCTGTTTATGCCGATTATGCACATCTGACCGCGATGATGGCCGACCGTGCTGCATTGCTGACTAATAATGCTTATGATAAATGTTGTTTCACCGCTGGCCATGCGCTGCCACCGCTGATTGATGCTGCAGCCCCTATCTTTAGTTTGCTAGACCGCCGCGATTTTCTACGAAGCCACATTAATCATAAGCCAGGGGGACACAATTTTGGTGCAGACAACAGGCAGCAGTTTTATCGCTTTATTGGAGATGTGTTCTACAAAAGACAGAAATTCGATTGGCGTGAGATACCCAGCAAGTCGGAAATTAAAACCTACGATGAATTGCTCGTGCCGCTGCCTGAGGATAATCATAATTTTAATACGATCGCGCTTGGTGCGATGCAGAATTTGCCCAAACCATTCAAAGGAGATAAACGTGCCAAGCTCCTAGAGATAGTAAGCGCGCATGACTACAAGCTCATCGCAAAGAAAGTTGGCGGCACGCATGGTGTAGCACATTACCAATTCGAAATAGGATCGGATTGGACGGTGCCCGGCACAGTTATCACACCGGCTGACGCGAAGGGCACAACACTTTTGGTTGCGGATTCAGGACGCAAAACTCAGGCCGCGCGCGTTAAGGAGCTATTGACAGCAAACCAGCGCGTGGTGGCCATCGATCCGTTCTTTTTTGGCGAATCGAAAATAAAGAGCCGGGATTTCCTACATGTGCTTTTGATGCACGCAGTAGGTGAACGAGCGTTGGGTATTCAATCGAGTCAGATCGCAGCTGTAGCCGGCTGGGCGAAAAAGGAGTTTGGCGGTGCAGTGCAGCTTACATCAGTTGGACCGCGCCTAAGTGTGTCGACACGTATTGCGATGGTTCAAACTGCCGCCGTCGGTAGGTTGGAACTTCACGAACCTATGGAAAGCCTCAAATCGGTTATCAAGGAGAATCGTGGTGCCAATCATCTACCAGAGATGATGTGCTATGGTCTTTTGGAATATTTTGATTTGCCTGTGATCGACAAGATGATTGCGCCGCGCAAGGTGGCGAAAAAGTGACCCAGGTCCGATTCTAAGCGGGCTTCGTAAGTATCGTCTGAGTGGGGAAGGCAAGCTCGATTTTACCTTTGTTGAAGCGCTTGAGGATTTCCAAGTTCATCTTCGTCTGCGTGCCAAGGATGTCGGCCTTCTTCCTTATGTAATAGATGAAAACGACGTTTAACGCGAAGTCACCGAATGCGTTGAAGCCGACGCTAATGTTGTCCTGGATAGCCTCTTTGTTCTCGGCTGCGAGGTCGCGGAGTATCTGCATGGCCTGATCGACTTTCTTGTCGTTCATATCGTAAGTAAGGCCGAGGTTTAGAGTGACCTTGCGGGCTGGCTCTGAAGAGATGTTCTCGACGGCACCATCGGAGAACTCCGCGTTGGGGATGACCACCGTGCGGCCCGCGAGGGTTTTCAACTTGGTGCTGCGCAGACCAATTTCCGTGACTGTGCCATCATGGCCGCCGGCCTTGATGCGCTCGCCCACTTTAAATGGTGTGTCGGTGAAGATTGTGAACACGCCGAAAATGTTCTTGGCCGAGTCCTGCGCCGCCAACGCCAGCGCTAGACCACCAACGCCGAGGCCAGCAAGCACAGTGGTGATATCGTATCCGGCATTGTCCAGCGCCATAATGACGGCCATCACCCAGATCATCACCTTGACACCGCGCCGCACGATGGGCAGCAGTACGTCATCGAGGTCCGTCTCGGTGTTGGCAAGGATGGGTGCTAGGTATTCATCGACCAACGAGTCGAACAAGCGCGTAACCAGCCACGCTCCAACCAACGTGATAAGCACTGTGAAAAAAGAGTTGATCCAGTGATCAACGGATTCTGAAAACGTAAGGTAATTAACCCCAAACCAAACACCTGCCAGCCCTGCCGCTGCCACCATTGGCTTCTCGATCGTGTTGATAAGAATGTCATCGATCTTGGTCTGGGTCTTTTCGGTGATCTTTTTGACATACTTCTCGATCACCCAATACACCGTTCGAGCAACCACGATAGCCGCCAAGGCAATGCCCAACGCAAAAAGCCAGTCTTGGATGCTGTTGCTAAGAAATTGCTCCTGCAAGAAACTGGCTGAGGTCTTTTTCTCGCTTGAAACTTGTTGGCTCGACCCATTACCGGTTGAATTTCCGTCCTGAGCCATAGCCGTGGTAAGACTGGTGCAAAGAAAAATCCCGCTGCCGGCGATTACGGCCAAAAACATCATCATCCGTTGTCTTAATTCAAGTTTCATGATTTCGAGAGTTTGGGATCAGCCCGCAATTCATACCTGCTTCCCTTCTCCTAGATGTCGGAGCCCTAGAAAAAATAAAGCCTACGATCGGGAAATCTGCATGATCACTTCTCGATCCAAGCAGGGGCACGCTAAAAAAATTGAAGCTGCGCGTCAATCCAATTGCGAGTGGAATAGAAATTGAATCAACTGTTCCGTCTCACGAAAATCCGGAATCACTACGTGTGCTCAATTTGCCATCCGCATCATTTGGTAAATTGTCTGCTTCCCGATCTAGTATCGGTAGTAGCACGATACTCTCTCTCGACATTGTTTATGGTGTTTCAGAAAATTCCTTGTGCCACTTCTGCATTGTCTTTGATGTCCTCTCGCCTTTGTGCAAAATTAAGCGGTAGCGCAAGGTTAGCGACTTTTCGGTCGAAAGCGGTTTCGCATGTTGGCCGGGCCAGACGGGATTTTGCATGCTGCTTTTGTCCCGCAGAATCCATGGCTGAGGGTAGCCTACAGACATGGGGTGGCACAAAATCGTGAGACCGCTTATTCCTGACTTATCTAATTGTGCGGCCATGTCCATCCACGGTCCGGCGATGATCGGTGTGCGTTGTGGAGTCACATTGCCCTTCTCACTCGTAAAACGGATTCCCTCTGGCAATTTTATGCGTGTTGAAAAGCCACCGTATCCTTTTACGTTTTCTGCACCACCGAGGCGGGTGTTGGGCTCTGTTGCTTGGAGACGGATGTCAAAATCAATTTTTCGTAAATTATATTTACTTGGATAAACCCGAATCGACGTTGTTTCCTTTACTAATGGCTTTTTTCCGTCATGCCATTGTGAAGATTTCCAATCCACAGCCACCTTGATGCTTATCGACCCATTCTTGCCGTGTGATGTCTTTAGACTATGGACATCCCAAGTCATGTCCTTAGTGGTCCATCCATCTCCAATCATTTTGTCACCGACCCACAGCTGATGCCATGCCCAGAAGATACCACGATGATGCAGGTGATCAGCCGGGAAATCCTCAGTCAACACGTTACCATCCAGGTCATAAAGCGGATGCACGTAGTTGGCACGCGCATGTTTCCCGTTCTTTGACTTCGTTGCCCGCTGATAAAACAGCACCTTTTTGTCGTTCTCGGTGATTAACACGCCATCAGCGGTTGTCTTCAGTTTTAGGGCTGGCTTCTGAACGGCCCATGTCGTTGATGCCAAAACAAGAGTAAATATAATACCGATACATTTCATTTCTTCTCCCGTTTTTTATTTTGAAATTCCTCGTAAATCGTTCGCCAACGAGGACCCACACGGCCGATCTTTCCCTTTTTATTCCGTACTTCTCGAATTAAACGTTTGTCTACCTTATCTCGCGGCCAGGCCCCAACCTGGGCGAGAACTTGTTTATACGCCATCACGGCAGACTGCGGCTTGTGCTTTGGACCATCGAAAGGCTTCTGTGCGATATATTGCTTAGCCTCTGGGCCGTACAGACCGTACTTCGATTGCTTGTTTGCCTTCCCGTAAATCATAACTAGCGCTAACTCATCGGCATCTGGAGACATTCGTCGCGGGCCGATGTTGCCCCTACAGAACACCCGCGGTTCCATTTTCACGCCTTCCCACTCCGTGTTCTTGGGGATGATATTGATCTCCGGTTTGCCGAGGCTGGAGTCGGGTCCCGGTCGAAAGAAATTGCCAATCAAGTTAATTCGTGTGTAGCCGGTAAACTTCGCGGAGTTCCAATAGTTGTAGACAACGTTGTTAATCACGTCGAAGCGATGGTCCCCCAGTGGAAATTTTGGTTTATCGGTCGGACCGCCAATGATTGGGTTCCGATCCAAGTTGCCGGTGAACAGGCAGTGATGGGTGGTCACACGCGTGCTACCGCCGGCCTGAAGGCTGCCCATGGAGTGCGGACCCTTTTCGTGCCCCTCCGCCAAGCCCTCGGCGATGATGCACCACGCAAGTGTAACCTCGTGACTGCCCCACACATCAGTATTCTCGTCAGTCGCCCAGGCCGTCGATACGTGGTCGATCAACACACGCCGGCACCCATATAGGCCCATCGTGTCATAACCGCCCCGGCTGCGTATATGCCGTACGATGATATCCTCACACTTGGAGAACGCCAGCCCGCCCTGCACCGTGATGCCTCCGTATGTTGCCGCCGACAGCCCGTCAATCGTCACGCGTCCTGACTGTACAAGGATGCGTTCCTTCAGTTGAATCGTGCCGCCGACTTTGAATTTCACGATGCGCGGCTTCGTCAAGGCCAATGCCACACGCAACGAGCCCGGACCGGCATCATTCAGGTTGGTTACCCAAACAATCTCACCACCATCCCCGCCCTTCGCTAGTGCACCGTAACCAATGCGCTGCAAAATCTCTACTCCTTGAGGGAGTTTGTGCTCAGCGAGGGAAGTAACTGTGAGACAAAGCACAAAAGTCAGCCACGAATAACGTAAGGAGGACATACAAAAATTGTGAATCGGTAGCCGAGCTTATGCAATCGCACTTTTAGCTTGGGGAGCGAGGGGTGTTTTCATGTTATTCTCGGCTCCATTCCATTTCCACCACGCCATAAACCATGAATTCTGGCAACGAGAAGTATGCTATGTTCCGTGAATCGACTTCGTCGGCGTTGATGTAAACCCACCGACATGTTTTGTGTGCGCCTGACTCCAGTAGTTGGTACCATACAAACCAGCCTGCACCAGTTCCGGCTGGGCCTCCCTTACAAATGGCAGGCAATCTTCATGAGCATAGCGGGCGATCATTGCAGTAAATTCCAATGGGCTCTGTAATGCGGTGGCGTGGGCGGACAATAAAAACGAAAGAAGTAGGATTTTTTTTGTCTGTTTGCATTGATTCTGGCAGAATCCTTGCTAATCGTCAGTCAGCTCTGACGTCGTAGTATCATGTACCGTTGGGTCTCAATTTTTTTGTTCGGGGCAACTATGGCTTGGGGGCAGACGGAGAAGCCAAGATTTTCCGATCCACCTCACAACTACTGGCAGCGCACGCCACGCGATGCATTTAGCCAATTTACTGCGCGACTCAAGGCCGGCCGTGTGCGGTTGAATCACACGAATGAGAAAGCGTTCGTTCAGAGCCTGCTTAAGTCACTCGATATTTCACCTGCATCACAGATTTTGGTCTTCTCCACTACCAGCCTGCAACTTAGCCGCATTTCGGTGCGCAATCCTCGAGCGTTGTATTTCAATGATCACACATATATCGGCTATGTGCCGCGTGGTCAAATTGAGGTCATTTCAATGGACCCTGAAATGGGTGCCGTTTTTCACATTTTTAATATTCCTCGAACGGCCGAGCCTCCAAATATCCAACGCTCGAAGAGGTGCATGAATTGTCATGCTGGTCAGGACGTCGGTCGCGTTCCGGTGTTGCTACTCAAGTCGGTAATCTCCGGTCCGAATGGAGGGAGCCTTGATGCTTTTCGGCTGGAAGACACCGGTCACGGTGTGCCGTTCAAGGAGCGGTTCGGTGGTTGGCATGTCACTGGCAAGCACGCCATCAAAGATCACTGGGGGAACCTGCATGGCGAGTTGATTGCTGGTGACTTGAGGAAAATTCCTGCGCCGCCGGGTAGGTTGTTTGATTGTAATCGTTATCCTGTATCCACCAGCGACATCCTTCCGCATCTTGTGCACGAGCATCAAATTGGTTTTGTTAACCGCACTGTTAAAGCGATTTATGACTCTCGCCACTATCTGACTGCCGGCAAAGGCAAGCTTAGTCCGGAGCACGCTGCCGAGGTCGCTAAATCTGCCGACTCCATCGCCCGCTACATCCTTTTTGCCGATGAGGTTCCGTTGCCCGTCGGTGGTGTCGGAGGCGACCCTTCCTTTAAAGCTGATTTTCTAAAGCGCGGACGCAAAACTGCCGCCGGCACATCTTTGCGTGAATTTGACCTGCGCACGCGTCTATTCAAGCTTCGCTGCAGTTACATGATACACTCGCCATCTTATCAGGGCTTGCCACCCGTCTTGAAGGCCGCCGTACTGAATAGCATGCGCAAGGCGCTGGACACCACTCACCAGGATCCCGCCTACGTCTACCTTCCGCCCGCTGAAAAATCTGCCATCGCAAATATCCTTAAGGCGACGCTCAAGGATTGGTGACACGCGGCAATAAAAAATGGCGCCCCTTAGGGCCGCCCGTGGTTGGTTTGTAACTAGTAATTAGTTGGCTTGCTCAGTCTTTTCACCGGCCTTCTTCCATCCGCTAATGCCTGCACTCATGTGCTTCACATTTTTGTAACCAAGCTTTGCGGCCAAGTCTGCTGCCCGCTTGTATGCACTGCACTTAGGGCCACCGCAGTATGCCACGATTAGCGCGTTTTTGTCCTCGGGCAACACCTTAGCTAAGCTCTTGCCATGCTTGGCAAAGCTGATCGCCGTGGGAACGTGTCCTCTTTTGTAGGAACTTCCACCCATAACATCAATGATGGTCACCTTTTTCTTAGCGATCTGTGTTTTCAGTTCCTTGATGGAAATGTCGGGGTACTCGCCTGCGGTAAGCGAAACTGCAAATAAGGTCGTAACGGCAAATGCCAGGAGTTTTTTCATATTTATATTTAGTTTGGAGTTGGTATGGTTTAGTTGATATTCACCCTAAAGACGCCAATCTCGGTAGGGTGTTTCGTCTGACTTGCCGGGAAGGGTAATTATTCGATGGGGTTTGGCAACCCTTTTCGCTAGCCGCACACTGTAATGTTGGCAGAATCGAGCCATGGGACATGCGACTTTAAAGGTGGGTGATATCACCGCCCTCATCGGCGATAATGCGGGTCATGAGCCCTCCAATGGACACCGAGCGGGATACAATGGCATCTGGGATTTTCAGCATAAAACCAGCACACGCAGCATCTTCGTGCCCACGTATGCCGGTCTGAATCTTGAGCATATCTTCAACGGCGAGACGGAATTTGATGGTGACGACGTTTTCTTTGAGCCTCGTCGTGCGCCAATGACTTTCAAAAAACTCAACGACCAGCAGGCCCAGTTGCATCAGCCTGCCACCCCAACTTTCCACCTGGAAAGCACCACGCGCTTTACTTTGCGTGCTCCATGGTATCTTGACATGGAGTTTCGGTGCACGCCACATCAGCACGTACATAGGCGTGGTTGGTTTGGTTGCTTCTGGGCTAGCTATATCAACGGCCCTGCCGACAAGAGTCTCTATTTCCCTGGTGGGAGGCGTAAAAATGAGAGCCTTTGGATGCAGCTTTGCACCCAGGCCCACAATGATGAAAGCACCGTACTGCATCACGACGATGACTTTAAGCTCACTTGGAAGGAAGACAGCCGAGATACGCTCTTCAAGAACTTCTCCCGCATGTATTATGCGAAGCCAATTTACTACGGCAATTTCGAGAACCTCGTTTACATCCTCATGTTTAAGCCAGCCGCCGGTATCCGCCTCACCCACTCACCCAGCGGTGGTGGACTCAACAAGAAATTCAACACCACCAATCCCGCATGGGACTGGCAGTTCATCGTACCCAAGTACGATGTAATGAAGGAATACCGTTACCAAGCTCGCGCAGTGTTGCGCCCGAAATGCTCGCGTGAGGAGATTCTGGCCGAGTACGAGAAATGGATTGGAGAATAAACAATTTGGAGCTTGGGGTTTTGATGATCATTGGATATTGGAATTTGAACGCTGGATATTAACCCATGCCAATTTACGAATACGCCTGTCCTGATTGCCGAAAGATTTTTTCCTTTCTTTCGAAACGACTAAAGCCCAAGCGCAAGCCCGTCTGCCCCCGGTGTGGCAACAAGAAGCTCGTGAAGCAGGTCAGCCGGTTCGCAGCCTTGAAGGACGCTTCTGAGCCTAAGGCAGGCGGCAATGACCAACCCATGCCCGATTTAGACAGTCCAAAGATTGAGCGGTTCATGCGAGAGATGGAACGCGACATGGGTCACCTAGACGACAACAACCCCAAGCACATGGCTCATATGATGCGCAAGATGCAGGACGCAATGCCAGCTGACATGATGCCCAAGGAAATGAACGAGGCCATCCGGCGGTTGGAATCCGGCGAGGATCCCGAGAAGATCGAGGAAGATATGGGCGAGGTGTTCGAACAGTTCATGGGAGATGAGGAAGACGGTCCTGGTGGCATAGGCGGCAAGAGCAATGGAGGCTACTCACGCGATGGCGGTCTGTATGACATGTAGGCTGTGATGATTGCCGATTGACTGGCTAGGGGCTGGGTGTTTCGCTTCATTTCATGAAAGCCCAGTTCTCCTATCTGGCTCGTTGTCTTCTCTTTACATTCATTCTGTCAAATCCACTGGGTGCCGCCAATCCATCGGCAACCGATGTGCGCAAGGCTCTTGACACTGACCGTGGTATCCTCGTGGTGCTGGGCAATGACGCCTGGTCATTGACCAGTGAGTTGGCGAAGGCGACGGAACTGACACTGCTTGTGCAGGCACCGGATGTGGCAGCCGTTGCACGAATGCGCAAGGCAGCGGAAGCAGCCGGCTGGCTAGGCTCGCGCGTTTATGTGGAACGCGGTGGGAAGCGCATTCATTTGGCGCGACATATGGCAGATGGTGTAATCGTTGGCGCTGGTGCAGATGCGGTTGACGTGGTGCGTGTGGCACGGCCGGGGGCTGCCATTTTTATTGACGGGGAACTTTCGCGTGCAAAGGCGAGCGAGGGACTGGGCGAATGGTCGCATCCTTTTCACGTGCCTGATAACAATCCACAGTCACCGACACGATCGCCAAGGGGCCGTACCTTACGCGGTTTTTAGCTACGCCGTATTATGGGCCGATGCCGGAGGTGACGGTCACGGCGGGCGGGCGCATCTTCAAGGCGTTTGGGCATGTTTCCTACAAGGAACGTGAGTGGCCGTTACTCAACAAGCTTATCTGTCTCAACGCCTTCAACGGCACGCTTCTATGGGAACGCAAACTGACACCGGGCTATCTGGTTCACCGCAACGCAATGGTGGCGACAGAGGACGCGCTGTACCTGTCAGACAACGACTCTTGCAAGGTAATCGACGCGACAACGGGTAAAGTGCGCAATGAAATCGTCATCAAGCCAGAACAAGGCGGGCCTGCCTGGAAGTGGATGGCGGAGAGCAATGGTGTGCTCTACGCGCTCGTTGGCAAAAAGGATCCGCTTGATGAAACGATCAAAGGCACGCGCACACAATCGGGCTGGCCATGGAGCGGCATGGGCAAGGGGTACGCAAAGTCTGGTGAGAATTACGAATGGGGCTTTGGACGCACTCTATTGGCGATTGACCTGAAGACAAAAAAGGTGCTGTGGACGCGTCCTGAGCCAGAGAATATCGACAGCCGCGCAATGTGTCTGCGTGGAGGAAAGATATTTGTTTACGCGCACGGGAAATATCTATTGGCGGTAAACACGGTGACAGGCGGCACGTACTGGAAATCAAGCGACCCCAAGCTGCTAGATGCCATCGGTCCACATAATAAGGCGCAGAATCCGATTCAAGGCTATTCCAGTTCATCATATGCCAAGGCAGGTGGCGGAATGTTGCTTTTTGCAGGCCCACAGCGACCAAGATTGACGGCAGTAAACGCTGAGACTGGCAAGCTGATGTGGACTCACCAAGAGGGTAATTTCCAGCTCATCCTAAGACCTGAGGGCATCTATGCGATGGGCCGCGCCAAGCGCAACGACGGAGCACTCTTGGACACAAGCGTCATTCTCGATTACAAAACAGGCAAGGTTCTGGCCAAGCTCAACTGTTCGCGCGGCAATTGCACCCGCGCAACAGGCACCGCCGACGCCATATTCGCGCGCGGCTATCGCCACGGCGGCACCATGCGACTAGCGCTGGAGAGCAAGCGCGTCACTCGCTTGCCCGCCATGCGGCCGGGCTGTCAGGATGGTGTCATCGCTGCCAATGGCCAGCTCTACTGGGGCCCGTGGATGTGCGACTGCAACCATTCGCTGGTCGGCAGCATCAGCCTCGGTCCCGCCGGCAATTATGATTTTGAACAAAAGGCAATGGAAAGTGAACGACTGGAAGTAGACGCAAAAGCCATGCGTGCCCTCGCTGCATCAGACGCTAAACGTCGCATTGTTACTTACGCCGGCGACTGGCCAACCTACAGGCAAAACAACCAGCGGACTGCTACAACAATCGTGGCTGTGCCCAAGGCGGTGAAAGTGAAGTGGAGCTTCAAGCCCATTCAAGCCAACACTCCCACCGCGCCAGTGAACGCAGTGAAGACAATTTACTTTGCCGGCTCACACGGCATCGTGCGCGCACTGGATACTGCCACTGGTCGACTCAAGTGGACTGCCCACACCGGTGGCGACATCAAGTATCCGCCCACGCTGGCAGGCGCCCGCCTGTACGTCGGTTCTGTCGATGGCTGGGTGTATTGCCTGAACGCGTACACCGGCGAACGACTTTGGCGTTTTCGCGCCGCGCCACAGGAAACAAAGATTCCGGTTTACGGCCGGCTTTCCTCACGCTGGCCGGTGACCAGCGGTGTGCTGGTGGAAAATGGAACCGCCTACGCCGCTGCCGGTATAGCCAGCCACGACGGCACGCACATCTACGCGCTCGACGCAAAGACCGGCAAATTGAAATGGCAGAACAACATCTCCGGCAATCTTATGGGCAAGGGGATGGTCGCGGGTGTGAGTGTGCAGGGTCATCTGCTTTCTGATGGCAAGACGCTCTATATGGCCGGCGGCAACGTCGTCTCGCCCGCAAAGTACGATCTAATCAACGGCAAATGTCTCAATGAATTGACCAATGAATGGCAAAAATCTCCACGCGGCAGTGAACTATTCCTGGCCGCCGGCGAAGTGCGTGTGGTTGACCGCATGATGTACACGCCGCGCGCCTACATCCCATCACGCTACTACGCCAAGTACCTCGTTCAGGCCGGGGGAGGTAACACGCTTTTCCAAGGTACTGAGAAGGCACTGATTTGCGTCAGCCTTGAGGACGACAAGCCACAAACCAAGTGGCAGAATCTCCGCTTCGCCCGCACCGACGCAGTCGTCAGCACTGCCAACGCACTGTTGGTCGCCGGTATATCGCAGGGCAAACCCATCCTCACCGCCCTCAATCCCGAGACCGGCAAACCCCTCTGGGAGCAAAAACTCCCCGCCGCCGTCGCCAAATGGGGCGTGGCTGTTGACCGAAAAGGCCAAATTCAAGTGACCTTGGTCAATGGGATGTTGATTTGTTTTGAGACCAAGTAAATGTGCCTTCGCCGTTGACGGTTGCTGCCAAAGGTGATTCGCTCTGCGGCTCACAATGAAGAAGTTGGCTATACTTATTATGTTCCCGGCATTGGTTGTTTTTGGTCAGAAAGTGCCGGTGAAGGAGCATTTTCTTTCCAATGGCATGAAAGTGCTATTGGTGGAGCGACATGATGCGCCGGCGGTTTCCGGAGGCTGGGTGGCGCGCGTGGGCAGCGCTAATGAGCGGCCGGGAATCACGGGGATCGCCCACTTGTTTGAACACATGATGTTCAAAGGAACGCCGACAATTGGCACAAAGAATTATAAAAAAGATTTAGAGATCATTGACGCACAAGAAAAGGTGCGCGATGGCATGCGAGCCGAAGAACGCAAGATGCGTGCTATGTGGCGCCGCGGAGAAATCACAGACCTACAGGATCCAGACCAGAAGACAAAGCGTTGGAAGGAATTGGAGCAGGAATTCAAGAAGCTGGTAGCAGAACACCGGAAGGTGATTGTGAAGAATGAGTTCGATCGGATTTATACAGCGAACGGCGGCAGCAGCATGAATGCATACACCAGCTATGATCACACGGCATATTTTATCACGGTGCCCTCAAACAAGCTGGAGCTATTTATGTGGATGGAGAGCGGCCGGCTGTTGAATCCAGTATTCCGCGAATTTTATGCGGAACGCGACGTGGTTTTTGAAGAGCGGCGCATGCGCACAGAGTCAACACCGATAGGCAAGTTTACCGAGAGCTTTAATTCACTATTCTGGGAATCGCATCCTTACTCATGGCCAATCATCGGTTGGCCCTCGGACATCCCGGCCATTTCCAAGGCCCAGGCAGATGAATTCTATGCAACATATTATGCGCCGCAAAACCTGACGCTGATCTTAGTTGGTGACTTCCAAAGCAAGGAGGCATTGGTACAGGCGGAGAAATATTTCGGGCGGATCAAGAAGGGTGCGCGAGAGGCCCCTGATGTCGTAACGCTGGAGATGCCGCAGAAAGCGGAGAAACGTTTCTATGCCGAGGCAGAAACGAATCCAAATGTGGACATCTATTATCATACACCCGCGTTTGGTCATAAGGACACATACGCACTACGGGTTTTGGCACAGGTGCTGCACACGCGTACCGGGCGGCTGCACAAGCAATTGGTATTGAAAGATAAGTTGGCAACCGATACGTGGGCATGGACACGTGGACGCAAGTATGCAGGCGAATTGAACATTGGCGCGGAAGTCGCTGAGGGACGGACGCTGGAGGAGACAGAAAAAGCGTTGTATATGCAGCTAGAGAAACTGAAGAACGAACCAGTTCCGGCTAAAGAGATGCAGAAGGTGAAAAACAATTTTGCAGCGGGCGAATATCGACGGCTATCATCTAACCATCCCATTATGATGGCGATCATGAGAGCAGAAGGCACCGGTGGTTGGCGGGCTATCAATGAGGCTGGCCCGAAATTGCAGGCGGTGACGGCGGCAGATATCCAGCGTGTAGCTAAAAAGTATTTCACGAAAGAGAATCGTGCGGTTGCTATCTACAAGCGCAAACCGGGCACCGTCAGCGGGGACGATCCACTCCTAGCAGGGTTGACCGGCGAGCAAAAGGCAATGGCGCGAAAGATCAAGGCCAGTATCACTGCCGAGAAGGATTTGACAAAACTTAAGGGCCAACTAAAGAGCCTCGAGGAACGCCTGGAACAGGCAGGGAGCAAGGCACCACCATTGATGAAGGTGGTTCGCGGTATTTTGAGGAAACGAATTTCGGAAATGGAGAAGAAGAAATGATAAAACGGATTTTGTTATTGAGCTTGGTAGCATCGTTTATATTCCCGACGTTTGCCGCAGACATTCCGGATCGGCCGGAGAAGTTGAATTTTCCTGAATTGAAATATGAGCCGCCGGTGGGTGCAGAATATCGCGTGCAATTAAAGAGCGGCCCGGTGGTGTATCTGGTGCCGAGCACAGAACTGCCGTTGGTGAATTTGTCCATCAGCGTGCGCACGGGCAAGTACGTTGCGCCGAAAGGCAAGGAAGGCCTGGCGGCCGCCGCCGGCGGGTTGTTGGCCAGCGCGGGCACGAAAAGTCGCACGGCGGAGGAATTGCAGGAGCGACTTGCGTTCCTGGCAGCGCGACTCGGGTCAAGCGTGGGCGAGACTTCGGGTAGTGTTAGCATGAACCTCTTGTCGAAGGATCTTGACGAGGGCATGGAAATCCTGCGCGAGGTGCTGACGGTGCCCCGTTTCCAACAGGACCGGCTGAACCTGTTTCAGAAGCAACAACTCTCGGCAATGAAGCAGCGTAATGACGACTCGCGCGGACTGGAAGGACGAAACCTGTTGCGTCTGGGTTACGGCGAGCATTTCTTCCGCAACAATCTGCCAACGAAGGCGTCCATTGAATCTTTGACTCAAGATGACTTGAGAGGATTCCATCGCGACTGGTTTCATCCGGCCAACTTTATCGTGGCGGTGAATGGCGACTTCGAACGTACGGCCATGGTGAATCGACTGAATAAACTCTTCTCCAACTGGCCGTTCAAAGGAAAGAAGGCACCCCCGATCCCGACGAACAAGACTTTTGCCAAGCCGGGTATTTACATTTTGGACAAGGACGTAAATCAAGGCCGGGTGTCCATTATCCTGCCGGGCATCACACGCGACAATTCGGACTATTATGCAATTCAAGTGATGAACGATATCCTTGGCGGTGGTGGTTTCACTAGCCGTATCACCAATCGCGTGCGCTCGGATGAAGGTTTGGCGTACAGTGCGTACAGTGTTTTTCCCGGAGGAACATATTTTACGCGTACGTTTGTCGGAGGGTTTCAGAGCAAGTCTCGCACAGTGCTTTATGCAACTTCGATTGTGCTTGAAGAAATGAAAAAGATAGCAATTGAAGGGGTTACGGACATTGAGATGGAGACGGCAAAAAATAGTTTCATTCAGACCTTTCCGCAGGCATTTGCAACCAAGCGACAAGTCGCAGGCTCGTTTGCCAGCGAGGAATATACCGGCCGAGCCAAGACAAATCCGGATTATTTTAAAAACTATCGTGCCAACGTTGCCGCTGTCACCAAGGCCGACGTGAAGCGCGTCGCAAAGAAATATCTTTCTCCCGAAAAAGTAGTCATCTTGATCGTGGGCAATAAAAAAGAAATTCTCAAAGGCCACCCGGACCATCCGATTAAACTTAGTGATATCTCAAGTGGTCCACAGGTGGATTTGCCCCAGCGCGACCCTTTTACACTCCAGCCGATAAAGTAAACGGTTGCGGGTTGGACAACGTGGGTTGCATTCCGCTAAAGTTGAGCGACATTATTATCAAGGATTGTCATGGATATTATCATTAAATGCCCGGCTTGTTCAATGGACCTTACGGTTGATGCATCAGCAGCCGGCGCACAAATCAAATGTCCACAGTGCGCAACACTGCTGATAGTACCAAAGATCACAGCCGATGTCTCTTCGAAGCGTGGAAGGGATTCTTTGGCTTTCGACCCAAAAATCACTGGCGACGATGCCTCCATGGCGAAACTTGTAGCCGATGCCTATGCCGGCATGAAACGCGAAGTTGGAAAGGCCATCGTGGGTCAGCAGGAGGTCATTGAGCAGGTGATCATTTCCATCTTCGCACGCAGTCATTGTTTACTAGAAGGTGTACCGGGTTTGGCCAAGACGTATATGGTTAGCAGTCTTTCGAAAGCAATGGCTCTATCCTTTAAACGCGTCCAATTTACACCTGACCTTATGCCGGCAGACATCACGGGCACAGAAGTGATTCAAGATGACAAAGAAGGACGCCGGAGTTTGGTGTTTATGCGAGGACCACTTTTTGCGCAAATGGTGCTGGCAGATGAGATTAACCGCAGTCCTCCCAAGACGCAGGCGGCTTTACTTGAGGCAATGCAGGAACACTCGGTAACCGTGGGTGGCAAGACCTACCCTCTGGACGAGCCTTTTTTCGTATTGGCTACGCAGAATCCCGTAGAACAAGAGGGGACTTATCCACTGCCTGAAGCACAGAAAGATCGCTTTATGTTCCTCGTGAAAGTGAATTACCCAAAGAAAGCCGAGGAACGTGAGGTCATCGAACGAACAACCAGTTCGTATTCCCCGAATGTGGAACCGTGTATTACTGGACGAGAAATTCAAGCCTGCCAGCAACTTGTACGCAAAGTTCCGGTACCAGATCATGTTACCAATTACGTACTCGAACTCGTGCGACGTGCACGACCGGATGATGATGACGCATTGCCCTTGGCTAAGGAATATATAGACTGGGGACCGGGACCGCGTGCGTGTCAGCAACTGATCATGGGCGGAAAGGTGCGTGCGATTTTAAATGGAAGACCACAAGTGTCCGTTGATGATATTTCTGCACTTGCGCATCCTGTTTTGAGACACCGGATTGCCCCAACTTTCCATGCGGACGCCGAGGGCATTACAGTGGACAACATCATCGACAAGTTAGTTGAGGCAGTTCCTCGTACACAGACCGACGAAACCATTCGGATTCCGTCCCGTTGAATAAAGACCGGGTTGACCTGGTGAAACCATGGCGCGTGTAACCGACTATCTCAAACCAGACGAGTTAAAGACCATCAAGAATCTTCAGCTGATGGCCAAACGGGTTGTCGAAGGTCTCATCAGCGGCATGCATCGCTCGCCGCACAAAGGTGTCAGTGTGGAGTTTGCGCAGCACCGAGAGTACGTGCAAGGTGACGAGATTCGGCGTGTGGACTGGAAGGCCTATGCCAAAACGGATCGCTACTACGTCCGTGAGTATGAAGATGAGACGAATCTGCGTGTGACCATGCTGCTGGATGCCAGTGGCTCAATGGGCTATGCCGGCGAAGGTCGCCCGACCAAACATGAGTATGCGTTGCGTACCGCAGCAGCATTGGCATACCTGCTTCTACATCAACGTGATAACGTTGGAATGATCTCCTTTGATAAAAAGATCAAGACGAACATCCCTCCACGCAGCAGCATGGGGCATCTAATAAAATTGTTGGACGCAATGATCGAGTCCAAACCCGGCGGCGAAACAGACTTGGGTGATGTATTTCACCTGCTTATTCCACGACTTAAAAGGCGAGGGATGGTCGTGATCTTCTCAGACTGTTTTGGAGACATGGATTCACTGATACGATCGTTAGCGCATTTTCGAACGGCGGGACACGAAGTGATCCTGTTCCATATCGTTGATCCTGACGAATCGGACTTTCCTTTTCGTGAATGGACGCGGTTCGAAAACCTCGAGCTAACGGAGAACTTCCGGATGGTGGATCCCATACATTTTCGTTCCGCATACTTGGAAAATTACAGGAATTTCAAAAGCCAACTACAGCGAGCTTGTCGTCGCAACCAAGTGGATCTGGTGCCTTTGCAAACCGATAAACCTTTTGAAGATGCATTGGCACATTACCTTATGCGACGGCAAACGTCATCCCGATGAATTTTTTCCTGAATCCAATACTGCTCTGGGGTGCGGCAGCAGTTTCAATTCCGGTTCTCATTCATCTTTTCAATAAAAACCGCTACCGTGTTCGCCAGTGGGGTGCAATGCACCTTATCGAGCAGACGATCCGCGTACAGAAACGTCGTCTGCGAATTGAGAACTGGCTACTTCTTCTTCTGCGTATGATGATCCCGTTGCTTCTGGCGCTATGTTTGGCAAGACCTCGATTGACGGGCACTAGTCAGTTGCTAGGTGATGCGGAGATGTCCTTAATCGTGATGGTTGATGATAGCTATTCGCTTGAGTACAACGACAAGACCAAGGGGCGTTTGATTGAGGATGCACGTGGCAAAGCTGTCGAACTCGTTGGAGGCCTGAAAAAGGGATCCAACGTCCAGGTAATTCGCCTTTCAGGCGGCCCCCTCTTTGACAGCCCACGTTCAAACCTGAAAACTGTTGGCAAGGATCTGACCAACTTGAAGACGGGGTTTGGCATGGCCAAGCCCGCGCCAGCGTTCAAGGAGGCGGCAACCCAACTAGTTGCTGGAAAAATGAAACCTGTTCGTGATGTGGTTATGCTTACTGACTTCCAGCGCGTTAGCTGGACAACAAACAGCATCAACGCGATGAAGCAGGAACTTTCCGTTATGGGGGGCGAAGAGGATAAGCCTTCATTAACAATGATTCATGTGGGTGCAGGCGAAAAAGTGAACATCTCTGTTGATGGCTTGGATTATTCCGAACTTCCGTTGGCTCCAAAGGAGCAACTGAAGGTTCGCGCCTCAGTCAAGTACTACGGTAATAAGCCCCGAAGCGGACTGCCGCTGGAGTTTCGGGTGGATGGAAAACCCGTCGCTCGATATGAAGTAAAACTTGAAGCCAACGCTACAGAAAGTGTCAAGGTGCCTGATGCCGACACATTTACAGCACAATTCGATGATCCAGGAACGCACGTAATTGCTGCCACGGCAGTTTTCGGAAATGCCGAGCAGGACGACCGTCTGCGAGCGGATGACACGTACCTTGCCAGTGTGGAGGTCTGGGACAATGTGCCCGTGTTGGTTCTAGACGGTAAGCCGAGCGACAAATCACTGGCAGGCAATATTGACCTTGAAGGTGAATCAGATTTTCTCCGATTAGCACTGCAGCCTTTTGCCGAAGTAGCAATGCCGGGTGCCACGGATTTAATCGACACACGAGTAATTGATGCTGCCACCTTCGATAAAGCCGCAATTGGTGATGCGCGTGTGATTATCATGACCAACGTACCTCGACTTGACGAGGCACAGACAACCGCCATTAAACAATACGTCAATCAGGGTGGCGGGTTAATGATATTCCTTGGTGATCAAGTAGATGCACAATGGTATAATACGACGTTAGGTGATGATGGTTTTCTGCCTGCCAAACTAGACACAATAAAGGATTTGACCAAAGAGAAGGTGCCTTTTACCCGTGTGTCTGTGGATCCGCCAGATGGTCGCCCACATCGAGTGATGCGAATGTTTGCCGGGGAAGTAGCTATTACCGCGCGAGTCAAGAAATGGTACCGACTGAATCGGCCTTTAAAAGATCCCTCTTATGAGGAGCTCGCTGCGCTAAACACACCCGACCGAGATAGTTACCTTCTTTCACGAAAGGTCAGTGATGGTCGTGTACTATTATGCACTTCCACCTGTGATGAGGATTGGTTCTCAGGTATTGGAGCACCGTTCTATGTGCCTTTGATGCAGCGCCTCACTGTATATCTGGCCTCATCTGTTGCCCCAAGACGCAACCTGACTGTTGGTGAGGCCATCGTTGAACGGTTCCCGAAAGAGGATATCGACAAGGAAGTTACACTGGCATTTTATCCACTTGAGGCCGTAACACCCGATGCTGTGCAAATGCAGGCCGATGGTGAGAGGCTCAAACTAAAAATTAATTCTGAGGGAGGCCGGGGTGTTGTGTTTCATGATAAGACCCAACAGCCAGGTCTTTATGTGCTTAAGAGACCTGATGGTAAACTTGTACATTATTCGGTGACCACAGATCGTCAGGAATCCGAACTGGCACAACTTTCCACAACAGAAATTGAACAATTAGCGAATACTCTTGGAGCACGACTGGTAACCGACGTGGATGAATATCAAAATCAAGAAACAAAAAGGCGGCACGGACAAGAGATTTGGAAATGGCTGATGGCAGGAATGCTTGCGCTTTGCATTGGAGAACTGCTGCTTGTGCAGCATTTATCACGCAACAAAGCCTAAATTCATGATGGATAATACGGCAACATTGATGGTGCTGTTTTCAGGATATTCTGTTCAGGCATCGGTTCTGACTGTGATGGCCGTGTGCTGCGTGGTTTTTGGTTTAAGTGCATTTATACTCCAATTCGCTGCCCCACATCTGGGTCGCCGAGAGGGTCGTTTTGGTTGGGTGACAATCACGTTCACCGCCATGGCTGCTCAACTTTTATTTATCGGGGTGCTGCTGATTGTGCGCGGAATTTCAGGTTCTTCTTGGGAATTGCACTTCAATGGAAATATTCGTGTTGATCTATGGATGTCGAATTTTGTCCTCGAGCCTTGGGCCATCATGTTTTTTGCGCAGGTTTTGACCCTTTTTGCTTGTTGGTTGTACTGGCGTGAGTTGTCGAACAGGAAAGGCATTATTACTTGGTTTATGCCGGTCTTCCGAGGTCTAGCTATTCTAATAGCTTGCTTAATATTTACGGAACCTATGCTGACGTTAACGCATCAGGACAAGACTATCGCGAGACTATTAGTTTTTGTTGATGGCTCAGCCAGCATGACCGCTACTGATGAACGAATGAATTTAAGCCGCAAGCTACGGAATGCGGCCCGCATGGGCTGGCTGGAAGATTCACCGTTCGATGATAATGTGCGTCACGCACGCCTGCATCTGTCCAAAGCAAGGAATCGGATCGAATCCCTTCGAAACCTAACTGAAGAGGATTGGAGAAAGAGGGCACAAGACATCCGTGCCATCCTCGATACCGCCGATGGTTATATGGATGAAATCAGTGCTAACAATCTCCCTACCCCCACTCATGACGCATTTAAAGCTGAGATCATGAGCACCATTAAACGTTTTGATGATACTGATAGCACCTCAGGACAGGGGCAGCTAGTAGCAATGCTGCCTGCTTTGGAACGTTGGACTACAGAGTTGGATCAAGCGATGCAAAAGGAGGATGCTAAAGTGGCGGAAAATTTAACTGACGCCCAACGTGAGGTCGTCCAACGCCATGATAAAACACCACGTTGGGAGCGCCTACAGGAGAGCTTGCTCAGCGGAGAGGAAAGTTTGTTTGAAAAGCTTACGCTGGATCACAAGGTGGATTTACTGACGCTTTCCAGTAATTCGTACAAAATGATCTGGCACCCTAGCCTCGTGAATGATGCAGGCCAAGTGGAGATGCCGACCGACCTGGGTTTAATTGGCACAGTTTCCAATTCTCTTAGCACAGATTTAGTTACTGGGGTGAGAAGTGCCGTCAGTTCGGATAGTTCGCTTAGCGCCACCAGCGTCGATGGCCGAATTACACGAAAGCTTTTTGTGGTCATGGCTACTGACGGCCAGCACAACACCCTCACCAATCCTGACCCCGAGTTGCTTGCACAGAATTTTGGCAATGAGAAAGTGCAAATGCACATGATCGGTCTTGGCACAATCCATCAACCACGTGACTTGGCAGTTGTGAAGGTGGAAGGTGTGCCGAGTAAAGTGCAACCCGAAGAAAAGATAACGGGACGTGTGGTGTTCAAGGATGGGATGAATCCGGGTGAGGAATTTACGATTACCATCAAGCACGAGGACAAGGAACTTTGGAGCGATACATATAACACTGATGGTTCTGGAAGCCGAGAGACAGACACCTTTGAGATTGATTTAAAAGATATTGTGGAGGCAAAACAACAGGCACAGCAAGCAGACCTTCGTTACTCAAATTTACCACTTGGGTTTGATGTGCATATTACACCACTTGAAGGGGAAGTGGATGCTGATAATAACAATGCGACCATGCGTGTGAACGTCATTACACAAAAGTCGCGTGTGCTGATTCTCGATGGGCGACCACGCTGGGAGTTTCGTTACTTGAAGAATATGTTTGAGCGCGACAAGCGCTGGGAGGCTCATTCCCTGCTACCTAAGTATGACATCAATGGTCGACCGCAAGGTTTTGGTGTGCGTGGCCAACGGGCGGACCAGTTTCCTTCCTCACGCGAGCGTCTTTTCAGCTATCAACTCATCATTTTTGGCGACATTGCCCCTCAATATTTTTCGGTAGATGAACGAAAATGGTTGCGCGAATTCGTCCAATACAATGGAGGAGGTATAGTGTTCATTGACGGCCATATTGATCGTCTCTCTTCTTACTCAGGTGACAACGAAGGCTTGGGACCATTGTTCCCCGTCCGTTGGCGTGGCGCTCAGGAACGTCGGAGCATGGATGCCAAGTACCGGCCACTCACCGACGATGCTTCCGTACAGATGGGCAGTGACACCACTCAAAACGCGACAATATGGGGAGATTTACAGGGTCCTCGGCGGATAACGCTCTGTGAAAAGCTCAAGGGGGCAGAAACACTAGTTGAGGTATTTGAGACAGGAATGCGCATGCCCATGCTGGTGCGCTGGCGATATGGAGCTGGTAAAGTTTTGTACATGGCGTCCGACGAATCGTGGCGCTGGCGCCTGAATGTGGGAGATAAATTCCATGAGAAATTCTGGAAAGCAACTGCCAAGGCTACGATGGAAGAGCCTTTTGCGGTGATGGATCAATACGTGGCTCTAGACTCTGGCGAGCCAAGTTATGGCATTCACGAACGAGCGCGCATTCGTGTGCGGCTACGTGACCCAGATGTGATGGCCCGCCTTCACAAGGACAACCTAAAACCGGCTGCCTTGCTTTTTAGAGATGGTAAACAGATTGCGCGAATCCCACTAGATCCAGATTTCAATTCATCGCTTTTCCGGGGCATGACGGATCCGTTGGATGGAGGTGATTATGAAGTGCGTGTTGAAGTACCGGGTATCGATCCAAATCTTATCAAGGTGCGAACGCTGTTCAATGTGGCACGTCAGCTCACAAAAGAAAAAGCTGTGCTTCATTGCAACAAGAAACTCCTACAGGACATGGCAAACGCATCAGGAGGCGAATATTATGCTGAAGAGGATATGGATCTGCTTCTGGAAAGTTTGGAAGAGTTTAGCGCCTCTCGCCCGCGCACCGAAGAATATCCAATCTGGCAGTCATACTGGACTTTTCTACCGATTATCCTGCTGTTGACCTTGGAGTGGGTGATACGGAAGCGCGTTGGCCTTTTATAAAATAATGGATGGACTTTCCAAAGGGACACTTTGGGTGTAGATTATAACTAAGGCGTTTTGCCATCCTGCAGACAAAATGGAAGCCACCCTTGATCCTGCCATCCACGACAAACTGTTGGATTTCCAACGACGCTGGCGCAATCTCATTCTGTTTCGAGGCCTTTGCTTCACGGTTTTAATGCTTTGTGGCGGTTTGTTGCTTTTGACAATTGTAGATTGGGGCCTGGTGCTTGAGCAAAACGTGCGCGAATGGTGCGCTATCGTGTTGTATTCACTCACTGTCCTTGTCTTTCTTTTGGAATGCATTCGCCCACTATCTCGCTTACCCAATCTTCGTGGTATCGCTGCGCTCATGGAAAAGGCCGAACCCACCATGCGAAACGACCTGCTGGCCGCCGTTGAGTTAGGCGACGTAAAAAACGAAGGCGAAGCGGGTTCTCAAGTATTCCGGGAAATGCTTCAAAGGGATGTTGCACAGCGCGTCGAGAAACTAAACGTCAGCCATTCACTGCACACTGGCCTCATTCAAAAATGGTTGGTTGCCGGTTGCATGTTGTTAACAGCAATCATCTTAACAGCCTTAATTCCCTCCACCCGAGGCCAATTGCTACGCGCAGCCTTACCCTGGTGGGTTAATATTGGCACTGCTGCATCAACACGAATCGTTCTGATTCAACCCGTAGACCCTGAAAAGGCTTTTGCACCAAAAGGTGAAACCCTCCCCGTAGTAGTCGAAATCCAAGGCCTCGACCTTCAGGGCACAAACCCAACATTGGAGACGGACGATGGGCAGGGAAACATTGAGTCACTAACCATGAACGCATCGGACGAAAACAATGCTTCAACACAATTTAAGTCCAGCGTAGAGATGAAAGCAGATCAGATAAAATTCCGTATCGTTGTGGGAAAGGAAAACACTCAATGGTACACAGCGCGTGCTGTTGAGCCACCGCGCGTGATGGGTTTCATCAAGAAAGTCACTAACCCCGAATACCCGCTATTTCCGGCATTTAAACCCCAATCCCTAATTCTTGAGGAGGAATCAGGTGATCTTGCCTTGCTTGCCGGGTCGAAGGTCGACCTTCAGGCGGTCATGAACCAGCAGGTCAAAAGTGCAACAATGAAACTCTTCATCGCCGGTAACGCCACTGATTATCCCATGAAGCTTATTGAAGGTAACGAACCTACAGGACGGATCGCTTCTTTTCTTGTAAATACCAACAGTGCTTACACCATTCACTTGATTGATGAGCTTGGCTTGACGAATCGAAGTCCTACAAAATTTTCCGTTCGGATTGAGCCTGATTTGGAACCTGATATTGCCTTGCTTAAACCCAATGGAAATATCATCTCCTCACCAGAGGACGTACTAGGCATGGAAGCAATTGCCACTGATGATGTTGCCATTGGCGAGGTGCGGCGACTAACACGTGTTATAAAAAAGGATGCGAATACCACTTGGACCACAAACGTGTTGGTGGTTCCCACTCTTCCTGGAAATAATGCTACCATCAGCCAGCCTCTTGACCTTCTGCCATTGGACGTAAAACCAGGTGACCAGGTGCTTACACGGTTAATGGCCATTGATGTGCTGGGTCAGACAAATACCACAGCCACGCTTTCCATCACCATTCGATCACTTGTCTTTGAAGTTGCTCGGGGAGAGGCACTGCTTCCCAAACGCGTTGTATACGATACGGTACATGAACTGCGGGAAGTCACTGAAAAGTTACGAGCTGCAGTCCCAATGGATCTTACAAAACGTGCGCGTGACAGTGCATTGGGTGATCTTCGAAAGGCAGCAGATGAGGTAGATGATCTTGTGCCCAATATGTCCGACAAGTTGAACCAAGCTGACACCGCGATTAGATCTGCGTTGGGACGCGCACGAGGGGGAAGGGAGTCTGCGGAATTGGTAGTTTTCGGTAAGGCTGTGCACATGATGGATCATGACTTGTTGGCTGCCCTTCGAGTTCATATGCCTGAACTTGCTGGTGCTATAGAAGCTGTGCGAGAGGATCGGGCAAAGGCTGCCGCAAAAGCCGTAGCATCGATGCATCAGTTGGCAAAGAAACTTGAAGCTGCGGTCCGGGCAAATTTGGCAGCGGATGAGGCAGCAGTGTTACTTGACCATCTTGATTTCCTGTCACGCGCACAGTCATTAATGAACCGGGTTGCAGAAGCAGATGCGCCCAAGGATGTGGATGCATGGAAACGTCTCGCGCGGCGACAGTCAGGAGCTTTAAAGGAACTGGAGGCGATAAAATCAGTTGTTGCTGAATCGGCCGACCATTTTCCAGACCCAATATTTACAGACCTCAACGCAACTATTGCCGACCTCGAGGCAAAAGCAGTATCGGTGAAGTTGGCCTTGAAACAAGATGTGACTGGCCCAGACTTGTTGAGGCCTGCTAAGTTGCTTCAGACAGCAATTGAGGATGCCGCGTCAAGCGTTCGTCCGCTTGCACGTAACATGGCAGACGACTCATCGTTGGCGCGTGATGAGTTGGAGGATGGCATTGGTAATACTCATGATGCACTTTCAAATCTGCGCACCGTTCTTTCGTCACAAAAAAAGGCGCGTGATGATCAAAATGGGAAACAAGCCGACGCTCTTCGCGATGCATTGGCACGAGTCGCATTGGCAGAAGGCAATGTAAATCACGCTTGGGAAACGGTGAATGAGTTGCTAAATGGCCGTGTAGCACTTGAAGGAGCCCGGCCTGATAGCGACCATATTTTCCTCAGAGATCTCATCAATGCGGCACGTGCAGTCAAGACCCTGAAACGCTCCCCCAAGTCAGAGCCGGAGTTGAGTGCGGCAATTGCCACCATTGCGAACGCCTTGGATACATTGGAACAGGCGCACCTGCTTGTGGACCTTGAGGCCAGTATCAAGCTGTTAGCACAACATGAGCAGTGGGAAAAGGCAGCTACAGATATTAACACGCTTCGAGTGCGGGAATGGGACTGGCAACGCGAAATATTTCGCCGATTACCGAAAGCATTGAGAAACGCCAAGCTTGCTGACGCAACGGCAGATCTAATTGACCAAGCCGCTGACAGTGACGGAGCCAAGGCAGTGTCACTTGAGATGAACCGAAGAAAGACAGAACCTGGTGTTTTTGGGGTTGAAGAACAACCGAAATAGAACGAGTATAGAGAAAGGAAACATGCCATGAACCATCACAAATCGTCCCTCTTTAACACCATTATTTTTCTTGCTTCGGCAACCGCACTGACACTTTCCGGGGATGATGTCCGCCAGCTAAAATCCGTGGAAGAAAAGCTCAATGAACTAAATCAAGACGTTCGTGATGCTCGTGATGCCTCACGGGTGGAAATCGATGCTGCCAGACGCGCCCTTCAGGTTGCTGCACCCAAGCTCACTGAAGTACTGAAGGATGTGGCCGAGAAATCTCGCAAAACACAGGCTCAAACCTCAAGCCGCGCCAAGAGATTGGGTGAAAAAGATAAACCTCAACCCCAAGCAGTCGAGCAACTGCGCCGCGAACAGGAGCGGCTCGATCGTGAGTTAAAGCAAGTACAGGACGATCTTGTGCGCGATGCAAACGCACAAAACATGGCGGCCAAAGAAGGCCGTGAACGCGCACGTGATGACGATGCTGGCCGAGAGATGCTCAAGCAACCGACCGAAAAAGCAGGGGAGGCGTTGAATAAGGCTGCCGAGAGTGATGACGCTGCTGAGCAAAAGAGGGAGTTGGATACTGCTGCCAAAGCACAGGAGAAAATTGCCGAGGCACTCGAGTTGCTGGCTGAACATCACCAGAATCTGGAAGATAAAAACCCGGAGGCAATTGCCGCCACCCGCAAAAAATTGCGCAAGGCCGAGGAGGAACTGGGCATCAAAGAGGCACTCGATGCAGAGTATAATGGTCTAGAAAATCGACAGGAGTTGGCAAACAAGACACCGAAGGAAGCTTTGGCAGAACTGGAAGAGAAGTTAAAAAAACACATAGAAATTCAAGATGCGCTTGACGACATTCGTAAGGATTTAGCCAATCAGGCCAAAGAGAATATTGATAATGCAGTCAAAGAACAGCAGGGCCTCGCGGATGATCTAATCGATGAACCTAAGAGTGAAGTGCCTACACCTGAGGAGCGCCAACAGATGGCTGATCGCGCGAGAGAGATGGCCGAAAAAGATGTTAATGAGATCAAGAAAGATGCTGAGAACGGTAAGGCCGATGCACGGGATGAATTGGAGAATGCTCGCAAGGCATTGGAAAAAGCGGCAGAGGAGGGCTTGAAGGACAATGGCAAGCCTAAAGACTTAGCGAGACCATTAAAGGACGCTTCAAAAGAGTTCGAAAAAGCTGCCGAGAAAGCGGAACAAGCCGTAAAGGACGCGAAAACTCCTGAGGAGAGAAAATCGGCTGCGGATGCTCAAGATGCTGCCAAAAAGGCAGCCGAGGAAACCCGCAAAATGGCAAATGATGCTACCGGTGAGAAGCCTGATCCGACTGCTCAAGCGGCAAAAAAGACTGCGGAAAAGGCGAGGGCGATGGCCGAGAAGGATATTCCTGAGATAGAGGAGAAGGCCAAGGACGGCAAGGCCAAGGCGGACAATGAATTGAACGAGGCCAAGAAGTCACTTGAACAAGCGGCTGACAAGGCTGAGGAGGCAAAGAAGGACTCGGACGAGGCCAAGAATGCCAGGGAGAAGGAAGCGGCCAAGAAGAAACTTGAGGAAGCAGGCAAGGATTTAGAGAAGGCAGCCAAGAAACTTGAGGAAGCGGCCAAGAAGGCCGAGGAAGCTGCTGAGAAAAACGAGAAGCCTGAAGAAAAGAAGTCGGCTGATGATGCCAAGAAGGGTGCCGAGAAAGCGGCTGATAAGGCTCGTGATGCAGCACGTGAAGCTAAGGGCGAGAAGCCTGATCCGACTGCTCAAGCGGCGAAAAAGACTGCGGAAAAGGCTCAGAAAACTGCTGAAACAGCGAAAAATGTCGCCGATAAAGCGCAGGATCTAGCAGAAAACAAAGTTCCCGAGATTCAAAAGGAAGCTCAAGCTGGCAAGACTGGTGCCAAGGAGGATTTGAAGGAAGCCAAGCAAGCGCTTGAGGATGCAGCACAAAAAGCTGCTCAAGCTGAGGAAAAGGCGAACAAGGTCGACAATCAGCAGGAACAAAAGGAAGCGGAAGAGAAACTGGAGGAAGCGGGCAAGGATTTGGAAAAAGCCGTTGCGAAACTTGAGGAAGCAGCCAAGAAGGCCGAGGAAGCTGCTGAGCAAAATGATAAGCCTGAGGAAAAACAAGCGGCTAAAAAAACGAAAGAGCAGGCAGATAAAGTTGCCGATGAGGCCAAACAGCTTAGTAAGGAATGCAATAATCCAAGTGCCGGCAAAAGCGGAAAGCCCAGCCAGAATGCGCAGAAGGCTAGCACGATTGCAAAGCAGGCAGATGAATTGGCAAAGGACAAGGTCCCAAGCATTGAGAAAAATGCTGCGAAGGCCGATGCGGGTGCACAGAAGGAGTTAAACGAGGCGAAACAGGCATTGAAGGACGCTGCGGAAAAAGCCAATGAGGCTGCGGAAGCTGCAAAGCAACCCGGTCAAGAGAAAGAAACTGGAGATAAGCTGGACGCCGCGGCCAAGGATTTGGAAAAAGCCGCTGCGAAACTCGAGGAAGTGGCTGATAAAGCTGCAGAGGCCGCCAAGAATTCAAAAGACAAACCGGAACAGAAAGAGGCAGCGGAGCAAGCTGAAGAACAAGCCAAGGAAGCTGCCATGACAGCAAACGAACTTTGTGAGGAATGTAAAAATGGTGGCGGTGGTGGCGCAGGGCAAAACAAACAGGCCAAGGCACCAGCTGCAAAGCAGAATGACGTGCAAAATCAGGTCGAGAAGGCCGGCAATGATCTTGAACGATCGGGCCGTCATGCGAAACGACTGAATGATGCTTCGAAAGCTGAAGATCTCGAGCGTGCCGGCAAGGCAGCCAAGGAAGCAGCTGGCGAAGAATTGGCCAAAGCCCGTGATGCTCTGGAAAACCCTGAGGATCGCGAGACAGCCAAGGAGGCACTCAAGGCGGCAGAGAAATCCATTGAACAAGCTGCTAAACAGGCTGAACAAGCAACAAAGCCGGCGGGCGAAAGCAACAAAGCCGGCGCCCCTGGTCAGGAACAGTCTCAGCCCGGTGGTACGCCAAACCCCGAGTCAGGCGCATCTAAACCCGGTGGGGAAAAGAAGCCGCAAGAACCTGGCCAATCTACCAAGGAAGCCGGTGATGGAGAAATGACCGATGAAGAAGCCAAATGGTTGGCGCGCGCGCTTGATCTACTTGATGAAATGATGAACCCACCGCATCAACATCAACGCACTCAAGGTGAACAAAAAGGAGAAGGCAAATCTGGTGAGGGAGAAGGGGAGGCGTCTAAGGCACTAAAAGAAGCTGCAGATGCAAAGGCCAAGAAAATGGCCGAGAACCGGAAGGCTGGCCTACGCCCCGGCCAACTGCCACCTCCAGGTGAGGGAGACGGGACCAAGGGCGCACAGTTCAATGGTGAGCCTAAACCCATGAATTTACCGGATCCTGGAAACGTAACAGCGGATGACCTTAAAGACTGGTCAAAGCTGAAAGGTAAGAAGCGGGAACAGGTTCTCGGGCGCATGCGCGACCAGTGGCCTGAAGGATATCGTCGTGCCATCGAAGCTTACATTACGGCGATTGCAAACCGACAAAACCGCGGAGCACCTATCCAGAAATGACATTTCATTTTTTTATTCGACGAGCTTGTGCCTGGCAAATGCTTGTGGTCGTTTTGCTGGGTTGGCCTTTGAAGGCAGACCGTGTTGATGATGCGGTTCAGCGTGGGGTCAAGTTTCTCGTCCGCCATCAAGATCCACGTACGGGTGGCTTCACTCTAAAGAATTCAAAAACTCGCTGGGTTGTGTCTAAAGAGAGTTATCCGATGGCCGCACTGTCAATCATGGCAATGGCTTCGGTAGGACATCAGCCGGTGGATGATAGTGAAGCCGGGCGTGCAATGAGCAAGGGGATTGAATTTCTGATTAGAGATGATGTCCGCCGTAATCGTTCAGGCGGCTATTACGGAGTTGATGGGTCGAGGATGTACGGCCATGGCATCACCACGTTATGCTTAGGCGAAATGCTGGGCATGTCAGTAACGCGCGATCAAGATCGACGTATTCGGCAAAATCTAGTCCGGGCTGTGAACCTAATTTTAGCAGCTCAGCGTCAGCGCAAACCAGATTCACGCCATGTTGGAGGATGGCGTTATGAGCCGACCTCCAGTGACTCTGATTTGTCCATTACAGTATGGCAATTGATGGCACTTCGGTCGGCTCAAAATGCTGGTCTCCCGGTTCGCAAGGAGAACATTGATTTGGCTGTGAAATATTTGAAACGCAGTTATCAATCAGCCCGAAATGCACGAGGCCATCCCACTAACCTTAAAACCGGGTTTGGCTACACCCCTACTTCACGTCCACGCTACGCCTCTACCGCAGCCGGACTGTTGTCGTTACAAGTTTGTAATCTTGATGAGGAAGAAGCTCCTGAGATCATTGGCGCTGCAAATTACCTTGAGGATATAGAGCTGAACCCCAAACGGCTTTTATGGTTTTATTACGGTACTTATTATTACGCGCAGGGCATGCAGCGACGCAAAAACGACAAACCCGATTCCGATGGTAGTCGCCAAGCACGTAAAGCCAGGGAAAATGTGGAGCGGGTTCTCTTAAACTTGCAGAAAGCCGACGGTTCGTGGGAGGGGTCCAATCGCACGGAGATGGACATTGGAAAAATCTATTGCACCACGCTGGCAATCCTTAGCCTCTCCGTGAAGCACCATTTCTTGCCTATCTACCAGCATTAGGTAGATTTTCGTTGAACGTTAAGTTTACTTTGAGAGCATATTCACAGTGCCTTGTTGCACTCAATCATGGAGTATTTTGTTAATAGAGATGGTCGGGAAGAAGGCCCCTTGTCGCTGGAGGAAATCAATCAGCGATTGGCCGAGGGCACGATGTCACCGACCGATTCCGCGTGGCATGAAGGCATGTCCGAGTGGAAACCTCTGGAAACCTTAGAAGGAGTTGCGGTGACCGTTCCTGGCGCGCCGTGGGGAGCAGAGTCCAATCAATCGAGAGGCAATGGCAAGCTGATGACTGTGATTGTCAGTTTGTTGCTTCTTGGAGCGATTGGAGCAGGAGTGTTCTATGGGATACAATGGTTCAACAATCGGCCAAAAGAAAAGCTAACGGCGAACAAGAAAGAAGGGGGAAACGCGACAGATACAAATGCCACAGACACAAACGCCTCAGACACAAACGCCACTTCACAACAGTCGAAACCACCCGATCCCAGCCCACGCGGAGTAATTGACCTTGTAGGGCACACCAATACGATTGTCAGCCTGTCTTTCAGTCCTGATGGCCGGTTCCTAGTCAGTGGCGATGCGGGTGGGGGGCTGAAGGTATGGAATGCAGAAAGCGGAGCAGAAATATTCTCCAAGAGCCAACCAGGAATTATCAAGCAGGTTATGTTTTACGGAAACAACCCGGCATTCTTTGCCTTGAGTGATCAGCAACTTTCCCTATGGAACGTGGATCAGAAAAAAATCCAAGTCCAAGCCACCAAGCCACCCACAGGATTTACGGCCGGTGCCCTAAATCCCGTGAACCCAAACTCCTATTTTGCCGTGGGGCTGACTAGCGGTATGTTAGAGGCTTGGAATACCGAAGGAAAAAAACTCTATACCCAGCGAGGTCACACCAACAGTATTAGCGTAATAAAATTCAGCTCCAACGGTTCAAGAATCCTAACCGGAGGTATGGATAATCAACTGAAAGTTTGGGACAGCAATAATGGTAAACTCATAAAGACTCTCCCCGATCACACTGCACCAATAGCTGGGATAGACATTCATCCCTCTGGATCAATATTTGCTAGTGCAAGCCATGATGGTGCGGTGATAATCTGGAATGTCGCAACGCTGCAGCCGTATCGCACATTAAATGGCCACGAAGGCCCTGTTAGGTGTGTTGCGATTCATCCAACTAACGCGATGTTTGCAGTATCTGGCGGGCATGACCGAGCTCTGATCTATTGGAGCTTGGATCCAAAACTGCAGAACAATCCAATCGTGGGCAAAATCGCCGATCATGCTGCTCCGGTCACTTGCATAGCCTTCGCCCCAAACGGCAGCCGCATGGCTACCGGCAGCGAGGATCAAACGATAAAAATCAGGCCCTTGAATTAATCTCAACGGTTTTGTGTTGTACGTCACTCGACGTTTCTTAACTCTGCGGTGCTATGTCAGATTCTGATAATTTTCTCAATGTTATTGCCGCCAGGCATTGTCAACGCGCTTTTCTCGAGGAACCTGTTTCAAATGATATCCTGAAAACCATCCTGACTGCGGCTGCCAATGCGCCCAGTGGCAAGAACACACAACCCTGGCAAGTCGAAGTGATTTCTGGAAGTAACTTGGCGATACTTTCTGAACGCCTTTGCGAGTTGTTCGACAGCAAAACACCTCCAAACCCAGATTACGCCTATAATCCTGACCCTCAGCCGGATGACTTTATCGAGCGAGCACGCGCGTGCGGTTACGCCATATTCGAACACAAAGGTATTGGACGCAATGATCGCGCCGCGCGCACTGAACATTCCAGACAGAACTTCCTGTTTTTTAAAGCACCAATCGCCTGCATTTTTCACCTGCCCAAAACTGCCGAGCGAGGCAATTTTCTAGACCTTGGAATGTTTATGCAGAATGTCATGCTTGGACTTGTTTCACATGGTCTCGGCAGTTGCCCCCAAGCAAGTGTGGCCGGATATCCTGATGCTATTCGAGAAATCCTCGGCTTGGATACAAGTCGATTGATTGTCGCCGGCATGGCAATCGGCTGGCCTGACCCCAATGCTCATATAAACTCTTTCGTTCCCGAGAGATTACCTTTGGAAAAATATGTCCGGTGGCACTCGGATATTGCCCTGGAAAATAGAGATTCGTAATTGCTCTTTAATTTGTTTCCAATTCATTGTTTAAAATTTGAAGCGGTATAAGCATGTTTCTTTATCAGAAGGACACTCCAAAGACACTCTAGGCGCACGGAAAGCCCAAGAAGTGAATGTGCCCCTCCATCCCTACATCGTTTTACTTGCTCTGTTGAGGCAACTTCCATTCATCGTTGCCAGTGGCGTGTGGCGGTGTAAAAGGGGAGACATGAAAGCCACGTTTATAGCATTGCTTGCGGTGTTGTTGTGTCTTGGGGGATGTGGGAAGAAGGCAGCACCGGAACCAGAGCAGACGAAAGCACCTTCAAAACCTACGCCCAAGAAGGAAACTCCGAAGTCTAAGCCTGAGCCTAAATTTGACCCCACAAAACACGAAAGGTTCCTTTGGGAATTTGAAACGGGAGATGTTGTGCGCTCCTCCCCCGCCATCGGATCTGATGGCACGGTTTACCTCGGGTCATGGGACAAAAAGCTCTATGCCATAAATGCCAAAACAAGAGTCATACAAAAAAAAAAATAAAC
>CAYUXV010000225.1:0-4851 GCA_964448875.1 uncultured Verrucomicrobiota bacterium
ATCAAGAAACCCATTTCCCCAGAAGCTTTGTAAAAGGGGTTGTCCGTCATCGAAGCCCGAGGTCAGGACGATGTATCCGGGCAAGTTGTTGTTTTCGGAACCCAAGCCGTAGGAAAGCCAAGCTCCCAAGGTCGGACGACCAAACAACTGCGTCCCGCAATTCATCATGTTGACCCCGGGATCATGCACGTTGGTGTTCGTCGTCATCGAGCGGATCACGGTCAACTCGTTCGCCACCGTGGCGAGGTGCGGCAAAAGCTCGGACATTATGATGCCGGACTGTCCACGGGGAGCGAATTTGTAAGGAGACCCCTTGAGACTCGGCGTGCCCCGGATAAGGGCAAAACTTTGATGATCCTTGAGCAGGTGGGGCGGAATCTTCTTTCCATCCATTTCATTGAGCATGGGCTTGGGGTCGAACAGGTCGACGTGCGAAGGCCCGCCCGCCATGAAGAGGAAGATCACCCGCTTGGCGCGAGCCGGAAAATGCAACCTGCGAAGCACGCCCCCATTTGTTTCCAAACCATCCGTATGGCCTTCGGACTTAAGCAAACTGGCCAAGGCAATGGAGCCCAAACCCATCGCCGAATCCTTCAAGAAAGTGCGGCGAGCGATGGCCTGCAAGGTGGGCTGGCCTGTAAAAGTATCACTCATGGTCGGGTAATGGTTTCATCGAGGTTAAGAAGCGCTCCGCAAACCAAGGTCCAAGCTTTGACCTCGTTAATTTCCTCACGCTGAAGCTTGAGGAAGGAAAGGAACCGGTTTCGTTCCGCGGGCTGAGGGGAACGACTCAAGGCAAGACGGAAGGCACGCTCCAACCGCGCTCCGTCCGCACCTTTCACTTCGGTCAGCAGGCGGGCGGCAAAAGCGGAGGCAGCTTCCGTGAAAATGGGATCGTTCAAGAGGACCAGCGCCTGGGTCGGTATATTCGCGACGTCGCGTCTGACCACGCAATTGTCGCGGGCGGGTGCGTTCAGGATTTCCAGGGAAGGATGCAGGGCCATCCTGCGCCAATAGGCATACATGGTCCGCCGATGAAGGTCATTTCCTTTGCTGTTGGGCCACTTCCCGGGCAGGGCCCGTTGTTGCCAATAGTTTGCCGGATGAACGGGATACACCGGAGGTCCACCAATTTTTCTGACCAAGAGACCGCTCACGGCGAGAGCCTGGTCACGGATTTGCTCAGCCGGCAAACGAATGCGTGGCATATGGGCGAGCAAGAGGTTCTCGGGGTCTCGCTCAAAGGTATCGTATGGTACCCGGGCAGATTGCCGATAAGTGGCCGAGGTGACGATCAGCCGGTGGATGCGCTTCATGTCCCATCCGCTCTCGACGAATTCGGTCGCCAGCCAATCGAGCAACTCCGGGTGACTGGGAGGCGTTCCCTGAGCACCGAAGTCATCCGGAGTGCGGACTAAGCCATGCCCAAAATAACTTTGCCAGAAACGGTTAACCACCACCCGGGCGACCAAGGGGTTCTTGCCATTCACCAACCAACGGGCGAATTCAAGACGGTTGCCCGGCTGGGATTCCTTGGGGATGGCGAACAGTTCCGGAACGGCCGGGGACACTTGATCTCCTTTGTCGAGAAAACTTCCGCGAACGTGGATGAAAGTGTCGCGGGGCTTTCCGCGTTCACGCATGACGGGGACGGCGTTCACCAACTTCGAGGCGCCCTTTTGGTCATCCAGTTTACGAAGATTAGCCTGCAAGTCAGCAACCTTCTTGCCCGCAGCTCCAATGGAGAGTTGATCCCCCACGGCTCGATCACTGAGGCGAACGTCACGCAGTTCCCCCTCGAAGCGGTAGGCGTTTGCCTTCGGGCTATTGTTGTATCCTGCGCCAATGGCAAGAGGGCGTGTGGACTTGGCGATGAAAGACGGGGGGGAACCGCTCACCTTCAACGCCTTGTCCTCGATGCCATCAACAAAAAGGCGAACGGACTTGCCGGCCACGAACTCGACCGCCACCACGTGCTCCTCACCGTCGTTTACGGGCTGGCTTCCGTAAACGGTGACGCCGTTAAAGGATTCGGCCCGAGAAGACACCCAGAAGAACAAGTGACCGGGCACACTGCCCTTGTCCCCTTCCCCACCGATGCCAAAGACATAACTACGCTGCTTGCCACGCCAATCATACTTTGAGACGACGTCGGCCACGGGCTGTCTGGTGCGTATTTTCGCTGAAATAGTGAGATTATTCGTGAGGGAATACTTTTGGGAATCGTCTTCTACCGTGCGCGCTTCCCATTTGCCGACGACGTGTTCGTCCTTGATCGAGGAAGGTTTTGGCATGGCTTTGCGGGCAAGGGCAAATGCTTCTTCCAGTCGCTTGCGTTCGGTGGCCATGACAGGGTCCTGCTTGGGCGGCGGAAGCTTGTACTGCATGGTGGGACCGCCCTGTCCAAAGCCGGAGCCGCTGTGCTCGACGTTATTGAAGATCGCTAGGATGGAGTAGTAATCGCGCTGGGTGAGGGGATCGAACTTGTGATCGTGGCATTCGGCGCAATCCAAGGTCAGCCCCAGCCAAACCCGCCCGATCACGTTGACGCGATCGATGACTCCCTTGATGCGGTATTCTTCCACCGGATAGGTCATGCCCTTGGCTTGTGGGGCATTCCGTTGAAAGCCAGTGGCCAAGCGCTGTTCGTCGGTTGCATTAGGCAACATGTCACCTGCCAGTTGCTCGATGGTGAACTGGTCGAAGGGCTGGTTGCGATCAAGGGCACGCACCACCCAGTCACGCCACGGCCAAATCCTTCGCATCTTGTCGTCGGCAAAGCCTCGCGTGTCGGCGTAACGGGCCAAATCCAGCCAGTCCTGGGCTCGTCGCTCGGCGTAGGCAATGGTTGCCATCAAGCGTTCGACCACCCGCTCGTAGGCCCCTTGCTTCTTGTCCCGCAAGAAGTCATCGATCTCCTCGGGCGTGGGGGGCAAACCGGTCAGGTCGAGTGTTACCCGGCGAATCAGGGTTTGTCGGTTTGCTGCGTCCGAAAGTGAAGTGTTTTCTTGTTCTTGATGGGAAAGGATGAAGCAGTCGATAGGGTTTTTCACCAAATTCGATTTCTTTACGGGTGGAAGATTTTCGCGACGAGGCATCTCGAAAGCCCAGTGTTTTTCGTATTTCGCACCCTCGCCAATCCAGCGGATAAGGATCTTCTTTTCCGTCGGACTGAGTGGCTTGTTCAATTCAGGCGGCGGCATCACCTCATCCGAATCCTTATTGTGAATGCGAAACACCAGTTCGCTCAAGTCGGGTTTGCCTGGCACGATGACGGCTCCCTCTCGGTTCGCACCCAAGGCCGATTCTCTCTTGTCCAAGCGCAGTTTTGCCTTGCGTGAATGCGCGTCTGGCCCATGACAGGCATAACAATGGTCAGACAGAATCGGGCGCACGTCGCGGCTGAACTGAAGTGGATTACCCTTGTTTGGAGCAAGATCTTTGGCCAAAATGCGTTCAAATCCGTCACCTATAAGGGACAACAGAAATAGAGCAGCAAGCCTGACAATGAATCTATTCATCGTGGCGACGTCCAGTGTACACAGTTCAGCCCCGAAGATCGATCATTTTGCCTTCGCCGAACCGAACCCGACGTCTTTCACAAGTTGACAGACAGGAGAATTCGCGCGGCGATCATCGGTCTGGAATCACCGCTTTCCCTACCTTGCGGGTAGCTCGGAAGTATCCCAGCGGTTTTTCTTCTTCATCGGTTATGAGCCAGATCGCGTCGGAGTAGGTGTTCTGGTTACGGGTTTCGCCCGGTGCAAGTTTGCCGTAGAGCTTCAGTCCGCCGCCGAAATTTACCCAGTAGATCTTCACCCCCTTTTTCATCCTGTTGAGAAAAAGAATCTTCGTCGCGGAGCCATCAAGAGACCTGGGGGGAGAACCCTCTGAAAACTCCGTCCATTTCAGCGTTTCAGTCCGCAAGGACGACTGGACTGCATTCCGGTTCGGAGAGTCGATCCCCTGCAGATGCTTCCTGAAGAATTCTCTACGTTTGCGGTCGCCGAAGCGACCCCCGTCGCCATGTCCCCCACCGGGAATGACAACGAGCTCGAATTCCTTGTTGGCCCGAATCAGAGCATCGGCCAACCGGAAAGTTGATTCCGGTGGAACGTATTTGTCCAATTCTCCGACGATTAGCATCAGCTTGCCCTGTAGGCGATGGGCGTTATCAATGTTCGAGCTAGCAGAGTAATGTGGCCCGACGAGATACCCCATCCACTGCTCGTTCCAGGAGGCTTTATCCATGCGGTAGTCGTGGCATCCTCAGGCGGAAACGGCGACCTTGTAGAACTCAGGGCGAAAGAGCAGCGCCCCAGTCGAGCTTTGTCCTCCGGCTGACCCACCGTAGATCCCCACCCGAGAGGTATCGTACCAAGAGTACTTCTTCGCCACTGCCATGTGCCAGAGAATGCGATCAGGGAAGCCGCCATCCTTCAGGTTCTTCCAGCAGACATCATGAAAGGCCTTGGAACGATTGGCTGTCCCCATCCCGTCAATCTTGACGACGACAAAGCCCATATCCGTCCAGGCGGCGTAGCGGCGTGAAGAGCTGAAGCGCTTGGGGACGTAGGAATCGTGCGGACCGGCGTACATGGATTCGAGAACTGGGTATTTCTTCTTCGGATCATAGTCCTTTGGGCGGCAGATGAATCCCCAGATCCCGGTCTCGCCATCCCGCCCCTTGGCCGAGAACACCTCAGGAGCCTCCCAACCACTCGCCTCGAGCTGGCTGATATCTGATTCTTCTAGTTTGCAGACCAAGCCTCCGTCGGAGACTCTCCGCAACTCATTCACCGGCGCCATATCGATGCGGGAATAGGTGTCGATGAGGTATTTACGATCCGG
>CAYUXV010000226.1:0-17810 GCA_964448875.1 uncultured Verrucomicrobiota bacterium
GGGCTCGATTATGGCCGGCCAATCAAATACCAATCCGTTTGCCCCCAAGAAGCCCCACTTTGCACCCCGCGCTAAAAATGTCATTTACCTGTTTATGGGTGGTGGGCCTTCTCAATTGGAACTCTTCGACTGGAAACCGGAATTGGCAAAACGTCACGGTCAGGATATCCCCGAATCATTCATCAAAGGCAAGCGTTTCGCCTTCATGAATAGCTCGTTCAAGAAGGCCAATAAACTACTTGGCCCCACTCGACAGTTTGAGCGATATGGACAAAGCGGCATTTGGGTCAGCGACCTCTTCCCAAATATCGCTGGAATTACCGATGAAATCTCGGTGGTCAAAACCTGCAAAACCGAACTATTCAACCACGCCCCGGCCAAACTGTTCATGAACACAGGGACAGGGCTATTCGGCCGACCGAGCATGGGCTCATGGGTGACATATGGCTTGGGCAGCGAATCCCAAAGTTTGCCCGGATTTGTTGTTTTACAATCCGGTTCGCGTGGACCACGGGGTGGGGCGGTCAATTGGGCAAGCGGCTTTCTCCCCACGACCTTTCAGGGTGTACCCTTGCGCGGAAGTGGTGACCCCATCCTCAATCTAGCAAACCCCAAGGGTGTAGTCAGCGCCGAGTCACAACGTGACTCGCTGGACACACTCAGAGAACTCAACCTCAAGCGTTTGATGGAAACTGGCGACGAGGAAATCCGTACTCGCATTGCCAGTTATGAGATGTCCTATCAAATGCAAACTAGTGCGCCGGAATTGATTGATATTTCTGGAGAATCACAGGCTACCTTGGATCTATACGGCGCAAAGCCCGGCCAAGCCAGTTTTGCCAACAACTGCCTACTGGCGCGACGCCTTGTGGAACGCGGCACTCGGTTTGTGCAATTGTACCACACTAACTGGGATCACCATGGTGGTCCCGGTGAGACACTGACCAAAGATCTCGAAAAAGTGACGCGCGATGTTGACCAAGGTTGCGCCGCATTGATCAAAGATCTGAAAGCGCGCGGTTTACTTGATGATACACTGGTAATCTGGGGCGGCGAATTTGGCCGGACTCCTATGAGCGAAGCACGTAAAACGCCGGGAAGAAACCATCATATTGATGCATTTAGCATGTGGTTCGCAGGAGGCGGTATTAGGTCGGGTAATATCGTCGGGGAGACCGATGAATTTGGCTTTGGAGCAATTGACCGTGAATGCCATGTTCACGACTTACACGCCACCATACTGCACCTACTGGGGATTAATCATGAGATGCTTACTTTCCGTTTTCAAGGACGCGATTTCCGACTAACGGATGTCGAGGGGAGAGTGATAAAAAATTTGTGCGCTTAATGCCGTCAACCTTCGACGAAATCCAAATAAATGCTTTGAGGCTAATCCCCGATCATGCAGCTGTGTTGGTTGGGGTTTCAGGTGGAATTGATTCAATGGTGCTTCTGGATTGTTTGCAACGAATTGCAATTGAAAGAAATTTAAGATTGATCATTGCGCATTTAAACCATGGCCTACGAGGCCGAGAATCAAACAGAGACCAAAAGCTTGTTGAACACACGGCAAAAGAACTTAAAATTAAAATTGTTGTTGGCAAATGGGAACGCAATAAGCAGGAAATCAAAAAATATGGTTTGGAAATGGCGGCACGCAACGCCCGCTTCGCATTTTTTCTAAAAGCAGCCGGCCGACACCGTTGCAATTTTGTTGCTACTGGACACCATTTGAATGACCGGGTGGAATCTTTTTTTTGGAGGCTTTTTCGCGGCGCAGGAGGAATTGGCCTCGGCGGGATTAAGGAAGAAAATAAATTTCCAGAACAGAAAAAAATTCGATTCGTAAGGCCGTTGTTATCAATAAGAAAATCAAAAATTAATAATTATGCAGCAGACCATAATATATCCTTCAGGATCGATTCTTCTAATAGCGATATAGGAATTGTTCGCAATCGTATTCGCAATCATTTGCTGCCGTATTTACGTAAGAATTATGTTTCAGAAGTTGATTTGCTAGTAAACCAATCACAGGAACTCATTGAGTCAGACACTGACTATGTAAAAAAACAGGCGAACATTTGGCTTCATGATGATAAGAGGCAGCCTTTTGATGAGCTTCATACTGCGCTGCAAAGGTGGATCATTTGGCTTCAACTCGTTGATTCCAATATCGAGCCTCAATTTTTTAGAATAGAGAGTTTACGTAAATTTTCAGGCAAACCATTCTCCATAAACCCAAGACAAACAGTCCATCGGAATGTTGAGGGCATATTGCACATTGAGAAAGTTTCCACACTGAAATTCAGCACTGATATTAAGGAACTCCACCCGAAAAATAAGTGGGAACATATTACTATGGGTTCGACCAAAATCAGTTGTAAGCTGGAAACAGGCGATAACTGCAATTTAACATATAGCTCCGACCCCAATGAAGAGCTGTTCGATGCTGATTCCATAGGGCCAATCATTCAAGTTAGACATTGGAATCCGGGAGACCGGTTTCAGCCAATTGGAATCAAGACCGCTGTTAAAATTAAGAATCTATTTACAAATGACAAATTACCGGCAATTGAAAAAAGACGGCGATTGATTGCTAATAACGAGAATGGGTGTATTTTTTGGGTTCAGGGATTGAGGATTGGTGAAATCGCTAAAGTTCATAACGGAACGAAGCGGTTGCTCCTGTGGCGCTGGCAAGAATCCTAGTAGTTGCTTTAATTAAAACAAATGTGGTAAGCTGATACGCTCGCGATTTTGAAGGAAAAAGAACCAATTAATGATGAAGGAGGTGGTTCAAGCACTAGGAATTGGGCTGTGTGGTTGGTGTTTGGTGTTCTTATCGTAATCTTGCTTTCAATGGGCAGCAACGATGGCGATAAATCAAATGAGCTAAAATACAAGGAATTCATTAGCAGAGCGACAAACAGCCCCAGCGGTGTTTACGAAGGGCAGATCAAGTTACGACAAAATGGTTTGTATGAAATCACAGGATATTGGCAGAATACAAATCAGGCAAAACCATCACCCTCAGGGAATGATCCTAAAAAAAGGGAATATTTCAAAATCGAGACACCAATACCCGAAGTTCATATGGCTCCGTTGCTCGGCACTGGTAAATTTGACTCAGTTCCCGAGAATACACTTTGGATGAGCTTTCTGTTAACGTTCCTGCCTTTTGCTCTCATAATATTCTTCATTTACTTCTTTTTTATTCGACAAATTAAGCTCGCGGGCAAAGGTGCACTTAATTTTGGAAAAAGTAAGGCACGCATGCTTAATAAAGATAAGAACAAGATCACTTTTAAAGATGTTGCTGGAGTAGAGGAGGCAAAAGAGGAGGTCAGTGAATTAGTTGAATTTTTAAAGGATCCTAAAAAGTTTCAAAAACTGGGAGGCCGAATTCCAAAAGGAATATTGATGGTTGGAGCACCAGGAACAGGTAAAACGCTTTTAGCAAAAGCCATCGCGGGCGAGGCTGACGCAGGTTTTTATACCATAAGTGGGTCAGACTTTGTAGAGATGTTTGTTGGGGTAGGTGCCTCCAGAGTCAGAGACATGTTTGAGCAAGCGAGAAAGAATACTCCATGTCTAGTATTTATTGACGAAATTGATGCGGTTGGGCGCTCACGTGGACATGGGCTGGGAGGTGGCAATGATGAGAGAGAGCAAACATTAAACGCGTTATTGGTGGAGATGGACGGCTTTGATTCACAAGAGGGAATTATTATCATTGCAGCCACTAACCGGCCGGATGTCTTGGACCCAGCGCTACTGCGTCCAGGTCGTTTTGACCGACAGATAACAGTAAGCTTGCCGGATATTCGTGGAAGAGAAGAAATACTCAAGGTGCATGCCAAAAAAGTGAAAATTGCTAAAGATGTTGAGCTTTCTGTGATTGCACGAGGCACACCGGGGTATTCGGGGGCTGAATTGGCCAACCTTCTAAACGAAGCTGCATTGTTAGCTGCGCGAGGAAATAAAAAGCGCATAACAATGACTGAATTAGAAGAAGCCCGAGACAAGGTGCGCTGGGGGCGTGAACGGCGTAGTATGGCAATGACTGACGAAGATAAACAGCGCACTGCATGGCATGAAGCAGGCCATGCCCTGCTAAATGTCGTGCTGGAACGGTGTCATCCACTGCATAAAGTTACAATCATCCCACGAGGCCAATCTTTAGGTTCCACAATGTCGCTCCCTAAAGAAGATGTGCTAAATTATCAAAGACTGGAGTTGATTGACACAATCACAATGACTATGGGCGGACGTATCGCAGAGGAATTGCACTCGGGGGATATATCATCGGGAGCAGCCGGTGACATTCAGCAAGCTACAAAAATGGCGCGAGCAATGGTCTGTCAATTTGGCATGAGTGATAAAGTCGGAATGGTGCAGTACGGAGGCGATAGTGAGTATGTATTTCTAGGGCGCGATATGGTCCGAAGTAAAGATTACAGTGAAAATACAGCAAAAGAGATTGATACCGAGGTTAAAAAACTGATCAACGATGCATACTATAGAGCACTAAAACTAATTAAAGACAACAGCGACAAACTAGAATTAATTGCTAATGCACTGTTGGAATATGAAACACTGGACGGGTCACAGGTAGAAGAAATAGTTAAAACCGGTAAATTTAATCCCCCAACGCCTCCTTCTAGTAGCGGAATGAAAGGGGCGGAGGCCTCGACGCCGGTCGAGAAAAAAACTAAGAAGACGCCTCCTAAGATCGATCCCGATCTTGGCAGTGCTCCAGAACCAGCTCCGGCTTAAAAAAATTACTTCACGGGAATAACCGCCGATTGACTGGTTGCCCTGTTTAGATAGCCTTCAAAAATGATCATTGCGCCATCACTATTGGCAGCGGATTTTGGTAAATTTACAATTGAAGCAAAACGCGCCGAACGTGCCGGTGGAGACTGGTTGCATTTGGATATAATGGACGGACATTTTGTGCCAAACATATCTTTCGGCTCTGATGTGGTTCGTTCATTACGCAGCAAAGTTAATTCTTTCTTTGATGTCCACTTAATGTGCTCAAGACCTGAGATTCTTCTGAAATCATTTGCAGATGCCGGTGCTGACCAGATTACAGTTCATGTTGAACTCGCTGAAAAAGTTCCGGATTTGCTTCTTCAAATACGTTCACTGGAATGCAAGGTTGGGCTTTCAGTGAATCCACCAACAGCGATGTCAGAGGTCGAACCATTTCTAGATAAGATTGATTTACTTTTAGTTATGACGGTGAATCCAGGCTTTGGAGGTCAGTCATTTATACGCGAATCACTTCCCAAGATACATCAAGCTTGGGATTGGAGGATGACAAGAGGATTGGGATACCGTATTGAGGTTGACGGGGGGGTAGATTATTCAACAGCCGTAGAATGTGCAAGGAACGGTGCAGACACATTTGTAAGCGGTACAGGACTTTTTAGTAAACGCAACATGGGACAGGCCATTAAAAAAATGAGGAGTGGCGTAGAAAAGGCACGTCGACCCATAAGCACATTTTCTAAAATTTAATGCCTGACTCGTCTCAGATTAAATTTGGGACAGACGGATGGCGCGCCATAATTGGTGACCAGTTCACCTTTACCAATGTGAAATTAGTTGCTCAGGCCATCGCCGATTCTTTCCGTAATTCACCAATTTCCGGGTGCCGAAAAGGTTTTGTAGTTGGATATGACAGGCGATTTCTTTCCGAAGAATTTGCACGCTCAGTTTCTGAAGTGTTATCAGCAAATGATTGGAATATAATATTAACTAAGATTCCAACCCCAACACCTGCTATTTCCTGGTTGGTTAAAAAAAGCAACTCAATGGCTGGAGTGATGATTACAGCAAGCCATAATCCTTCAGTTTTCAATGGTCTTAAGCTGAAATCTCATGTTGGCGGATCTGCAACTGCCGAATTATGTAAAAGCATTGAGAAAAATTTAGGAAAAAGTTCGGTAAAATCGATCACTTTAGAATCTGCGGTAAAGCAGGGCAGGGTGGTAGTTCGAAATATTCTACCTGAATGGTTTCGGCAAATTAAGAAACTGGTTAACTTTGATTCTATTTCAAAGACAAAGATGCGCTTTGTCCACGAACCACTTTACGGGGTAGGAGCCGGCTGTTTTAATCAATTGCTCAAAGGAACAAATTGTGAAGTGGAAACAATACATGGAGATCATGACCCTAGTTTTGGTGGGATATCGCCCGAACCGGTTCCTAGAAATTATGGCCCTACTTCTAAATATCTAAGAAAAAAGCCAGCTGATTTCTGCCTGGTGACGGATGGTGATGCCGATCGCATTGGAGGCATGGACGGGCAGGGGAGAGCACTTACAACGCACCAGATTATTTGTCTGTTGTTAAGGCATTTCATCGTAAACAGAAAATCAAAGGGAAGGATTGTTAAAGCATTAACAACAACCTCTATGGTTGACAAAATATGTGATGCTTATGGTATGCAAATGACTGTAACGGGTGTCGGATTTAAATACATATGTGAGGAGATGCTAAAAGGCGATGTATTGATGGGTTTTGAGGAGAGTGGCGGCATCGGCTTCCAGGGCTATGTCCCTGAAAGAGATGGAATTTTAGCGGGAATGATGGTTCTTGAAATGTTAGCAGTTGAGAGAAAATCTATTAAAAGTATGATTTCTGAACTAAACAGAAAGTTTGGCCGTCATCATTACGGGAGGATAGACACCCATTTTCCTATGAACAAACGAAGTTTGCTGATGCGAACATGTGCTGATGATCCTCCGCTACGGCTATTGCACTCAGGTGTTTCTGAAGTTCATTCCTTTGATGGAGTAAAACTAGTAGCTACAGATGGGAGTTGGCTCATGTGGCGCGGGTCCGGAACAGAGCCTGTCTTACGAATATATGCTGAAGCCGACAACGAAATAAAAGTACAAAGCTTATTAAGGCAAGGAAAACGATTGGCTGATAAGTTGGCTCGAGAGTAGTTTGATCTTCCAAAAAGCTGTAATATCGCTACTTTCCCGATGTAACCGAGGGGTAACCCATTGATGGACACGGCTCGAATCCGAAATTTCAGCATTATTGCGCACATTGATCATGGCAAGACAACCTTGTCAGACAGGTTACTTATGCGCACTGGAACTGTATCATCACGAGAAATGGAGGATCAGTTACTTGATTCTATGGATCTTGAGCGGGAGCGGGGGATTACCATAAAGGCACATCCCGTGACAATGATGTACAATGCATCAGACGGGCTGGAATATGAATTAAATCTTATCGATACACCGGGACATGTCGATTTTTCCTATGAAGTATCACGTAGTCTGAGTGCCTGTGAAGGAGCTCTTTTGATAATTGATGCCGCTCAGGGTGTTGAAGCACAGACAGTAGCAAACGTTCATTTAGCATTAAGCCAAGAGCTGGAAATAATACCTGTAATAAATAAGATAGATTTGCCTCATGCTGATGTTGAAATGGCAAAACGCCAACTCGAAGAAGTTTTGGCAATACCTGCTGAATCCGCCATTTGTTGTAGTGCAAAGGAGAATATTGGTATAGATGATGTGCTTGAGGCTGTGGTTCGACAGGTGCCCCCCCCAAGAAAGCCTGAAGTAGATGGACTGCAAGCCTTGGCATACGATTCATATTTTGACACATACCGTGGCGTGGTTGTCCTGGTACGAATATTCTCTGGCGAACTGAAGACAGGAGGGCAGGTTCGCATGCTTCATAGCGGACACACAGTAGAGGTCAAGGAGGTCGGCGGTTTTAATCCTAAGCCATACAAACGTGACAGCTTGGAAACCGGTGAAACAGGTTATTTAATCGCCAATATTAAAAGTCCAAAAGATATCAAACTTGGCGACACTATAATTGACCCGCATAACCCGGCACCGCCATTACCAGGGTTCAAGGAGACACAACCAATGGTGTTTAGCGGGATCTATCCGATTAACACTGCAGATTTTGAACAGTTACAGACAAGCTTGGCGAAACTACAACTCAATGATCCAGCATTTATTTATCAACAGGAAAGCTCCGTGGCATTGGGATTTGGATTCAGGTGCGGATTCTTGGGTTTGCTACATTTGGAAATCGCCCAAGAACGACTTAGGCGTGAATATGGTATGGATATCATCGCGACATATCCGAGTGTCGTCTACAAGGTGACCTTTACTGACGGCACATCTAAAAGAATAGATAATCCGGTATTGTTGCCAGAGGCTAACTTTATAGACACAATTGAAGAACCCGTCGTTTGTGCCTATATAATCTGCCCGAATGAATACATTGGCGATATTATGAATTTGATTGGGGAAAAACGTGGATTACTCGAAAAAACGGAAACCATTGACAGTCAAAGAGTGATGCTAGAGTGCATAATTCCTTTGAATGAAATTCTCATCGACTTTCACGATCGTATAAAGAGCATCACACGAGGATTTGGTTCTATGGATTATGAGAATTTTGGGTATCAGGCAGCCAAAATGGTAAAATTAGATACGATGGTAAACGGAGAACCAGTAGATGCATTTTCTTGCATTGTCCATCGTGATAAAGCTGAATCACGCGGCCGAGCTTTGGCTGCAAAATTGAAAGAAGTTGTACCCCGCCAACAATACAAGGTTGCAATACAATCAGCAATTGGAGGTAAAATTGTTGCGCGTGAAACGGTCGGAGCACTTCGAAAAGATGTTACCGCCAAATGTTACGGTGGAGATATTACCCGGAAAAGAAAGCTGCTGGAAAAACAGAAAAAGGGCAAAAAACGGATGAAAGCTATTGGCTCAGTTAATATACCTCAGGAGGCATTTATCGAAGTGCTCAAAGCTTGACCTATTATGTGGGTTTTCCGCTGGTTAATATCCAAGACACTGCGCCGAAGTGTTTCCAGTTATCAGGAAGCATGGAAATTACTCCAATGGCAACGAGACAGATTAGCCGACTCTGAGATTCAGCATATTGAAGGTGCGCTGGGCCGCCTGCGGGCAGCAATTCAAACACCAATGCCTCGTGCTGAACTAGAGAAAGTCGCTGAACATGAACTTAGCGAAATTGGGAAGTTTCTAAAACCTTACCCAAATTCGTTTATGCAGGACACGGCAGAGACTCTCCTTTTGGTTATGGTCGTCGTTATTGCTTTCAGGGCCTTCTTTTTGCAGCCGTTCAAGATTCCCACAGGTTCAATGCAACCGACCCTTTATGGGATTACTCAGATTGATCTTATAAATGATGAGAAACGTAATGCCCCAAACAAATTAGGGCGAGTGATCGACTGGTTCAGGGGCGCCACCTGGTATAATTTGAAATCAGAGGGAAACTGGAAGCTTTTGAAAATATCAGAGCCCTCCATTGTATCTATACCTAAAGTTTATGGATCATTGAAACTCACGTTCAAAGACTTGGATGCTCAAGGTTCAGCAAATATCGAGAGAAAGGTGTGGTATACATATTTTGACAATCCACCTTATACAACCAGCCGCATAACAGGCCGACCGACATCTTTAATAAGAATACCAGATAATACAGGTGATCCCAATATGGTACACAAAGATGAATTTGTTCCCGGGGAAGACATTTTCAAGTTTCTAGTTAAAACAGGGGATCACTTATTTGTAGATAGAGTAAGTTATAATTTTCGGAGACCTCAAAGGGGAGAAATTATTGTCTTTGAAACTAAAGGCATTGAAGGCTTAAAGCAGGACAATTTTTATATTAAGCGCCTTCTAGCATTGGACGGGGATGAAGTGAGAATAGGCGATGATCGTCATGTTTATATTGATGGTAAAGCCCTTGATGGTGAAAACAGGCATTTAGCATTTATTTACGGATTCCCAAAAACAAATTTTTTTGTGACTAACTCGACACCCCGAACGAGAACTAACAATGTAAATACCAACATTCAAGAGAGACGGCGTACTGTCACTAATTATACACGAGGAATTAATCCTCCTTTGTCATCAAAATTTTCCGGCCATGTAAATGACGAAAGCGCAAGACAAGTATATCCGATTTATGGGGCAACAAGATTTACAGACGGGCTTTACACATTTAGTAAACAAGACTGGGAACAGGTAAAAGGTAAAGGATATTTGGCATTCGGTGATAACACTATGAATAGCAGTGACTCACGTACCTGGGGAGAAGTCCCTGAACAAAATTTAATTGGCAGACCTTTTTTTAATTATTGGCCAGTTTTTCATGATTATGATCGCCCGAACGGCACCCATAGATTTGGCTGGCAAAACTGGCCTGACGGTATTCTTACGATATTGATAATGTGTTGGGGTATTTGGTGGCTTTTCCGTTTGCCGATCATTAAAACCGACGATCATGCTTTATCAATACAAACCGAACCATCTAAGAGTTAATTTTAACATCTTAACCATTTTTTTGCTCGCAAGTAATTCGCACAATATATGTTATGTCCAATCTAGATTTGGCTTAGTTTATTGTGAGGCTTTCAAATCTGAATATATTTCCTCATATCTGTTTACGCTTTTATCCCAGCTGAAATCAATTTTCATCACTCTCTTGCGCATTTTATTAAATAAATTCCTATCTGAATATAATTTTAACGAACGGATGATGGTTTCTAAAAGAGAATGCTTATCAATATCAACGATCTTAAAACCGTTTCCAAGGAATTGATTGCTTTTAAAATCGATAATTGAGTCATTTAGCCCCCCCACAGAATTTACAATCGGTATTGTGCCGTAGCGAAGGGCATACATCTGATTAAGTCCACATGGCTCATACATTGAAGGCATTAAAAGAAAATCTGATCCAGCCTTTATTCGATGTGCCAATGATTCATTATATTCGGTTATAAACCGCGTTTGATTTGGAAATTGTGATGCTATTTTACCGCATTGATTCTCAATATATGGATCACCGGCGCCCAACAGTATAAAATGTATATTGTATTTGTTTAAAAGGTGCGGAAGTGTTTCTAGGAGCAAATGAATACCTTTCTGATGTGCGAGTCTGCCGATAAAAGAATATATTGGCACACCCTTATCTTTGCTCGATAGTTTTAATTCTTTTCTGATCAACCGTTTGTTTATGTATTTTCCAGTGAGGTTTTCTGCAGAAAATTCTGATCGAAGAAATTTATTCTTAGTTGTTCGCCATTGGAGGTAATCAGCTCCGTTTAAAATGCCGGTCAAATCTGTTTTACGATTCTTAACTACCCCGTTCAGACCTTCGCCAAATTTTTCTGTTAATATTTCTTTTGCATAGGTTGGGCTCACTGTTGTTAGTTTATTGGCAAAAACTATACCTGCTTTGAGAAAATTTATTCTCCCGTAGAATTCAATGCCTACTGGTTTAAAGAATATTTGTGGCAAATTAGTAAGTTCAAAAAATTTAGCATCAAAAACACCTTGATAAGCTAAGTTGTGAATTGTAAGGCATGTCTGGCTTTTGAGACCCTTGTCCTGCATGTTCATTAGCGGGATTAATCCTGTTTGCCAATCATGGCAATGTAATATATCTGGCTGTCTTCGCAGCCGTTTTGCGAGCAAAAGCACACTCTTTGAGAAGAAAATATATCTTTCCGGATTGTCAAAATAATCGTTTCCCGATTCTTGATAGATTCCTACACGGTCATAATATTTTGAGCAATCTACAAAATATACATTAACCCCCTTACCTATTTTAGCGGTATAAAAACGGCCGGTTGTTTTTTTCTTTCCAAGGATCAATTGAAACTTATCGCCCCAAGGTTTTATTTTTGGGTAATTGCTTCGAACGCAACGATACAATGGCGTCACAACTGATAATAAACTTCCCTTTTTAGCCAGAGCGCCAGACAGTCCTGCAACCATATCTGCCAGCCCTCCAGTTTTTGAAAAGGGGAAAAATTCGCTAGTCGCCTGCAGAATATGCATGGCATCAAGAAGCAATCTGGTCAGCCTTCAAATAATCTCGGAGTGGTTGTGGGATGTTGATTGAGCCATCGGCTTGCTGGTGGGTCTCAATTAGAGAGACAAACAAACGCGCAAGAGCTACTCCACTTCCATTGAGTATATGCGGCAACTGTGTGCCTTTATCCTCCTTAAAACGCATCTTCATGCGGCGAGCTTGGAAATCCTCCGTGTTTGAAATGCTGCTAACTTCAAGATACCCGCCCTGCCCTGGCGCCCATACTTCAATATCATAGGTTTTAGCTGCAGCGAAGCCCATATCACCTGTGCTTAATGTCAACACTCGGTAATGCAGGTCGAGCAATTGCAACACTTTCTCAGCATTGATTAGCATTTCTTCCAAGGCGGCATAACCATCCTTAGGCTTAACAATTTTGATTAGCTCGACTTTGTCAAACTGGTGCACTCGAATCATTCCCCGCGTTGCAACACCCGCAGCACCAGCTTCTGCCCGAAAGCACGGACTGTAGGCACAATAGTTTTTAGGCAGTTCGTCTGCGTTTAATATTTCCTCTCGGTGCAAATTGGCGACAGGCGCCTCGGCTGTTGGAATAAGGTATCTTTTACCAAGTGTATTACCGTCTTGGCCCTCCTGAATAGCATAGGCCTGGTCTAGAAATTTTGGGAACTGTCCCACCCCTTCCATGCAGTTTGCATAGACCATGAACGGTGGACTGATCTCAGTATAGCCGTGTTCATGCACGTGCAAATCAAGCAGGAATTGAATCAATGCCCGCTCCAATCGTGCACCCCAGCCAGTATACAGCAGGAAACCGCTCCCTGCCAATTTTGAGCCTCGCTCAAAATCTATTAGGCTTAGTGTGTCGCAAATGTCTAGGTGTGTTTTTGGCTCAAAGCTAAACGATGCCTTTTCGCCATATGTTTTCAATTCTGTGTTCGAGCTCTCATCAGGCCCAACAGGAACACTTTTGTGGGCAAGGTTTGGCAATGTCAGCATCAAGTCATTAAACGCCTTTTCCGAACGGTCTTTTTTATCATTGATGGCAGAGATGCGCTCGCCAACTTCACGAATTACGATCTTTTTTTTATCTGCTTCATCCCGTTTCCCTTCCCCCATCAACACTCCGATCTCCTTGGAAACTACATTCCGCTGAGACTGTAATTGCTCAACTTCTGTCACCAACGCACGCCGCTCTTCATCCAAGGCGATCAATTTATCAATGCTCGTTCTGTCTTCACCTCTCGCCTCTAGTCGAGTTCGGGCTTCACCTGGGTTTCCGCGGATATACTTTATGTCCAGCATCGGCGCGGATTATAGGGGTGACTGCCTTAAGGGCAAGGCATTGCGAATTTAATGTACTTGGTATATGACTTGGTAATGATGTCCGGGAAAATCGCATCATTGCATATTCACCCCGCAGAACCCGGCACTCCTCTGTCATCAGTTAATTCCTTCGAGGTCGTAGTAAATAAAGGAATTAAGAGCAATGGTAGAATGTTTAATCGCACGAGTAAACGAACCGGTGAGCCAACAAAGCGTCAGGTTAGTCTTATTGAGCGAGAACAGCTGACCGAGCACGCACTAGCATTAGGACATCATGGTTTTTCCCCAGGTGATGCTCGTTCAAATATTGAAACTAAGGGCATTTGTCTAATTGACCTTGTTGATCAACGAGTGAAAGTCGGTAAATCCATTTTATTTTTCTACGAACTACGCACCCCTTGTCAAAAAATGGATGACCTTGCTCTCGGACTACGAAAACGCATGGAGAATGGGTGCCAAGGCGTAATGGCCCAGGTGTTGAAATCAGGCAAAATCAGCCTTGGCGACGAGATAACACCCCTGCCCTAGTGCATCTCCACGTTGCAGGAACCGATACCGCCACGATAGAAATTAAATTGCACATTGGGATGGTCAGCCAACAGACTCATCGGCACAGAACTGTCAGCAATGTTCTTGGCAATCATTAGTGTGGTGAGGCGCTGACCAAAAGGATTGTCATGGGTTCCTGCCTGCCAGATAGATACTTTCTCAGCCTGCCATGTTTCTAGTGGGCCAACAGTTATCGCCTTCTCTGGAACCATGGTGATGTTTCCCCCACCGCTCGTTCGGGCATTTTGGGCTAAAGTTATTGGATGTAAGTCTACGACACGTGTAGCCAGCTTTCGGTATTCTTTTGGCGGAGGAGGAACGTTTTTCCATTTGCCCTTACGTTGAAGTGGGTCATTAAAAGCCCAGTGCTTGATGTCGCCTTGCCCACCCTGCATTACTGCACAACGGACACCTTCCCAGCTATCGCAATATGGCTTTATGTTGGCCTTTGGAAAATGAAGGTTCTCGTCAGGCATTCGAAGACGTCGATCAATTCGGTTAAAACACATCTCGCGATCGGCTTTTTCAAACGAAAGAGGATGATTCACAGGCACTTCTTTTTTGCCATCGAACCATTCGTCCATTCCCCAGAAATGTCCTGATCGAATGTTGAAACCCAGCGCGTTGACCAGACGTGCGACGAGTGGCAATTGCTCTGTAGGACCGATAGGGCCACATATGCCAACGGGGTTGTCAGTCGTAGATTGCCGCCATGCCTCGACATATTCCAATGCCTCAGCTAGATAAAAAACTTCCACCGTATCGTACATCTTCACCTTAAAGCCTGGTCTTGAGAGCTTCTCCATTTGCTGCTGTGTCAGCTTTGCTGCATCACGGATGATCTCATCATCAAGGGTAGTGTAATCCCACCAATCAGGGGCAATGGTGCTGAGCTTGCGGGGCATTTCAGGTTCCTTTCTCGAGCAACTGCTCGTATTTTCGATTGATGAGACACTCTTTGCCGAGCGCCTTTTTTAACGGATCAGAATCTGTTGCGCTAAAACCATAGTGTAAGTGTCGGCGCCAACCCTCTGCATGGGTAAACTTTTTAGACATCCCGCCAACTTCGCGTGACAGATCATCCATTGTCTTCAGATACGAGTTCAGACCTTGGCTTGAATCGAGCCAGTTTTGTTGTGAGTCATGAGCCTTCAATGCCTCAAGCTTAACATCTTGCACTGAGGTCGTGTTCACAAATTGCCCTGGAATAATTTTTCGTCGCAGCGGATCACGTAAACCGTGCGGCATCGCATGGTAGACAGCTACATCATTATTGTAAGCCTTCTCCTTCGGATTGCTTATAAAATTCGGCATGCCATGCGTAAAAGCTGCAGTAACAGCTAGTCGACAAGTTTCCGCATGATCCTCCATGTAGTCTTGAGGTGAGTGAGTTAAAACGATGGATGCTTTTGACTTACGAATTACCGCTGACACGCATCGAAGTAATTCTATGCTGAAAATAATTTCTAAATCGTCTGCAATGCTAGGGTAAAAGCTCGCGTTTAGAATCTTCGCAGCAATTTGAGCCTCACGTTTGCGTGTTTTTCGAGTTTGTCCAGGTGACATTTGAATGCTGCCACAGTTGCCGCTTGAGAGGTTGAAGTAGTGTATATTCCAGCCTTTTTCGCGAAGACGCAAAAGGGTTCCAGCCATATAAAACTCAATATCATCCGGATGCGCCCCGATGGCAATAACCGAGGGGTTAGGCATGGTACTATCGGATTTTTACAGGTTTACCAGTAGCAGCAGATTCATCTGCCGCGAAAATGAGCTGATGACTCTTTGCTGCTTCATCCAGATTGGTATAAGCCATTTTTTTGCCTTTACGCAACGCCTTGAAAAACTCTTCGAACTGCTGCTGGTATGGATGGTCTGCCACATCACCAGAATCGACCAGCGGAGTACCCAGCTCGCTCCAAACATTCTTGTTCAGGCCGCCAAGCTGTGAGGAATAAAATTTGTTGTCAAGAATGCTTCCCTCGCTGCCAACGAGATGGGTATGGAAATAGTATGGCTGCAAGCAGTCGATCACCGACGCCACCTTACCTAGGCGACCATCTTTGAACTTCAGTATGGTTACCGTGGTGGTATCGTATTCGTATTTTTGAAAAATTCTATTTTTAGATTTTGTTGAATAGCTGACAACTTCCGTTACATCCGTCGAGCCCATACAATATAGGAGTGCATCCATTGCGTGACAGCCAGCTGATAGCAGGCTACTTCCTCCAGCTGCTTTTTTTGTGTTCCAGCGATACTGTCCATACCACGGACCTACTCCATGGTAATAGTCAACCTCCCCATAATGAATTTTCCCAATTAATCCCTTATCAATAACTGCCTTGAGCGTAAGAAATTCACCGGAGAACCGGCACTCAAAACACACGCATGTTTTTACACCCGTCTTTTTCACTGCTGAAACCATCCTCCTTAAATCTTTTTTTGACAGACACAAGGGCTTCTCAATAATCAAATGTTTTCCAGCTTTGGCGGCAGCCACAACATGATCGGGATGCTGATATGGATAGCTTGTCACATCTATGACATCGATGGACGGATTCTTCAGCATCGCATTGAGGTTTGTGTAGGTCTTAATGCGGCCACCATGCGCGGCGCTGACCTCATCGCGGTCCAGTAGGCGAGAGGAAAAAATCGCGGTAACTTGACCTAGCCCGGAGTTATTAATTGCGTCGATATGAGCGCCGGCCGCCCATCCATATCCAATGATGCCAACGTTGAATTTTTTCACAATGATTCTAGTGATTGATTTGGGATAGCAGATGGCACAATGATTGTCACGGAAAGTCAAGTTATGTCGGAACCGCGCATCATCATCTTCGTGAAAGCTCCGCGCCCCGGGTTTGTGAAAACGCGCTTGGCAGAAACCATAGGCATGGAGGCTGCATGCGCTGCATATCAGGAACTGGTCAGAACCCTGCTCGACAGTCTTGCTGAGTTGCCTCACGTCGAACTTCGTTACACGCCTGATGACGCTGAGTTGGAAGTATCACAATGGCTTTGTGAAGGATGGACAGCCGTGCCTCAAGGTGAAGGTGATTTGGGCGAACGCATGCATCGTGCGATAGCAGAAGCCAGGTGTCCGGCTATTCTTATTGGCTCAGACTGCCCTAGCATCAAGATGACTGATATTACAAGTGCGCATGAAGCCATCGCCAAACACGACGTCGTCCTTGGGCCTGCCGTTGACGGCGGTTATTGGCTTATTGGGCTTCGCGCACCTTGCCCTGCCCTGTTCAATGACATTAAGTGGAGCACGAACAATGTACTGGATGAAACATTGGCACATTCGGAAAAAGCCGGACTATCCGTTTATTTGTTGCGCGAGCTAGCCGACGTAGATATGGCTGAGGATTGGGAGGCATTCAAAAAAGAATGGAGCGGGTGGCGGGAATCGAACCCGCGATAAACCCATCAAAGACTCCTGAAAAAACAGTAGTATCTTCAACTTCAGACATTGAGGTGTCCCGTATAGGCTCCCGTGGCTTAGTCTTTGAGAGTCTAAATAAGTCTTCGAAAGTCTTAGAAGAGACCGACCTATCCCCTGCCCCATCCAGTGAGAGCGCACAGATTATAGACGCAGGCTGTCCGCTTCTGGCGCAGGTCGTTGAATCCTGGCCGAAACTCTCGCCTGCGACCCGGGAGGCCATTCGTACGATTGCCAAGGAGGTGTCCAGATGACCTTGCGGCTTTGCCCTGAGGCCACCACCGAATTGGCTGCGGTTATCAACCGGGAGTTTGAGGGCAGAGCCCTCATCAGGCCCCGACTTTGGGAGGGGTCTCCGTTAACACAAAAATGAAAGGACAAATATGCAAGTTATCATGGAAGTTAAATCAGTTGATCAAAAGAGGTACAGGAAAGGGCCAAATGTGGACCAGCCCTACACTATGCTTTCGGGACTGGATGCATCCGGTCATAAGCCCTGGTTAAGACAGGTCTTGGAAGTGAGATGTGATCCACCCAGAACAGATATCGTTGAAGGAGAAACAATTGGCGTCATTGTTTCTGGTATCAGTGTTTATAATGGGGTTGCTCAATTCTCCGGCGATAT
>CAYUXV010000227.1:0-9157 GCA_964448875.1 uncultured Verrucomicrobiota bacterium
CAATTTGCCGGACGTGGTCGACCGACGATCGTTTAAACAACTGCTGGATTTCGGAGGGCCCAAGCCAAAGACGCCAACGGAGAGCCAAAAAAGTTTTCGTGTGCGCGAAGGTTTTGAGGTGCGGTTGGTGGCGAGCGAGCCGCAGGTGAATGATCCGGTAGCATTCGCGTGGGGCACGGACGGTAAGTTGTGGGTGGCGGAGATGGGCGATTATCCGCTCGGCATCAATGGCAAACCCGGCGGCGTGGTGCGTTGGCTGGTGGATGCCGATGGCAACGGACACTACGAGAAATCAACGGTGTTTCTCGAAGGCCTCAACTTCCCCAACGGCGTGCTAGCTTGGGGCAAAGGCGTCCTCATCAGCGCTACACCGGACATCATTTATGCCGAGGACACCACCGGCGATGGCCGCGCGGATGTCCGCCGAGTGCTCTTCACCGGCTTCAACCAAGGCAACCAACAGCATCGCATGAACGGATTTGCGCTCGGGTTGGATAACTGGATCCACGCTGCCAACGGCGACAGCGGCGGCACCATCACCAGCAAGGCGACCGGGAAAAAAACAAACATCAACGGCCTCGATTTCCGCTTCAAAATGACGGGCGAATTCGAGGCCGTCGCGGGCCAGACACAGTTTGGCCGCTGGCGTGATGACTGGGGCAACTGGTTCGGCAACAACAACCCAAACTGCGTGTGGCATTACCACGCGCCCATCCGTTACTTCACGCGCAATCCGCACCTCGCCACGCCGGGCATGCGGCGGAATGTGTTTTCCAGTAACCGCCTCTTCCCCATAAGCCCGCGCATGGAGCGCCCCAACATGCCCGGCGCCTACGGCCATGTCACCAGCGCCTGCAGCGCACAGCCGTATCGTGGCGGTCTCTTTGGGCCGGACTTTGCACGTAGCGTGTTCATCAGTGAACCGGTGCACAATCTCGTTCATCGCGAGGTGCTCGTGCCCGATGGCATCAGCTTCCGTGGCCAACGCGACGAGGGTGAAGCTGACCGCGAGTTCCTCGCCAGTACCGACAACTGGTTTCGCCCCACGCAACTGCAGACTGGCCCGGACGGCGCGCTCTACATCGCCGACATGTATCGGCTGGTCATCGAGCATCCGCAATGGATCCCCGCCGCCATGCAAAGCCGCGTGGACCTGCGCGCCGGCCATGACCGCGGACGTATCTGGAAGGTCGTGCCTAAAGGAGCCAAGTTGCGACCCTTCCCTCAGTTGGAAAAACTGACCGGCGCGCAACTCGCCTTCGCGCTGGATTCACCCAACGGCTGGCAGCGCGACCAAGCTCAACGACTGCTGCTCAAGCGCAAGGATCCCAAGACTCACCAGCCCCTCACCTTCATGGCCACCAATCGGTTGCACACTAAGCTCGACCCGCCGCATACCAAAGTCAGCCCACAAACGCGCATCCACGCCTTGCACACACTGGCCGGTTTGGGTGTTTTGAAAGACGAAACGCTCAAGGCCGCCCTGCGCGATGATCATCCCGCCGTGCGCGAACACGCCGTGCGCCTCTGTGAAACTAATAAAGGCGGACGTGTACACCTCGCCATCCAGTGCCTTGCCGACAAGGACCCGCGCGTGCTGCGCCAGCTCGCCTTCACGCTCGGCGAAGGAAAGGGCCCACTCATCAGCAAGGCACTCGTACAACTCGCCGTGCAACATCCCAAAAACTCTGACATCCAACTCGCAGTCAAGAGTTCCGCCGCGCCTCACGCCGCCGCAATGCTCAAGAAAATCTTCTCGCAGAAAGGCCGCCCGCCCGCCGACCTCTCCAATCACCTCCTGCAACTCGCCACCACCGGCGGCCAACAGGAAGCCCTCGCCGCCGTGCTCAACGATCTCACAGGCAACGCGCAAATCACCGCCAGCGAACTCACCATCCTTGCCGGCCTGCTCGATGCTCTTGCCGCGCGCGGCCAATCACTCGCCGCTTTCCGCACCAAGGCCGTGTCTGCGCTGCAAACCGCCCTCGATAAAACCGACAAGCTCTTCGCGCACGCCCGCGCGAACCCAGCGCGCGCCGAATCCATCGCCTTGCTCGGCCGCGGACTCAAGGCCCACGCTGCCGACCGCCAGGCAATGCGCATCCTCTTGGGCGCCACGCATCCGCCCGCCATCCAGCAGTCCGCGCTGCGTGCCTTGCGCGCACTGAATGCACCCGACCTTCCCACGCAACTCCTCACCGGCTGGCGCACCTACAGCCCGACCATGCGTGCGGCGGTCATCGATGCCCTGCTCAGCAATGACACCGCCACCACAACATTGCTTGATGCGCTCGAGAAAAATACACTGCCCGCCGGCCAAATCAGCCACGCGCATAAACAGCGATTAACTACCCACAAGCAGCCCGCCCTAGCCACACGCGCCGGCAAGCTCTTTGGCCGCACCAATCCAGACCGCGCTAAAGTCATCGCGCGCTATGCGGACCTCGCCAAACTGCAGCCCAACCCCGAGCGCGGCGCAGCATTGTTTAAGACTGCCTGCAGTGCCTGCCACCAGTTCAAGGGCGTCGGCAACGCCGTCGGGCCGGACCTCGCTACGCTGTCTGGCAAACCCCTCGGTCACTGGCTCACTGCCATTCTCGACCCCAACGCCGCGCTCGAGGACAAGTTCATCAGCTATACCGCCACACTCAAAAACAACACCGCGCACGTTGGCGTCATCACCGCAGAGTCTCCCACCAGTCTCACCATGCGCACTGCCACCGGCCAACCTCACAGCATCCTGCGCCGAGACCTCACCAAGCTCGAGAGCACCAATCTATCCCTCATGCCCAACGGCCTCGAAGCAGCCCTCCCCCCACAGGCGATGGCCGACCTCCTCGGCTACATGCGCGGCGTGCGCCTGTGTGCGGTGGGCGTGGCAAAAACTGACGTGACGCCCAAGCATCCAGTGGTGCTCGCCGGTTACGGAAGTCGCAACCGCGAGCATGAAGGCATCGACAGCAAACTTTGGGCGCGCGCAATGGTCATTGGCAGCGAACAACCCGTCGCCGTGGTTGCGCTGGACAACTGCGGTGTGCCCGCCGCCCTCACCGCCAAACTCGCTGCGCGTTTGGCCAAGCACGGCATCACGCGCGAACGCCTCGTTGTCGCCGCCACGCACACGCACAACGCGCCGAACCTCACTGGCTACGCGCCCATCCTCTGGGCTGGGCGAATGAATGACTCACAAAAGAAGAATCAGGCCACCTACACCGCGTTTGCCATTGATCAAATGGAGGCCGCCGTGGTGGCGGCGTTGAAGGCACGGCAACCGATGGAGCTGGACTGGGCGCAGGGTCGCGTCGGCTTTGGCGGTAATCGGCGCGTGCTCAACAACGGCAAGTGGGCCGGATTCGGCTTCCAACGCAGCAGCCCGGTGGACCACAGCCTGCCCGTGCTCGCCGCACGTGATGCCGACGGCCATGTGCGCGCGGTGTGGACCAACTACGCCTGCCACTGCACCACAGTCGGCGCGCGTAACCGCGTGGGCGGCGACTGGGCCGGTTATGCGAATGACGCGATGGAAAAGGATTTCCCGAAGGCGGTGGCGTTGATGACCATAGGTTGTGGCGCGGATGTCGGCCCGCAACCCGGCGGCAACCTCGACATCGCCCGGCAACACGGCCAGAGCATTGCCACCGCGGTGCGCCGCCTGCTTGCCGGCCGCACCAAGCCGCTCGCCGGCCCGCCCACCGTTGCGGCACGGCAGGTGGCACTGCCGCTCGCCAAGCCCCAGGGCAAGGCATACTGGGAGCAACGACTGAAGACCACCGGCGGGTTCGATCATCAACTCGCCAAAGCCATGGTGAACCGCATCGAGACGCAGGGTGCCATCAAGCCGACGATCGATTATCCGGTGTCGGTTTGGAAATTCGATCGCAACCTCGCGATGGTCTTTCTCGGCGGTGAAGTGGTGGTCGATTATTCCGTGCGCCTAAACCGCGAGCTGGACTGGAGCCGGCTGTGGATCACCGCCTGGGCCAACTCCATGCCCGGCTACATCCCCTCGCGCCGCGTGTTGACTGAGGGCGGCTACGAGGCGGACTTCTCGCAGGTCTACTACGAGCAACCCGGCCGGTACGATCCCAAGGTGGAGGATACCCTCGTGTCGGCCATCACCGCGCTGGCCGGCAAACTCTTCGCCGCCGCGCCTGACCAGGAGGCAGCACCGTTCAACCGCATGCCCAGCAGCGAGCCGGCCATCTTCCAGCAGCTTGCTGCCCGCGTGAAAACACCCAGCCTGCCAGAGGGCGAGCGGGACATCATTGACCGCATCCGCAATTTAATTCCCAAGGCACAACCGGCGCTCGGCAAATTCCTAAAGGACGACGCGCAGTCAACCGACTGGCACAACTTCGCCGGAGACCATGTGCCGCGTAGGTTTTTCCGCCAGCAAACTAAAGGCCACACCCTCCGCTGGGCCATGCCCTCCGCCGGCGGCGCAGAGGGTCAAATGGTCTACGCTTTCATGGGCGGCGTGGGCTATGCCAATCAACCGAAGACCGACGGCTTCAAGATGAAGCTCGACGACTTGTCGCCGATAAATTTCGATATCACGCGCGAAGCAGCGCACTGGAAATCCGATGACGGCAAAGTCGAGATGTTGTATCTGCCCACGTGGACCTCAGGGCTGGATTCCGCCGGCTACTTTTTCCTCATCACCCCCAAGCCCACCAAGACTGTAACTGTCACCTCCCTCGGCACCGGCTCCATCCGCTGGTTTGCCATCGCCCTCGAACAATCCCTACCCACCCGTCTTCGGCAGTTGACCCGCGCGCTCACGCCTTGATTCAGCTTCGTGCCTGCGGTTTACCCGCCAGATGAAGACCTGAGCTCACCGGTCAGGAACAAGTCATCCTGCGCTCTAATATCAGCAAAGTACCGGCCTTACCCTGATGTCACCTGGTCTGAAAGCCGTGCTCGCCCTTCAGGCAGTCGCAGATTTGCTGTCATATCTGCGACCGAAATAAACAGAGCAGAAAAGGAACCTCAAGAGAAGATCACTCCTTTCATTTTGTTTCCCTTTGCACTTCAAACTGACGGTGTTTTCGTTTGGAGTTGAAAACAGTAAACCCCCTACTGGCGTTGAACAGCTCTGCAATGCGACCAGCCAACGCCGAGCTAACCTTACCGTTATGGGCATGCAGAAGGTACCGCACGCGTAATGGTTTATCCTTTTTAATCAAGATTGCTTTATGCCGACAAAGCGAAGCGCCCATCCAGCCGTCCTCCCGCACGTGCCAGTGCGATGGATAGCTGAGGTTGTCCTCGTGGTCGTAATATGTGATGCCCTCCGTCACCGCCACGCGTTTACCCTCATCCATCTTTGACACCATACCGCTGTAATCCATCCACGCTGCTGATTGCCCGAAAATCTGCGGTTCACCTTTCACTCCTTCGCTACTGGTGATCTCGCCTTCTCCCCAGTAAGTTGCGATGCCCTTGGCCATGCGCACAGCAAGAAAACCGAAATTTGATTGTTCAAGTGTCACCTGTTCGCCAATGGGCGTAAAGGTGGACTGCAGTTCCAAAAAAGTCTCCCCCTCCGGCCCCGGCCTCACAGAGGCGACCATAACCTGCTCCAGAATTTCTTTTCCTTCGCTCGAATACCATCCGGCACTGGTAGCCATTATAGCCTCGTCATCGCCATCTGCGTAAGCCAACCACATCTTTTGGCGAATACGCGCCTTGGAGGTGTCGCCCCAGAAATTTTCACCGTCTACCTTTGCGTGCGCCCACCAAACTGAGCGATGATGATCGTGATTCTGCGCACCCGGATGCCCCATGCGCGTGAGCGTTTCTCCTGACGGCCCATTGAATGGATAGAAAAACGGGCGAGGATATTTCGCATCAAAATGCCAACACAAACGCTCCCGCCCATCGATTTGTATAGAGGCTTGATCTCCGGGCAAAGGTATAATTTGACACTTGGGAATTTGAAAAGGCATGCCGAAGTGTTAAGGCACTCGTTCACAACGTCAATTACAAGGTATGGAGCTTGGACTAAAAGTCCTTTAGAAAGAATCCTGCGCCTGTCCTACTTGCCGCCAAGCACTCAACGCGGTATTTTTCCCGCATGAAACCATTTAGCGTTCTTTTGGCCTTCTGTTTATTTGGTGTTTTCACAACGCGCAGCGAGGAATCCCTGGAAACAAAGGCGGGAAAGGTAACCTTCCATCCGTTGAACCACGCCACGCTGGTTATTTCGTGGGGTAAAAAAACGATTTACGTCGATCCTGTCGGAAATGCCGATTGGTACGCCAAGTTCGCCAAGCCGGATTTGGTGCTGTTGACGCACGTACATGGCGACCATTTCAAGGTGTCTGTGCTGAAGGCAGTAGCAGGCCCGAAGACAAAATTCATTACTCCACCACAGTTGCTGAAAGCGCTACCTGCCGATCTCCAAAAAAGGGCCACCGGCCTGGCCAGCGGGAAAAGTGCGGGAACCATCGGACTCAAGGCAACAGCGGTGGCGAGCTACAACCTTACCCCCGCACGCAAGCGGTATCATCCCGAGGGACAGGGCAACGGTTACGTTCTTGAAATCGGCGGCAAACGGATTTACCTGAGCGGCGACACGGAAGGCACACCTGAGATGCTTGCACTCAAGGACATCGATGTGGCGTTCCTGTGCATGAACCTGCCGTACACGATGGATGTCGCCGCAGCTGCGAAGGCAGTGCGGGCCTTCAAGCCCAAGGTGGTTTACCCCTACCATTATCGCGGACAGGACACTGCGATGTTCAAGAAGCTTGTTGGCAAAGACCTCGGCATTGAGGTGAGGCTGCGCAACTGGTATCCCTAGACCACGATGCTTCTCACAGACAGCGACTGGAACCTCCCCAACGCGCTGAGTGTTCTAAGGCTGGCGCTGGTGCCGGTGTACCTTTGGCTGGCATTCCGTCGAAGCCTGAAAGGGTTTCTCATTTTTCTGGCGGCGTCAGAACTGCTCGACTTGGTTGATGGACCAATTGCCCGAGCCGCTGATGCAATAACCGGCTTGGGCCAAAAGCTTGATACATGGGGTGACTTTGCAGCATACGTCACCTTGCCTTTCGCTGCCTTCTGGCTTCTTCGGGCCCATTTTATTGAACGGACAGAGACGGAGACAGAACAAGCCACGGTCTGGAGCACTTCACCGGATGGCCAGAATCTGGAAACCGTCTGTCTTGGCAAGACACGCGTGGGACTTATGGAAAAATTGGGCGATCCAGACACAGTGACGGCGGACACGGTTTTTTATCGGCACATTCCCTTTCAGGACAAAGGGCAACAGATGACCACCCACTCAGTAAAATTCACATTTAATGGTGACGTGGTATCCCGGCTGGAAATAAGCGACTAATCCCCTGGCCTTCTCCAATCGGCAAGTTATAGAGCAATTTCTGACCATTAGCCCATTGAATAAATCACGGCGAAAGAGTATCGTGGGAACATGGCGCATGGCATAGGCCATTCTCACGCAAACGCGTTTGCAGATTTTCACGGCACGACTCGTGAGGGTTTGGCAATCACCGACCGACGGGGGATGCTGAAGGCAGGCTTAGCGGGTATTGCTGGGCTTTCGTTGCCAGGTTTACTGCAGGCACGTGCGCAGGCAAAACGGACCGGGCGACCAATGGGTGGCAACAAGGCAGTCATTTTGCTGTGGATGTGCGGTGGCCCGAGCCACATTGACACGCTTGATCCCAAGCCACACTTACCCGAAAACAAACGCGGACCATTCTCGACCATCCCTACCACGCTTCCGGGTGTGCATGTCTGCGAACATCTACCCAAGTACGCGAAGATCACAGACAAGCTCACGATCATTCGCTCGATCGACGCGCGAGGGAGCAATCACCAACCGAACCAGGTGATGCAGACCGGCAATCGGGCGGCGGCACCGCGCGCTAACCGTGAGGGAGGAATGTACCCTGCCATCAGTTCAATTGTCGGCAAGTTACGCGGCGCAAATCAAAAAGGAATTCCACCAAGCGTGCATTTGAACCTCAGAGACCGTACACACTTTGCATGGGGCGGATGGCTTGGGAAAAAACACGATCCTTTCGTGGGGGACAATGTCGGCAAACTATTTCAACTCCCAGAAAATGTGTCGGTGGATAGGCTGGATGATCGTCGAGGATTAGCACAGTCCATCGAACGACTGCGGCGCGGGCTCGACCAGAACGGTGACATCGAGGCACTCGATGCGTTTGGACAACAAGCATATGACTTGGTGACAGGTAAACACGCACGCGACGCTTTCGACATCACGCGCGAGTCAAAGAAAGTACGCGACCGCTACGGAAAACACGATTGGGCACAAAAGGCACTGATGGCGCGGCGACTGGTGGAAGCTGGAGTGTCATTTGTCACCATCGACCTGTCCAAGCATCGTGCATCCGGCACATGGGATACTCATGGTGATAAATTCCCGCCTTACGGTGGCATCGTGAGCGGCCTAAAACCGTTACTGCCGGTATTTGACCATCTTTACACTACACTCATTTCAGACTTAAGTGAACGCGGACTGCTGGATGAGGTGCTGGTCATTGCTATGGGCGAATTTGGCCGATCACCGCTAATGGGCACCCAAGGCAGCCCGGATGGACGCAACCACTGGCCCTCGGTCATGAGCATGACCCTGGCCGGTGGTGGCTTCAAACACGGACAGGTGATTGGTTCTTCTGACAAGGATGGAGGTCACCCTCATGATCGCCCTGTGACTCCCGGTGACTTGGCGGCAACCATCTATCATCACTTCGGCGTGCCGCTGGATGCCACATATGAGGATCATCGAGGCCGCCCGCGTTATATAGTTGAGGAAGGCAAGCCCCTCCGCGAATTACTCTGACACGGTTGGGTTCATTTTATATCCATTCTTGCCTTGGCTAGGTGCTTTGTCCACGATGCGCCTCGTCGTGGACATCACCGTAGCCAGAGGCGAAAAGAAGCTTGGCACTTTTCCCGAGGAATGGGTTGAGAATGCTTTTAAAACCGGTGAATTACAGCCGGACGACCTCGGCTGGCACGAGGACCTTTCTGACTGGACCCCATTGTCTGAACTTTTTGAATCTCCAACCGCACCTCCGCCAGTCCCAGATAGTTCCGAACCTCCCCCACCCGAACCAGACAGCTCCGCACCACCGCCACACCAACCAACAACAACCCCACC
>CAYUXV010000228.1:0-29548 GCA_964448875.1 uncultured Verrucomicrobiota bacterium
TTGTCTGTCCTCTCGCTCATATTGAGAACGTAGCCTCGCTTTACACGTAGCGGAAGGGAAAAAACTATTCGACACTGGCAATGCCAGCGTCGAGATCAATGAGGATATCGCGCGGCTCGGCGCCTTTGCTGGGGCCGACGATACCCCGCTGTTCTAATTCGTCCATGATACGCGCAGCACGCGTGTAGCCCAAACGTAGCCGCCGCTGCAACAGGCTCACGCTCGCTTTATTCTCCTGCCTAATGACTTCAATGCACGACTGAATTAAATCCTCATCCTCGTTGCTTGCACCGGTTTCAAAATTTGAGACGGGTTTGTTGAGCTGCTCATGGATATCCATCTCGTACGCCGGCGCTCCTTGAGCAGCGATGAAGTTTACTATAGATTGAACTTCGTTGTCGTCTACGAATGCGCCTTGTGCGCGCATGGGGCGGGCGTCGGTCGGCTTTAAGTAAAGCATATCTCCTTTGCCCAGGAGTTTCTCCGCGCCCATTTCATCGAGAATGGTTCGGCTGTCGATTTTTGATGCGGTCTGGAACGCAATCCGCGCGGGAATGTTAGCTTTAATAACCCCAGTGATGACGTCGACGCTCGGTCTCTGAGTGGCTACGATACAGTGTATGCCTGCGGCTCGCGCCATTTGAGTGATGCGTGCAATAGCACTTTCTACGTCGGCAGGTGCGGAAAGCATCAGATCCGCTAATTCGTCGATGACCACGACGATGTAGCTAAGCTTCTCTGGGATCTCGACGTCGTCCTCGCGTGGCACTACGATATCCTCGTCAACCTCCACCGCGAAGCCGTCTGAATTCGCTTCCACTTTTTCGCCTGTGTTAAACAATGGTAGCTCTGGCTCGGCCTCTGGTAGTGGCTTGTCAAGGGTGCGCTTGTTAAAGCCTTGAATGTTTTTAACGCCGACCTTCGCAAAAATCTTGTATCGATTCTCCATCTCTTGCACCACCCACCGCAGCGCGAGAATAACCTTTTTGGGGTCAGTTACAACCGGCACCACAAGGTGCGGAAGACTGTTATACATTTGTAACTCAACGACCTTCGGGTCAATCATCACGAAGCGCAGTTGGTCCGGCGAGAAGCGGTATAGAAGTGAGGCGACAATGCTGTTCACACAGACACTCTTGCCTGCGCCTGTTGCACCGGCGATTAGTAGATGTGGCATCTCGGCGAGGTCGGAGATTACCGGTTTGCCGTATACGTCCTTGCCTAACGCAATTGGCACGCGTGCTTTGGTCTTACGCCACTGGTCGCTATCCAGCAGGTCGCGTAGCGTCACTAGACTCTTGTTACGGTTGGGCACCTCGACGCCCACGGAGCTTTTGCCTGGTACCGGCGCAAGGATATTGATGCGCTCGGCACGCAGGGCGGCGGTGAGGTTGTTGGTTAACGCGGTGATTTTTTCAAGTTTGACCCCTGGCGAGGGGTGTAGTTCGTACCGCGTGATGGTAGGTCCTTTAGTAATATCGCCCAGCGCTACCTCAATGCCGAATTGTGCCAGTGTCTGCTGCATTAGCTTGGCATTAGCCAACAGTTCGTCTTTCGTCTCTGATGGTTGCACGATGGGCTCAGGCACCTGGAGGAAATCCTTCGTGGGTAGTTCATATTTCTCGATCATCGGAGCCTTCGCCAATGTGGCCGGCTTGGGTTTTTTGACAGTCGGCTTTGTTCTCGTCCTAGTGGCGGGAGCTGTGACCGACTCGCCTAAAACTTCCTCTTTTGTCGTTTTTTTCTTTGATGGTTTGTTGGTGTTTCCCTGTTTTTTGGACTCTTCTGGTTCATTTGACTCGATCCATTTTGTTTCGTCGAGCGGGTCAGTTTCGTTTGATGTCGCCGTAAAAATCTCCACGCGTTGGTCGACGCCGTCCAGCTCGAACTCGCCCAGCAGTGCTAGGTTGATCTCCGGGTGACTTGCTGTGTCCTGTTGGATTTTCTCAGACACCGCAATGCCACCTACTGGCGAGTAAGGCTCAATGCGCTTGGCGATATTCACTCCATCGCCATACACGTCGCCATCCTCCCGTATTACATCGCCTTGGTGAATGCCAATGCGAAGGTTTAAATGCTCCACAGCCCGTGCCGCCTCTTGGATACGGATCGCGCAGCGCACCGCGTTTAGTGAGCTGGGGAAACTCAGCAGTAGTCCATCGCCCAACTCCTTTAGCCACTCGCCCTCAAATTCTTCCACAATTGGCTTTAAAATTTTGCGTTGACGCTTGATCAACTTTACTGATTCTTTTTCGTCACGGTTTGCCAGACGTGTGTAGCTGGCGATGTCTGTGAAAACAATTGCAGCAAGTTTTCGGGATGGTCCCGTCTCTTTAGATCTCTCAGTCTGGCTTAAATCTCGCACTTCCGGCTCGGGTACAGGCTTCAAATCAGCCCCTAGGCTGGGAGTATTTGTTTCAATGTCACGGTGGTTCGCCTCCTCTACCTCTCTCTGAAGTTCATCATATTGTTCTTTTAGTTCTTTTGCCCGATCAGCAAGTTCCTGCTCTTCATCATCAATGCCTGATCGTGCATTCCGCTTTCTTTCTCGGCGGTCACGAAGTTTTTCTCGTATCCAGGCTGTTAGTTTGAAATCAGTGATATACAAAAGACAAATACAGTAGAGTGAAATCAAAATAATTGTCGCTCCTACCGTTCCCAAATAACCAAATACATATTGCCCAAGCAACGCACCAACAAACCCACCCGGGTCGGTTGCCCCCAAGCGTTGTCTCAGCAATTCAAACGAGTTGCTGTATAGATTCAATACAGCCGAGCAACAGAGAATTAGCATAACAGCCCACGGCCAACGGCGTACGAATCCACGCAGACGCTGAAATAGTGAAGCTACGGAAAACAACAACAACAACGGTGGCAGTGCATAGGCTGCTGCGCCAAATGCAAGAAAACAACCCTGGGCTAACCACGCCCCTACACCACCGATCAAGTTTTGGCGTGGTTCATTGGGAGGAAACTTGATAAATGCCAAGTCACCTTTATCAAAAGAAAATAAAGCTAAAAGCAAAAGCACCGCCAGACAAAATAGCCCGATACCAGTGATTTCGTTATAGCCCTCTTTTTTAGGGTTTTCGGTGGCCTCCTTGGGTGCCATTCGATGAAGAGTAAAACAAAGACCAACTGTCAACACAATCCCAAACTCCGCTTTTTGGATCCGGTTATTGCGCTTGGCACTATTCGTGGCATTGTTCACGATCACGAGGCATGGTGAATTTTTTGCGAAACTTATCTTTGTTAAACGCTGGTATATGGCTCGGGGGAGCTATCTTCATGTTCGTCGTTGCGCTTACCATTTTCACCGATTCAGGCGTTGATAGGCTGTTGACCGAAAAACCGGAAAAAGGCCTAATCGGGCAAATATTTTTCCACCGATTTTATCTCCTCCAGTATATCTTCGCGGGCATCGCAGCGTTATTGCTCTTTTTGGAATGGAAAATAGGTAAACTAGACTTTCCAAAATGGCGTTTTTCTATCCTCTTGCTAATTTCTACCCTTGTGCTCGGTGGCGGTCTTTGGCTCTCACCTAAGCTTGCTGGTTTGCTTCAGGAGAAATACCCCAGTTACTTTAGTTCTCAATTTATGGCAACTCCTCGGCGTGGTCAGTTGCTTGAAAAGGCTAAACTTGCCGAGATTGAACACAAGAGATGGCATCGTGTCTCCGAGGGCACCTACGCTGCCACTATGCTGCTCCTTCTTGCTTACTTCACCGCCACTGCACGCCAGTCTGGCAAAGGCGTGAGCAGAAGAAAACCGGCGGCAAAAAAAGGGGATTAGTTAACGGCCTTTTCGTTAGTAGGCAATGAGACGTTAGTAGCGTCATTCCAGAGGCCATCAAGGTCATATTGTTCACGGATAACGCTGTGCATGACATGGACGACTACGTCGTAATAATCAATGACAACCCATTTGTTAACTCTGCCACCTTCAGGTGGATGTGTGGCAATTCCATGAACCTTTTTCAATTTGAGAGTAATTTCGTTCCAGATGGCTCGCACATGTGGCTCACTGGTGCCGGTGGCGAGAACAAAATAATCTGTGATGGTTGATAGTCCGCGCATGTCCAAAACGACAAGGTTTTCGGCTTTGCGGCTATCAGCTAACTCAGCGCACAAAAGTGCTAGTTCGCGTGGATCAAGTTTAGTTGGCATAGAGGTTCATGTTGTGGATAGCTTTGGCAACGGCCGAAGGCAGCAGGTTCTCAAAGTCGCGCCCATCACGCAAGCGCGCGCGGATGTCGGAGGCGGAAATATCCATAGGCTGGCCGCGCAGCCAAGTGCCGCGGAAGGAGGCAGGAAAATTCGCAGGGGTTTCTCCCGGACGAGGAACCGCGGCAAAAGACGTCAACTTCGCCAACTCTGCGGCGTCACGCCACTTGGGCAATGTAGGCACATGATCAGCACCGATGAGGCAGAAAAATTCAGCTCCCGGTGTGCGCAAAGCATGGTCACGTACGGTATCGATGGTGTAAGATGTGCCGCCGCGTTTGAGTTCCTGCTCGTCAATTCCGTAATTATCACGTCCACCAAACGCCAATTCGAGAAGTTCCACGCGTGCCCCATTGCCAGCGGGAATTTCGTCGGGCTTGAAAGGTGATTGGGCAGCGGGGATTAAATACAATTTGTCGAGTGATAGCTCCTTTAAGGCAGTGTCGGCAAGCATGACATGGCCATTGTGTACTGGATCAAAGGACCCACCGAAGAGTCCGATGCGTTGTGCAGTCATCATCATATCTTGGCGGGTGTTGTTTGTTGGTCTAATGCATTCTCCTCCAGAACGCCCTTGGCTTTCGGGAACAGCTTGACGGCCTCGACGATCATCCAGATTTCCAGCGCGATGGTGGCAAGACCAATTCCTCCGAGCAGGTAGTCGGTTTGGCCGGCCTTAAGCCAGCCGGGCGCGACGAATAGTTGGTAGATCATAGCCCACATGGGCATGATGAGCATGAAGACCATAGGGATGGCGAGAAACCAGATGGCGCGTCCGCGGCGCCATAGATAAAACGTGATGACGAGAAAGGATAGGCCGGCTAGTAGTTGATTGGTTGCACCAAAAAGTGGCCACAAAGTGAGGCCGCCTTGCCCGGCGTTGGCAAGGCTCCATTCGGCTCCACCCTGCGGAACAGCGGCCATTGCTGCAGCAATAACGACGGCGAAAATGGTTGCGCCATGTTTGTTTTGTAAAAGGGTAAAGGTGGCGGAGGGTGAGGGGCCATCACCACCCGTTTTGCCGCCGAGAGTGATAGCGAGTTCCTGCACGACGTAGCGTTGCAGGCGGCAAGCAGTGTCGAGAGTCGTTCCAGCGAATGACGCGACCAGTACTCCCATCAATGCTACGGCAATTCCGGATGACAAACCGAGTGCTTGGAGAAAATTAGCCGAACCGTCTACAAAAGCTCCTACTTTTGCACCTAGATTCATTGCGGCCCATGAAGTGTATTGTGCATCCCATGCTGATCGACCTGTGAGCACCTCATCGCCTCTAACCAATCCCAAACCAAGCCCTGCTCCACAGGCCAAAATAACCAGCGTGGCTAAAAACCCTTCGGTTAGCATGCTGCCGTATCCAATGAATCGGGCGTCAGGTTCCTTCTTCAGTTGCTTGCTGCTCGTGCCACTGGAAACCAAGCAATGGAAACCACTAACGGCACCGCAAGCGATAGTGATAAACAGGAATGGAAAAATAAATGGCGCTCCTTCAGGATTCATTTCAAACGCGGGAGCAACCATTTGCAACGTTTGCTTCTCACCTCCCGCAGGGGTGAAGCCGAAGAATGCAGCAACGAATAAGCCGAGCATGATGAGAACGAGGGCAGAGATGAGTTGGATAGAGTTTATGTAGTCACGTGGTTGCAGTAACGTCCACACTGGCAATACGGAAGCGATGTAAGAATAGCCGAGCAGCACAACGACCCAGGTCCAGATAGGCCATGCGGCAAGGGCTGTGTTAAAAGTGCTGAGTGCACCGGTGTTGCCGAAGATAACGGTGAGGTACATGACGCCCAGAGCGATAAGCGAGGGAAGGAACAGTCCGACGCCCTTGCGGTGTAGCAGTAAACCGATAATTATGGCGATCGGGATTTGCACTACACAAGGGAAGATGGCGGCGGGGTATTGTTTGAACACAGCGGCGATGACGAGGCCGAAGATGGCGAGCACGACGGTGAGGGCCATGAAGAGGGTGAACAGGAACAAAAGTCGCACGCGCTTGTTTATAACGCGGCCTGCGATGTCGCCAACAGTTTGACCATTGTTGCGGAGACTGACGACGAGTGCACCGAAATCGTGCACCGCTCCGATAAAAATGGAACCAAGGACCACCCACAGTAGTGCAGGTACCCAGCCCCACATGATAGCAATAGCTGGGCCGACGATGGGGCCAGTGCCAGCGATCGAGGTGAAGTGGTGGCCAAATACGACGGACTTACTAGTTGGCACGTAATCAACACCATCCTTGAGGCGTTCGCTGGGGCAGATGGCCTTGGCGGAGAGGCGGAAGATTTTACTGCCCAGCCATCGACCGTAAGTGTGGTAGGCCACAATGAAACCGATGCCGGAGAGGAGGGCGATGAGCAGCGTTTCCATTGTGGATTATGCGGGCAAAGTGGGCGCGCCGCTGGAAGTAATTTACAAGAGGTGGTTTGGGTTGTCCACAACCGTCCACGGCTTGTTAGTTATCAAAAAAAACCGTTGTGAATTGCTGGCAATGATGTTAGCAACTTCGTTTTGCCAACAATCGGCACCGTGCTAAAACCAAGGTGCTGTCTGCGGGTGTGGTGATATTTCAGTAATGGATTTTTCACCCATCACGTGGGCGGTGCGAGAATAGGAACAGTCATGTCGCGACATCGCAGTCTTAAAACCGGAAGTGAGCTAGGCGGAAAGAAGAATGTACTCCGTCGTTACGAGCGGGTCGCGCTGTTGAAGCAGCGTGGTCAGTGGAAGGAAGGAGATCGCGTGACGGGTCTGCGGAAGACCAAGGACGAGGAATAGCTTCGTGCGTTGCGAGAACGGGTTTTTGCCCAGTGGACTGTTCCTAGGTTGGTAAACGGGTCGGTGGTTCATGTCCACAATTCGTCTGCAGAAATATCTGTCGGAAGCGGGAGTAGCTTCACGGCGAGCGGGCGAAGCGCTAATCAGCGCTGGTAATGTGGAGGTGAATGGTCAGGTTGTACAAGTGCTGGGCGCAAAAGTCGATCCAGCAAGGGACACGGTGACCGTCGGCGGAGTTCCCATCCAACCAAGGCGCAAGCTGTATCTTGCGGTCCACAAGCCGCGTGGCCATGTGTGTTCGCGGCGTGATGAAAAGGGCCGGCCACTTTTGGGTGACCTGCTACCTGAGGAATGGAGTCACTGTTATCCAGTGGGTCGCCTTGACCGCGAGAGTGAAGGGTTGATTTTTGTCACCAATGACGGCGGGTTTGCATTGTCCATTTCGCATCCGCGGAATGGAGTGCCGAAGGAATATGTGGCCGAGGTAACGGGTCGCGTGGATCGACGCTTGCAGGGCCGTTTAGAGACAGGCGCAATTGATCGTGGCGAAAAGCTGCGTGCGCGTGCCGCACGGGTTTTGAGTAGCAATAACACCCGTAGTGTGGTGGCAGTGGAATTGGCTGAGGGTAAAAACCGCGAAGTGCGACGGTTGTTCGCTGCACTGGGCCTTGAGGTGACGCGTCTTGCACGGGTGCGTATCGGGCCCATAAAACTGGGCGAACTGCCGGTGGGCAAATGGCGCACGCTGACAGATACTGAAGTTAAAACATTATTGGCAAAAAAATGAAAATGAAACGAATCCTCCCCATCATTGCCGCGGCGGCAACAACGGCGGCATGGGCGCAGCAGCAGCCTCCCGCCACGCCCGGTACTCCAACCCCTGGAACGCCAGCTCCGCCTCCTGCAGCCTTGCCGCCAGGTGTGATTGCTGTGCCTAGTGCGCCTGAGCCTCAGCCGACTGCCTTGCCTTCAGGTGTAGTTGCGAATTCATCCACACAGCAAGGGGAATTACCCCCACCCGGGACCAAGTGGGTTGGTGTCATCAATGGGACGAAGGTGAACGCCCGTGGTCGTGCTACTATTTTTAGTCATCGAGTATTTCCTTTCGATCGTGGGGAGCGCGTATTTGTGCTCGAGGAAATCACGCTGAGCAAACCTAAGGCAGGTGATGTAAAGAAATGGCTGCGTTTGCAGATTCCTGGCAACGTTGTTCTATGGGTTCACTCGAAATACATCGATCCAAAGACCAAGACCGTTACCGCATCTTCCTTACGCGTGCGTAGTGGGTATGGCGAGAATTATCCGATTGTTGGTGAACTCCAGCGAGGAGAGAGAGTTATGGAGCCACAGCAACCTCAGCGTAAGGGTAATTGGATGGGTATTATCGCTCCGGCAAACACTTCGGTCTATGTCGCGGCACAATATGTTGGGCGTGCTCAAGTGGCTTCTGCGCTTCCTTCTAAACCTGCAGTGACGCCTGACTCTTCAGTCAACAAGATAGTGTCTGGCAAGCCTCCGAAACGAACATTGCCCAACAAGGTTGTTCCCAGTTCTGATGTATCGCCAAAACCAAACAATACACCACCGCGCGACATCATTATTACTGTCCCAAATTCCGCGTTTGACCCGAATCAAAAGAATAAAGGCACACCGGAACAATTCCCGGCACCTCCTCTGCCGATTAAGCAGAGCAAGCCAGCGGGATTGAAGACCTCGCCGCCTAAGTCCCGTGCCAAACCACCGGCACCACAGCCCACAACACCAGAATCTAGTGAGCCTAAAAAGACCAGCGAATCAAACAAGATAGTTAAGCCACCGTTTAAACCGGAAGAAAACAAGAAGGGACCGGAAGAGCCGGCTAAAATCGTTAAAAAGGTGACTCCTCCGCAGCCTCTCAAGCCGGCTGTATCCAAGCCTCAAACAGAACCTAAGGAGAGCAAAAAATCTGATGAATCTACCAAAGCTCCTAAGTCAACTAGCGAAAAAGACAAGATAGTTGCCCCGTCAGCTAAACCGCCGACGGGAAAAACTAAAAGCGAAAAAACGCCTATTCGAATTGTTACACGCGAAGGCGTGGTGCAGCGCACACTGAATATTCAGGCACCGGCGCCATATGTGTTGGAGCACATCGAGAGTGGCAAGGTAATCAACTATCTGCTTCTCGACAATCCGAAGCTACCTCTAAAACTATTGCGTGGGCGGATCGTTCTGGTAAGTGGGGAGGAAGCAATTGACCCACGTTGGGTCGATACCCCGGTGTTGAAGATTAAGACACTAAAAACCATAGACGACAATCAGCCCTGATTTGTCCTATACAGAAGTGGAAAACCTCATCGACGGCCGCGCGATAGCCGGCCAGATTCACGAGGAAACCCGCCAAACCATTGCCCGGTTGCTGGAGCGAGATCTGCAACCGGGTTTGGCTTTTATACGGGTAGGGGAAGATCCTGCGTCGCGCGTTTATGTAGGAATGAAGGAAAAGGAGTGTGTCAGACTTGGTATTCGCTCGCAGACTGACGCTTTGCCTTCTGGAACTACGCAGAAAGATCTGCTTGAGCGTGTGTTTGAGCTAAACGCCGATGCCACCGTTCATGGCATTCTAGTACAGGTGCCGCTGCCCCCGCATATCGATGGTGCTGCAGTGTTTAATGCGATCTCACCTGGTAAGGATGTTGATGGCTTTCACCCAGTTAATATGGGCAAGTTGCTTCTTGGTGATTCAGATGGTTTTGTGCCATGTACTCCTGCAGGTGTACAAGAGTTGTTGCTGCACACAGGAACTCCCCTTGCGGGAGCTGAAGTGGTAGTACTCGGTCGCGGTAACATTGTGGGGAAGCCTCTCTCGGCATTGTTGTCGCAAAAAACTGAAGGTGCAAATGCTACTGTGACCCTTTGCCACTCTCGCACACGTGATATTGCAAAACATTGCCTGCGTGCTGACATTATTATTGCAGCAATGGGAAAGCCGGAATTTGTGCGCGCGGATATGGTTAAGCCAGGCGCGACAGTCATTGACGTAGGTGTAAACCGAGTCGATGATCCCGGCGCAGATAGTGGATATTGCCTGGTCGGCGACGTTGATTTCAAGAATGTACAAACTATCGCAGGCAATATAACTCCCAATCCTGGAGGTGTGGGGCCAATGACCATTGCCATGTTGCTCCGTAACACTGTTCGTGCGGCCTCACGCACGATTGGACTGAAAGAATAAAATATGGAACCAAACCGAATTTTACCTGACCTGCAATGTTCCCTTATGTGCGAACAGGTGAGGCAGGAAGCAAATGGAAATTTTTTTCTAATAGGCATCATTAGTCACATTGCTGTACCCAAGCCACCAGTTGGTGTGGCGATTTTGTGCGTGTTTAACCGATGGACAGCTGGCATTGGCAAGTTTCAAGAACAGGTTCGCCTGATGTCACCCGATGGTGAGACTGTTGTCTCGGAGGTAAAGGGTTCATTTGAACTAAAGAATGCGAATCTCAACCACACCAGTGTGTCCGTTTTTCGGCAGATCGAAATTAAAACTGACGGTGCGTATTTTATGGAGGTATCGGTGGACGATGTTTTAAAGCTACGTTATCCTGTGCCGGTGGTTGTTCCCGAGCAATTGCCTTCGGCAGGCAAACCAGAAAATCAATGATTTAGAACTGTGGCCGAGACGAAAATAAGTGATGCCAATGAATCAAAGTCGCGCCTGCATCTGCCCTTCACTTTCCGCGGTGTAGCGTCCTTAGCTCAAGGGTCGGGTTTTCGAGTGGGTGTGGTTATGATAGCTGTTGCACTCTTTATTGCTGTCTGCTGTGTTTGGTTCATTAACCGTCATTGGATACCATCTATAGAGGAGGCAATTTCAAATCTTCCGGATTCATCGGCAGCCATCCATGATGGCCAGTTGAATTGGCCTGATGCGCATCCTGTTGAATTATCCAACCTAAAGCATGCTGCATTTCCACGAATCATCGTGGATCCATATAACCATGCTGAATATGGACGGGAGGCTGATTTCCAAATTGAGTTACGAGAAAAACAGTGGATGTTCTCTTCAGTGTTCGGCTATATTGCACTCTCTTATCCCAAATCGATGCATCTCGCTCTTTCCCGAAAAAAACTTGCTCCGTGGTGGGGTGCTCGTAAACCTTTTTTGTTACTAGGTGTGGGCATGGCAACAATTTTGTGGTTGGCGCTTGTGTGGCCTCTTGCTGCTTTAGTGGGAGTTTGGCCAGTGCGAACAGTAGCCTATTTTGCTGACCGAGAAGGGAAATTAGGCGTCCAATGGCAATTATCTCTCAGTTCGTTGATGCCTGGTGCGATGCTTTTTGCCATTGGCATCATCTGCTATGGGCTGGGTCTACTTCCTTTGATGGGCTTGATGATTGTTTTTGTCCTTCATCTTGTGGTGGGATGGGTTTTCATGTTTTTTTCCCCGTTTCACCTTCCACGGTTGAACTCAACTCAATATCGAGGGAATCCATTTGATAGTGAGAATAAGCCTAGTGAAACCCGTGCCGAAGATCCATTTTCTAGCGAGGTAAAAGCCTCTAAGGCGTTTCTGGAAGATGACGAGAATTGATCTACCATTGCTTCTCTTTGAGATTGCGGCTACCTTGGGCCTATGAAGAGGGGGAGACTCGATAAATGCCTTGTAGTGCTACTCTTTATATCGGTTATGTCCGGGTGCACGCGAACGGGCGTTGGTGGTTCAGGTGATGAAAAGAAGGAGCCTTGGTATCTCAAAGGTCAGGAGTACCGTCGACAACTTAATTATGAGGCTGCTATAGATGCTTTTCATAAGGCACTAGAAGTGAATCCGCGATCTTCTGCCGCTCACCAAGAACTTGGCATTCTATATGAGCAGCATAAGGCTGATCCAGCTTCGGCAATTTTCCATTATAAAAGATTTCTTGCCTTGAAAAAAGAGTCACCTGTTACAGGCAAGATTAAGAGTCGAATTACACTCTGCCAAGTGGATCTGGTAGATGAGATAAAAAAAACCGGCACGGTAGAGACGCGCAGAAAGGAACTCGTCGGATTGCAACAACAGCTTACAAAAGTAACACACGAGAAGGAAAAACTTCTTCATGAAAATCAGTTGTTAAAGCAACGATTAAAGGAGATCAATCCTGCGCTAGCCAATATCAACCCACCACCTCCACCACAGAGTAGTTCACGTCGTACTACCGTCCCAACTCAGTCTAAGCCTACCCAATCAGTAATGCGCCGCCACAAGGTTAAACCTGGAGATACACTTACATCTATCGCCGGTAAATTTCGCGTGGGATTACCCGATATAAGGGCAGCCAATCCTGCTCTGAACCCTCGAACCATGAGTATCGGAAGCATTGACAACATTCCTACGCAAAAACCCTAATATCGGGTTTCGTTACTGATGTTTCAGCGCTTACTCTTTGTCGCCATCACCATTTTTTGGATGGTGATGAGCTATTTATTGTGGAAGGCGGAGCATTTCGGTGCGCGTGTTCCTACAAGGACAGTCGCCCGAAACATCCTTAGCCCTGAGGAAGATATAAATCACTTTGATATTTATGCTAGAAGCAGAGGTTCATTGGGCGATCCGATTGGTTCATTTACTTGGACATCGAAATCTTTGGACATTGATGGCACACCTCTTGGTCCTGATGAGACCAGTCGCGCGATTCATGGGTATTCAATCGAGATCGATGGTTCACCACCTCAAACGAGAGGATCTGTGTTGCTTGCAAGTGGGAATGAGGTGCGTTTTGATCTCAATGTTCATTTTAACACACGGCACGAATGGCAACGCATCCAACTCACCCTTTCGCCTGGGCGTAATATTGGTCAACCATCTTCTTGGGATGTTGCAGTTGTCGGGAACCATACGAATCGCATCATGACTTTCAAGATGACGAAAAATGAGGTCGAAGTAGATCCGCTGGAGAAAACGTTCGATGAACTTGGCCGCTGGCAATCGTTGTTGGAAGTATCTGAATGGATTGTGGAAAACACAATTGGTGTTGAAAACCAGATGTATGAAAAATTGTCTGGTGCTTTAAAAATGCTGACGATTCCTGATAATCTGGCACAGGGCAGAGATTTAGGTTCAGGATTTGGGGATTTTAAGCTGAATTGGGAGGCGCGTTATGGTGCGTTACCCGACTTTTCTCCTCGCCGTCGAGTGTATCGGTTGGAGGCACCAGTTCATGAGTTGTTGGGGAATCAGTCTGTTATTGTATACGTAGATCGAGGCGGGGAAATTCTACGCGCAAGTATTCCATTTGCTAACATTGAAATCAGGAACCGCAAATTTTACCCTCGTTCTAGTCAAAGGCGATGATTGATCTAAAAAAACTGGTCAAGCGATTTGGTGATTTAGTAGCTGTAAACGAGATTGATCTCTCCGTGGGTCGCGGAGAATTTTTCGCGGTGCTAGGGCCCAATGCTGCCGGTAAAACCACCATGATTAAAATGCTTGTTGGGCTTATCAAGCCTACTAGTGGTTGTGCGTGTGTAGCTGGTATGGATGTTCAGGAGGAACCAATTGAAGTGCGCCGCCGTCTTGCGTATGTGCCGGATTTTCCATTCCTCTATGACAAACTCACCCCTGTTGAATTTTTCCGGTTTACGGGACAATTATTTTTAATGGATGATTCAGAAGTTGAGGAGAGTACGCGCGAACTGATTCCTAGATTTACGTTGGAATCGTATCTTCGTCAGCCTATCGAGAGTCTTTCACTTGGGACACGCCAGCGAATAGCTATAGTGTCTGCGCTGATGCATGCACCAGATTTGTTCGTACTGGATGAACCAATGGTTGGATTGGATCCGCATCACCAGTGGGTCCTGAAGGAAGTATTAAAGGAGCGGACGAACGAAGGTATGACGGTTTTTCTTTCAACACACCAACTTGGAGTTGCAGAAGAAATGGCGGACCGGATTGGAATCATCCACAACGGTAAACTTGTTGCTGTAGGGAGTGCTGATCAATTGAGAAAGCAAAGTGGTTCAGATGGAGCACTTGAGGAAGCATTCTTGCGGTTGACAAGAGAGGAATCAAACGTGGCCATCGAGCGTGAACGAATGCAGGGACGACAAGCTGGACAGGATGATTTTGAGTTGGTTAATGACGCCTGATGTCATGAACGAAAACCTGCCTCGCTCTGCTTCTTTTATGTTGTTGTTGCGTGTGAATTTTGTGCAGGCATGGCGTAAGTTGGTCACTGTTGGTTCTCGTTCCCGATCACTTACTTGGATAATAGTTTTATTTATTTGTAGCTATCCAATTATTGCATCTTGGTTGTTTCGGATGGGTTTATGGAAAGTCTCGAGGGCTCCTGGTATCGGCCCGATGCTCATTGAGGAGCTCGTCTTTCTGTTGTTTGCCTTCCTTTTTACACTGTTACTTTTCTCCAATGTTGTAGTTGGTTATTCCAATTTATTTCGAAATCAAGAGTCACAGTTTTTGATAACTTTGCCCCTAACGTCTGACACCATATATCGATGGAAATTTATCGAATCAACCATTGTGGCTTCATGGGCGTTTCTGCTTCTGGTATCACCATTGCTTGTCGCTTATGGTATTCATCATGGCGCATCTTGGCATTTCTACATTTTAACGCCTGTGATTGTGGGCCTTTTCATAATGTTGCCGGCAGTGTTTGGGTGTTGGATCGCAATTGTTTTAGCTCGATATTTGGATAGGAGGAGGTTGGTAACACTTGTTTTTCCAGTTCTAATTACTGTTATAATTGGTTTGTATGTTTATATGCAACCACAGTTAGTTTCGGATGAATCACTCGTTACTCAAGTTAGCGATGAACGCACCCGACTCTTGGACAAAGCGCGTTTTGCACAGTATCCACTCATGCCCAGTTACTGGCTTTCGAAGTCTGTGATTGAGTGGAAGGATGGGGTGTTCAGCTTAGCGTTTTTCTACATGATGGTCATGCTAAGCAATGTGCTTTTTTTTGGTTGTCTGGCCTTCACCCGGACAGGGCGATTTTTTTACAGCGCAATGTCTGAAACCTTAAGTCGAGGCAGTATAATATCTAATATGCGTAGCCACCTGCGTTTTACAGGTCAAGCTTGTGCCGGTTTGATGGCATGCAGCTTCTTTCTGCCTTATTTATCTACCACACCCGTGATGTATGAGGCGCAGCAGAAAATGAAGATATTACGCATCGATGTGGAAGAAAAACTTCGTACGCATCAGTGGAATCAAGTTACTAATAATTCTGAGGAAGCCAAAGTGGTAGAGGATCGGATTGAAAAAATAATAGTCGATCTAAGCCAGCAACTGGGTCCTGAAAATCTCGGTGGTTTTGCGGTGCCGTTAGAGAAATATGATGTTGTGCGCCCAAGGTTTCGCGAAATGCCTGAGCTAGTGGCAGAGATACGTGGTTTTGTGGATGCAGAAGCTTTGGAAGCCGAATTTAGCCTGCAACTTAGTAAGACTATGCATCAAAACATCTCTGGCACGGATCTGGCTTTTGGATACACGGCTTTGCGCTCAACATCTGAGTCTGTTGAAGGTCATGTACAACAAATCAATGCCACATCCATACTTTTTGCCATCCCTATATTCGCGTTGATAGCAGGATTAAGTCAACGACGCGTGCTGTTTGGTATTGCAGGGCTATTGCCATTTGTTGTCGTTGTATTCAGCAGTCATCCCGTTTGGTTTCCTCCACTAAACATGATCGGACTGGGGGGATGGTTAACGATGTTTGCCAGCTTGGGCCTTATGGCGGCTGCATTGGGATGGTGGGATCAAATTAAAATTTCTGATGATAAATATCGGTACGGTTTTCTTGACCGTGTTGTTGGATGTATACCTGGTTTGGCATCGGATACTCGTGCATTGTTGTTAAAGGATATTCGTGTCTTTTGGCGAGACACCGCCCAATGGAGCCAGTCGCTAGTGCTTTTTGGGTTGCTTGGTGTTTATATCATGAATATCCGCTATTTCACAAACGAAACTACGCCTACCTATTGGCTTTACGTTGTCTCATATATGAACCTCGCTGCTTGCGCTCTCAATTTGGCTACTTTGACCACCCGCTTCGTATATCCGCAATTTTCACTTGAGGGTAAACGCTTGTGGATTGTTGGTCTTGCTCCGATGGGTTTGGCTCGTGTGGTACGCATCAAACTTGGTCTTGCCATAGCGGTTTCTTTGGTGATTTCGTTGCCTCTTGTTTGGTTGTCAGGCTACATGCTAAACCAATCTTTTGCTGAGATAATTTACTTCTCTTTTGGGATTTTGATTATGGCTTTTACTCTAAACGCTCTCGCCATAGGGATGGGCGTTCTTTATCCCAACTTAAAAGTAGATAATCCAAGCAAGATTGTATCTGGCTTTGGGGGCACTTTTTGTCTCGTTATCAGCTTTGTTTACATTGGGGGATCAGTCATGTTTCTAGGACAGGCTTCACCTTGGGGCTCCCCTTGGCACCTGTTTGGTCCACCATCAGATTTTGCTATCGCGGTGGCAGCGATAGCCTTTCTCGCATTGTCAATCGGTCTCGGAGTAGTTCCCTTAGCTCAGGCCAAGCAAAAACTGGCGAGGTTTGAGCAATAACCCTCTTCGGCCTCTTAGCTACACTATTCTAGTTTAAACAACCATATAATGTGTGTTCCCTATATGGGTAATACAATATATTGCTTTACAAGCCATGATGCTAAGTCGTATTTTCCACCTATGTCTGCATTTGATGGGGCAGATTTGTTGGAGGACGATTTCCCGACTAGCGAGAAGACCTTGGTGAAACAACGAGGGTCGGATCGTGAGCAATTGGAGTCTCAGGGCGTGGCCTTGCAAAAACGCATTGCTGATCTCAACCATGAATTGGAAGAAGTCGAGCGCGAGCGATCGACGGTTGAAGATTCAAGGAGGCGCTTTACTGAATTTGAGACTGGGCGCGAGGAGATGCTACATCATATAACCCGCAGCTTGGGGTTACTGACTGAAGCTGAGCATGATGCCCGACGTGATGCTGAACAGATGTCCAAGACTATCGTTAGTCTTCAGGATGCTCTCACCAAGGTGGATGATCTTGAGAAAATCGATACGAATGCGGATGATTGGAAGGTGAATCTCACTCGGAGTTTGACTGTAATCGAAAATGCCCGGATGGAAATGAATGCAGCTCGTCTAAAATGGTCACTACTTACAGATCAAGCTAATGAGGAAAACATGGAAAGAGACAGTCCTGCACCTTCAGTCGGTCTGAATCCGCCCAAAAGTTTGGGTCAGGTTTTTCTCTGGGGCTTGGCGCTTACCTGGCCTTTGCTCTTGTTGGGGGTCGTCGTCTTTTTATACCACGTGATTTCTCGGTGACCCGTGACTTGGTTAAAGACAAAAAATGATCCCGTTTCAAGGCGTACCCATGAACTGGATGATGAGATAGCCCGTTTGCGCACGCAAATTAATCGCCTGAATGCTGAGCTGGGCCAGAATGATCCAGACCGAATAAGTTCGCTTCTGGAAGAGGAGGTAACTGTGGCACAGTCGAAGTCGAATGGCGCCGAACAAGGTATTGATTGTCTGCAAACAACTACTGATGAATCAAGTTCCTCAGCACACTATAACGAACTTGGTGTCAGAAAATATAACTTTGCTAGTGCATGGGTGCGGTTAAAAATTTGGCTAGGTGGAGTCGAGCCTGAAAGCGAACAGTTTACTACATACTTTGCTGAAGGTGTCCAAGGAAATTTGCCTCCGCTCCGAAAGGAAACCCGTGTCGCTCGCAACAGATTTATGTTCTTTGCCGTTCTCCTGTTGGTAATCGTTTGGACTGTTGTTTCACTTTTCATCTCCAAATTGTAATTTTTTAAGTTTTTACTGCACGCAACCAATCTGTTCCGGTGGAGACTATTGTCACTCAATATGGGAGCTTCTATGCTTACTATACCAAGATAGGTCTTGCCCGGTTGGTATTTCCCGTTCGTCAAACAAAGTGGATGCCGGATGCGGTCAAAGCAAATAGTGGATGGCACTTAAGGGCTTGTGCCGCTATCAATGCTATTCTGAAAGGAAAAGAACCCAGTGAATTGCCCCCTCTTGACATATCTGCTGGGACTAATTTCCAGCAGCAACTTTGGCGATGGCTGTTACGTGTTCCCGTGGGCGAATGGTGTTCATATGGAGAACTTGCCAGTAAAATGCGCCGCCCAAAGGCGGCGCGAGCGGTAGGTCAGGCCTGCGGCGCAAACCCTATACCCGTGATTATTCCCTGTCATCGCGTCCTTTCCAGTGATGGTGGCATCGGTGGATTTTCCGGTGGTTTAGGCTGGAAGAAAAAACTCCTCCGTTTGGAAGGGCATAATTTTTAATAAAAATTTGTTTTAATAGTTGTTCAAAACCCCGATCAGTTTACGCAGTCGTGCGTAGCTCTTTCGGTCAAACCCGAAACTTACTCGCGGTAAGTCTACCACATCCGCGTCTTCTCTCTCATCATCAGTCGTCTCAATGTTGTGGATGGGCTCTCCATCAATAATGTCTCCAAAATCGTCATTCAATGCTGCTAAAGCAGTTTCACTCGGTGCATTTTTCATTCGAATTACTAGTTGTCCGCGCACGAACCGAAAACTGTGATAATTCCTGTAAAACCTTGTCACTAACTTCATTGCCTCGGCCGGATCGTCCGTGATCTGCCATAGGTTTAAATCTTCAGCTGAAATTAGTTCGTTACGTAGTAGGTGCTCCTTCACGTGTTTTTCCCACGTCTTCCAGTACGTGCCACCCGGCTTGTCGATCAACACCAGTGGCATCAACTGGCTTTTGCCAGTCTGCATCAGCGTCAGTGTTTCAAAAGCCTCGTCCTGTGTGCCGAAACCGCCGGGGAAAAGTGCTATTGCGTCCGCGTGCCGAATGAAGGTTAGCTTGCGCGTGAAAAAGTATTTGAAGTTGATTAGTTTTTTATCGTGCTCAATCACTGGGTTGGCACTTGCTTCCCAGGGCAGGTGGATGTTCACACCGAAACTCATCTCTGATCCCGCTCCCTCATTGCCTGCTTGCATAATGCCTGGCCCTGCACCGGTGATAACCATCCACCCTTTCTCTGCACATAGTCTCGAGAACTTTACAGCCTGCTGATATTCTACTTTGTCCGGCGTTGTGCGTGCTGAGCCAAATATAGATACCTTACGTGTATCCGAATAAGGCTCGAACAAGTGAAATGCATACCGTAACTCCCGTAATGCAGTTTGGATGATGCGAGCGTCTCCTCGGTGTTCCACGTCATGAAGCAGTTTCAGCCCCTGCTCGACGACATCCTCTACCAAGTCTGTGTTGTGCCCTCCGCCCTTGAATTCAATCAGTTTCCTAATCCTTTGACGCAATTCACCGCGATCCTCATGATTTCGCATGTATGAAGCGTAATCAAAAAATTAGTCTAGGGCGAGCGAACACCATGCCTTTTTTGTGTCATCAATAATTAATTATGCGATTCACTCAAGCTTGATCCTCTCGAGCAGCTGGGTACGTCTTCTGTCATGCTTGAAGCCAGATCGTTTCTGTAACGCAACCACATTTAGGGTGCACTGACTTTTCTCTCTATAATTTTATTAGCGTTTAAATGTTGTATCTCTGTAAGAACACCGCTCAACTAACCGGCTTCTAAAGGCGATTCTATCGCCATTTTTGGTTTAAATGTATTTTGCGGAGTTCGATTGATTTATTCCTTGCGAACACTCCAGATCAAGAAAGTTAGGACTCAGACTTAGTCTATTTCGAGTAACATTGTTGTAGTGGATAGTTCGAGTGCATGCCATGCTGACGCAGTTCCTGAAAGCCCAGTTAACATAACGTGTTGCAGTCGGTATTCGTAGTTTAGCGTAGGTTAGGCATAGGATCGTTCTTTTGCATCCTACTGTCGGGTGTTATTCAAAGCCCAGATATTCGCGACGAATGGGTGATTTATTTGAAATTCTGCATGAGGATGAAGATTTACTGGTTATCAATAAGCCTGCTGGGTTGGTCTGCCATCCCACCAAGGATGACGAACGTTCCAGTCTCGCTGGCCGTGTACGCCTTCATCTCGGTGCAGATCATCTCGTACATTTTGTTAATAGACTGGATCGTGAGACTAGTGGCGTGGTGATTGTGGCCAAGACCAATGAGATCGCCCGTGAACTACGCAGGTTGTGGGAAAATCGCGAGGTGAACAAAATCTACTGGGCCATTGTCCATGGTCATGTTTGCGATGAAGAGGGATCTATTGATGATTCTCTTGGGTCCGATGAATCAAGCGAAGTTGCGGTGAAGGACTGTGTGCGCCAAGACGGTGCCACAGCGCGAACGTGTTATCGCACCCACTGGCGTTTCACACGTCCGGAAGGTGATTTCACTTGGTTACGGATTGAGCCCGTCACAGGCCGCAAGCATCAGATTCGAATCCATCTGCAACACCTTGGACACCCCATTGTTGGCGACAAGTTATATGGCTTGGATGAGAACTGGTATTTAAAATTTGCAAAGGACGAATTAACTAAAGCCGAGTGGCAAAAACTCATCCTGAAGAATCAAGGTCTCCACGCGCGTGCGGTGGTCTTCACGTGGCGTGGTCATGAATGGCAATTTGAGGCAGAACCAGAAGATGAATTTGTAGACTTTATTGAATCAATTGACTCGACTGATGAAGGTATTGATTCCATTTGATTGCTCAAGGTGTCAAGATTGACATCTTGAGTTATTCTTTTTATGTTCCGCCCTTAGTTGGCCCGTTCGTCTATCGGCTAGGACACAGCCCTCTCAAGGCTGAGAGATGGGTTCGATTCCCATACGGGCTACCAGTGATTGACAAGGAGGAAACATGCAGCAGATCGAAGAAGGCCAACAATATTTCCAGATTATTTTCAACCCGAAGAGTGCCGCGGAGTTGGCGTCTATGCCGAAGGATTTGCAGTTACAAGTTCTTGGGGAATTCAAGGGAGTGGCCGATGATCGCCCTGAAGGTTTTGGCCGTCTGGAGAAAGGTCGCATTACTCTGCACCGTTACCGTTTGAGGCAGTACCGGATTTATTTCGAATATCACAAGCTTGGAGTTGTGGTTCACCGAATATTATCGAAAAACACGTTGAAAGACTTCTTTTTTCGCAATTCAAAAATGACCAAGAATGAGGATGAAATGTTGGCAGAGAATCCGGAATTTTGGCGAATGATAAAGGATGCTGCTTAAGCTTCGCGTGTTTGATTAAGCAGAAGTCACATCCTCAATCTTGGTCATCTCCCAACTCGACATTCCAGTAGGCGACGTCGATAAAGTGCTTCCAGCTATCATGAGCTTTCATCCCAAATGTGACTTGAACAAAGGGTCGCCATTTGGGGCGCTTGGGATCACGTATAAGATTCATGCTCGATTCGCGTGGCGTACGATTTGCTTTTCGTGTGTTGCAGGGGATGCAGCTGCAAACAATATTTTCCCATGTCGTGGGGCCACCCCGGTTCTTGGGCACGACATGATCCAGATTCAGTTCAATACGATCCAGTGTTTTTCCGCAGTATTGGCATGTGTTTTTGTCGCGCTCAAAAATATTGTGTCGGGTGAACTTTACTTCCTTTCGTGGCAGACGGTCATAAACCATCAAAAGAATGACGCGAGGAACGCGGATTTTGAATGAGACGGTTCCGATGGAGTCGGTGTGTGACTCTTCACTGGAGAAGTCTGTCCATTCACCGAAGTTGAATGTGCGGAAGGCGTTTTCTCCACCGTTAAAGACAACCTGTGCCTGACCTTGGAAGAGCAAGCTCATGGCGCGTCGCACACTACACACATTTACCGCTTGCCAAAGGCGGTTAAGTACCAGCACAGGCTGATGTAACACCCCACTCATATTTCTCAGTATCCAGAGATATTTTAGGACGTGTAAAAATCGCTGTCAATGAGGCACTCCGATTCCACATGTTATTCACATGGTTGAATTTGAGTTTGAAATTCAGTGACGCGCGATTAACATATGAGCATGAGGAGGTTTTATGCCATCTCCCTGATGGCGGTGTTGACTTTAGTGGGTGCATTGTATGCTGAAGACACACCTGAAGATGCGTACGTACGCTCTTATCAGCTCATTAAGCAGGCGGAGTCACAGGTGCTTATTCAGCCTTTGACTGCGCTTGAGAGTTATTTGAAGGCGGAGCAAATATTGGCAAGACTGAAGGAAAGTCATCCTCGATGGAACAGTGAAGCAGTGGCTGACCAACTTAAATATGCACAAGATCGAATTGGTCCATTGACGCGGCAGTTTGGTATTCCGCAACCGAAGAAAGAAGCGATGATGCCGGTTTCTCCAGCCATTCAGACTATTGATTTGAACCGCCAGATTGACAATCTACGGGCGGAGAAGAGCCGGCAAGCAGCGGAACACTTACGACAGGTTACAGAATACGAAAAGCGTGAAACGCGTATGCAGGAAAAGCTTAAGGAAGCCTTGGCCGCTCGTCCACGCGAGCTAAACCCAGGAGAGCTCTCAAAAGTTGAAGGCCAAAATCGGGAACTACGCGGCGAACTGGTATACCTCAAATCCGCTTTTGAGCAGGGTCGGAACACATTGTTGGGGTTGCGCGGCACCTTATCTGCCGTAGAAAAAGTCAATGAAACACTCCGCAACCAACTTAGTGAAAATATCAAAGACAGCGCGGAGAAAAAATTGCGAAATGAAAATACACAGTTGCGGCAGCGAATTATAGAGCTGAATCGCACCACCGCGCCAGTTGCTGAATTGACTGCATTGAGGGAACAGTTATTGCTCTTGCAAGAGCGGCTCGATGAAATGCAGGTGCGCATTAATCACTTAGATACGGAGAAAAAAAAGCTGGAGAAACTCCTCGCTGAGGCTCCCTGATTCGCCTTAATTATTTCATGCGCATTACTGGCGGTCACTGGGCAGGGCGCACATTGGTTGTGCCACCCGGCCAAGGAGTTAGGCCCACTCCTGACAAAGTTCGTCAAGCCATCTTCAATAGCCTTGGTGAGTCGGTGTCTGATCGGGCGGTACTTGAGTTATTTGCTGGCAGTGGTGCGCTCAGTCTGGAGTGCCTCAGTCGAGGTGCTTTATCTGCTCTATGTGTTGAAAAGAGCAATCGTCACGCCGGTTATCTCCGTCGAAATGTTCGGGCGTTTGGCGCGAATGTAGAGGTTCGCGTGCAAGATGTCTTCACCATCGTGCAACAATTAGCAAAGTCAGCCAGAACATTTGATCTTATAATGGCCGATCCACCCTTTGGCGAAAAGAATGTTGATCGTCGGTCTGAAAGTGTAGCGCAAAAGGTGCTAGACGACTTCTCGTTGCCGAGCCTGTTAACTTCCGACAGCCTTTTCCTTCTTGGGCACGCCAATCGTGATAGATTGGAGATACCTGATCCTTGGCGAGAATTGAAAACTCTCAAGCATGGGGATAATTGTATTAAAATTCTTACGGTTAGTTAGTTGGCTTTAATCCAGGTTTCGCATTGCTAGATCATCTTCGTCGAAACCGAAATAGTGCCCCAGTTCGTGCTTATAGGTGGTTTGAATTTCTTCAAGGTATTTTTCTTTATCGGCATGCCCGTAGTCCCAAATATTTTCGATAAAAAGGAAAATCTGGTTTGGAACAGGATGACCGCTTGGCGGATCATTCAAAGCCTCGCCGCAGAAAAGGCCAAGTGTATCTTCTGTAATATTGTCATTCATCATCTCTGAAGTGGGTTTGGGCTCGAAACAGACGGGAAGATCCTGTGCCTTTGAGCGAAGAACGACAGGAAGGTCTCGGATGATGGAAGCAACCTCGACTTGAGCCAGATCGAGCAGTTTTTTGTATGGTGGACGATTAGTCAATGGTGCTGCTGTTAATTACTAATCATGGTTGCCTTTGCTCTCACTCAAACGCGTGGAACGAAATTTGGCTAGAGTTTCTGGATTGACCGTAAAGAAGGCTGTTAGGTCAGACAGAGTATTTAATGTGTCCGGGCTGAGATGGTGCTCAATGCCCTCGATATCCCGGGCTTGTGTTTCGTCATCTAGGTCGAAAAGAGTAAAAAAGCTGGCAAGTACAGCATGACGGTCGCGGATGCGCTCGGCAATAGCTCGACCTTCGTCGGTAAGAGTCAGGGCACGATATTTCTCGTAGCGCAGATATCCGGCATCGGCCAGTTTTTGCACCATACTGGTGACCGATGGCTGGCCCACATTAAGTGATTGCGCGATGTCGGCAACATGCGCGTTGCCTTTTGTTTCGATGAGTTCATGAATGCGCTCCAAGTAATCTTCGGCGCTTTGACTTGGTTTGTCTGGCACAAGCTGAAGTCTATGTGGTTCTTCAGTAGGGAGGCAAGGTTGGTTGCAAATTTTATGTTCGGAAGAAATTAATCTTCGGACAGAACTAGCTTAATCTAAGCCTTGTTCTTCGCCACGCGCTTCCTTGACGGCTTTGTTGTAGGCTTGAATGATATTGGCCTCGTGAATGATGCCCGTCAGGACTCGTTCTTCTTCGTTATTGATAACAGGCAGACTAATGCCGACAAATTTCTCGATGACCTCAAAACCAGTATTGAGATTGGTGTCTTCTGTGAGGACATGATCAGGCATGAACGCAAGATCGCGTGCGGTTTGACCCTTGTGTTTCCAGGGTTCCTTTAAAACATCCCAAGCTTCCGCGAGAGTTATATTGCCAAGAAGCTTGCCGTTTTCTTCGGTGACATAAAGGTCAGCATCGGGATTTTTTCGGAGAGCATTTTCAATAGCTTCAAGGTTGGCGTCAGGCATGATAGTGTGAAATTTGGCCTCCATCACTTCGCTGATGGTGCGTCGCTGAAGAATCATCACTTCGCGTCCTGCATTAATGTCGAAGCCGGCAGCCTGTACCTGGAAAAGGAAAAAGCTGCGCGCAAAAAACCGATTGGTAACAAGGTTGCTTACAACTACAGAGACCATAACTGCAGTGGCGACGGAATAATTCTGGTTTAACTCGAATACGATGAGGATTGTTGATATGGGTGCCCCAACCACGGAGCTGATGCATGCTCCCATGCTGGCAAGGGCAAAAATCTGGTATTGGCTTTGGTCGTAAATCATCGCGAACGCTGCACCGATCATTGCCCCAAAGCACAGTGCGGGTCCAAACACGCCACCGTGCATCCCGCAACCAAGGCATAACGCAGTGGAGGCGATTTTAAAAACGATCAAAAAACAGAGTAGCTTCAGCGTGTACTCGACGCCACGATCTTGAATGACTTGAGTGGTGGTTTCCTCAACCAGGCCGAGTAGATTGGGCAACCAAATCGCAACGATGCCTATGGACAGTCCGGCGAGTACAGGCCGAAGCCACTGTGGGATTCGTGACTCGCGTACGATCTTGCCGATGGACACGAGGCTACGCATGTATATGAGCGCAAACACAGCGCTGATAAGGCCGACGATGGCAAAAAGCGGGTACTGCTCCGGCATTAGTTCGGTGAATTGGGTGAGGTTCTGAAAGCCATCGAAAAACCGACCGTTCATCTTAGCTACTTCATTGCCGGTAACGGCTGCGATGGTGATAGGAGCGAAGGCTCGCAGCGAGTAGTGCCCTATGATCGCCTCATGTGCAAAAATTACCGCTGCAATGGGTGTGTTGAAAGAAGTGGCAATTGCACTAGCTACGCCACAACCAAGGAAAGTCACGGTGTTTACACGACCGAGGTTAAAGGCCGTTGAAAAGCCAGAGCCCAGCGTTGCCCCCAAATGGACTGCAGGTCCGTAACGTCCCACCGAGGCACCCAAACCGATAGACGAAATGCAAATGAGGGCGGTGCCGATTCCTTCCTTGATTGGCATAATACCGTCATTGTTGATTCGTGCGATAATAGCATCAGCTGGGCCATGACCGCGGGCAAGCTTGAGAGCCTTGTAGAGAGCGCCGATAAACAGTCCACCTAGTGTAAGTGCTAATAGGATATGCCACTTGGGCACATCGGTAAACGAGCCCTGTTTGTGTCTAAATACCAACTTGCTGGTACTTAAGGAATTCGGCAACAAAGCCACCATGCGGATGCTCTGTTGTGTGGCGTTGAGATCTTGGTCGGCGGGGATTAAGTTTTTTCCATCAAACTTCAATTTCACAACCGGTCCCGCACGAGGTGTTCCCGGTTGAGATTCAGGGTCAGGTAAAGGCGGGATTAGCACAGTGTGTGTATCGTCCATTTTCCACGCAAAAGAAGACGGTTTGCTGCGCACTCCTGCGGTGGTGTTCAATATGCGACACGTACCGTGGTCGGCCCATTGTTTCTGATTCAGTCCTTCCAGCCCATGAGTATTAGCTCCGTGAAAATCAAATGAAACCTGGTTGCGTTGATCGAACTTATGAGTGTAACGACCGCTTGGATAATCCGACCACTGGAAGTAGACCCAGTTCAAAACCGAGTCGAACGCCTTCATAAAGCCAAGTGTGCCATATGACACACCTGCCCCTACCACCACGGAGAGCACCAGCACTAGCAGCAGGTTGGTGCCTGCTTGGTACGGTGGCTTTTGGTGGCGTGCGAAGAGTTGTTTCAAAAATTCAAACATCCTCCCAACGTCCGCGCACGTCATACTGTAATTTGCAAGCTAACGCAATGACAGGCTCAGTAGTTTTTGTGCAAGGAATGCGGGAAAACAAAACTTCGGTAGAGATATTCAGCAACATTAACTTTGTTCATTTTGCTTGAGAAATCACTTGTTTTAGGCTTACTTTGCACAAAAGGGACGTCGACTAACCCTGACGCCATGGAGGCCAACAGATCAACCAATGACATAGTTGCTGCGCTGCGTAGTGCCAACGAAAAGAACGAGCCGTTGGGAGCAGAATTGCAGGATCTGAACGGGGTGAAATTCACGGATGTAGATTTGGCGGGACTAGATTTAACTGGCTGCAATTTTTCCGGCTGTGAAATGAGTCGCTGCAATTTATCTGGTGCACGTTGTCAAAGTGCAAATTTCAATGGAGCCACACTTTATAAGGCGAATCTTGATGGGACGGAATTTTTGGGCACGACATTTTGTGATGCGAATCTTTCTGAGTGTTCGGCTATCAAGACAGGCTTTGGAATGACCGACCTGAAGAATTCAAATTTCTTTAATGCGCACTTGGAGGACTCGACGTTTGTTGATGCGATGTGTGAAAAGACGGATTTTCGCACTGCTAAGATGGCTCGTTGCCGGTTTTTAGAAGCTGACTTGGATCAATCTGACTTTTCACAGGCAGACCTGACGGATGCGGATTTACGCGAAACAAATCTCGACGGCGCCAACTTTGGCCATACCATACTAAAGGGTGCCCATTTCCGCGATGTGCGCAACTACACCAAGGCCGACTGGATCGGTGCAGACATCCGAGATATTGATTTTTCGGGAGCTTACTTGGTTCGCCAACACATAATAGATGAAAACTTTCTGTATGAATTTCGGCATCAGGACAAAATTCACTCAGCAGTGTATCACGCGTGGAAGCTCACCTCCAACTGCGGCCGTAGTTTGATGCGCTGGGGGGTGTTTCTTGCCCTTAATGTTTTGCTATTTGCTGGCATCTACTGGGGAATGGACCAGTGGATGCTGCCGGCTGAAATGGACGGCCACCTGAAAGGTATCGGCGGCGAGGCCGGATTGCCGGGTGGCTTCATTCCATACCTGTATTTCAGCGTGGTCACCTTTACGACACTCGGCTATGGCGATGTGTCGCCGGTCACAGTTGCGGGGCAGGTGGTGCTCATCGTCCACATTGCCATTGGCTATTTGGGATTGGGCGCACTCCTATCAATTCTCGCCACCAAGTTTGCCTCACGGGGTAATTGATCAATGTTCTCCTTTTTCAAAAAAAAGAAGGATCCTCACGCGCGATTGCATGAGATTCTTGGCGACTACGAACTGCCTAAATTTCGGAAAACCATTTTCGAAACTTTACGCCGTCTGCGTGATCCTAAGGCTTCTTCTTCAGACATCGCAGAAGTGATGTCGATGGATGCGGATCTTACCTCTCGCGTGATGCGCACGGTCAACTCCCTTGCATATGCGCCTAAATCACCGATCAAGAATCTTGAACACGCCGTCACCATGCTAGGGAATGCGGAACTAGAACGAATTGTGATGATGCTTGGCGCCAAAATGGCTATGCCAAAAGATGTTCCAAGCTATGTAGACATGGATGCCTTTTGGCAGCGCGCAGGTCTTCGGGCCGTGATTGCCCGTGGGTTGGCCGATTTGACCGACCCCCCCGAGGCGGGTCTTTGCTTCTCTGCAGGGTTCTTAGAGGATTTCAGTGTGCCGCTCATCGCTGCAAGCAAAGGCAGCGATTATGCCGATGTTTATGAATCTTCCGCACAAAACGAAAAACCACTGCATGAGATTGAACAGGAAAAATTCGGATGGGATCATGCCGAGTTAGGTGCGTTGGTGTGCAAAGAGTGGGAGTTGCCTGAAGACATCGCATCGGCTATCAGTGCGCAAAATGAGCCGGAAAGTAAAATGCGACCAGATCCGGTGTATTACGTAAGTGATCTTTCTGACGGGGATGATGAGGGTTGGCGTGCGCGCTTTAAGGAACAGGTTCTTGCGCAGTATGACGTCAGTGAAGAAGCACTCGACACAATGCTTGATGAGGCTGGTGAAAAAGCTCGTGAACTGGTGCGTTTGATTTCCTGATCCCGTGTGATTTGCTTGAATCATTTTCCCTGACGAAACCGTCTGGAAAACAAATTTTCGCCTTTTGCCAAAAAAAGCTTGTGAAAAGATTCACACTTCCTATTTTTCGTCCACCGATTGTTGGCTGGGCACCTGATATTAGTTTTGACCCGTCGCGAAAGGGCACCAAACCTGATGTTTTTTGCACGAATTGTCGCGCTTTTGATTTTATTAACCGGGGCACCGCTTTGCTTCGCGGGAAATAACTCCTCGTCATCGAGCATCGACTCCAATTCGACAGCAGCTGGACACAACGGTGAGCACGGTGAAGAGCATCAAGGACTGACACCCAATGCGCCGGTGATTTTTGAGGTAGGACCGATGAAAATCACCAACTCGATGTTCGTGACCTTTATCGTGGCATTGGGTATCATCATTGTAGCGCAGCTGGCCACCCGCAAAGTTCAGCTCATTCCTTCGGGGCTTCAAAACTTCGTGGAGTACCTCGTGGAAGGCTTGTACGCCTTTTTCGAGAGCATTGTCGGACCGCACATGATGAAGCAGACCTTCTGGTTCTTTGGCACTACGTTTATTTTTATTTTGTTCGCTAATTGGTTCGGTCTCATCCCCGGCCTTGGTACCATCGGGTACACGTATGAAGATTACGGACTATTCCACACTCACCATTTGGATGCGCCCTTGATGCGCGGTGTGAATGCGGACGTAAACATGACTCTCGCAATGGCTGGCATGTTCATGGTGCTTTGGCTGTACTGGAGCCTCAAGGCACTGGGTCCCGGCGGATTTCTCGGCCACATCTTCAATGTAAAGGGGCACGGCGCGGGATTCTTTGGTTTGTTTTTGGTGTTGGTGTTTATTTTTGTGGGCCTAATCGAGATCGTCTCCATTGGAGTGCGGCCGGTGGCGCTTACGTTTCGTCTCTACGGCAAC